>CAZSBF010000059.1:0-26545 GCA_964605185.1 uncultured Planctomycetaceae bacterium
TGGGCGCGGCCGACGCTGGATGTGAACGGCATCTTCGGCGGGTACATGAAGGAAGGGTCGAGCACGATTATTCCGTCGTGGGCCGGGGCGAAGATTTCGATGCGGCTGGTGCCGGATCAGAAGTCGGAGGAGATCGAGCGGCTGTTTGAAGAGACGGTCAAGGCGCGGATGCCGGACACGGTGACGTTCGAGATCAAGAGCCATGCCTGCTGCGATCCGTATCTGGCGGATGTGAACTCGAAGGGGATGAAGGCGGCGCGCAAGGCCGTGGGCGTCGGCTTCGGCAAGGAGCCAGTGCTGATGCGTGAGGGCGGGAGTTTGCCGATCCTGCCGATGCTGAAGCAGGTGCTCGGGGCGGATAGTTTGATGATGGGATACTGTCTGGGGACGTGCAACGCGCACTCGCCGAATGAGTTTTTCCACGTGAGTGATTTCGAGGGCGGCATGCGGGCGAGCGCGGCGTTTTATGGGTTGCTGGCGGAGGAGAAGTAGGGGGCCTCGGCTTCCTTAAATCATCAGGGCGCTGCAATCACCGGGCGCATCAGAGGTGCGGCGAGGCGCAACGGCGCTGGAATATCCGTTCCACACTCGGGGCATCGGCCGGAGACATTGCCGGTCAGGTCGTAGCCGCACTTCATGCAAAGGATGCCTCGTCGATCGAACGGCGCCTTGAATCGGTATTTTTTCCAAACGACCTCGGTGTGTGCCCATTTGTCGCCCCAGCGCCGGCCCTTGGCGAGCGTGAAGGCCACGATAAGCGGCGCGATTGGAATTATCAGGCATAGGTTCCGTTTGAAGCTTTGACGGAAGCCGATGGGTTCCCGCGTTAACTGATCCACCACCTGCACACCTGTCAGCCATTTGCCGGGAGAGTGTCCACTGAAGCCGTCCTTCATCGCGAACACCAGCGGAACGAAAACCCATCCCCAGACAATCCAGAAAGCATCCATGGCGGTGAATTGGTCGGGGGGACTGAGGAATGCCTCCGGGAACATCAGGCCAATGATGATGCCAAATAAATAGGAGGCCGCATAGAGGATGCTCGAGTCAATGATGTACGCGAATTGCCGTCGATTGGCGAGCTTGTAGAAGCACTTGGTACATACCGGGATGTCAAAGAGCTTCTTGAACGCCTTTGGCTTTCGCGAGACTTTGCAGAGGGGGCACACGGTGACCGCGGACGCGAGGTCGAGCGTAGGGATTGCACTCATGATCGGCCCTTCGTGGTGAGAAACAAACGCAGGGAATAATTGATCGGTTAATTATGATAACCAATGCCTCGTATGTCAATCACGGCCGGGCAGGCGGCGCCGGTTGGGTTTGCATTGGAAGACTCGTTGCGGTTACGCGATGGCAGGCGGGGACGCCTGCTCCACTCAAATGCGACCCGCATTGGGCGATTAGCCAAGAATCAGTTCCACAAACGGCGCAATATCGTCGCCGTCGGTTTGGCCGGAGCAATTGGTGTCAGCGCGGTTGAGGTGAAGCGGATTGGCGTCGAGCTGCAGCAGCACGTCGACGAAGTGTTGCAGGTCGGTTGTGTTGACGTCGCCGTTGTCGTCGAGGTCGCCGGCGTCGACGCAGCCGGTCCAGAGTTGAATGTCGTCGAAGTCGACCTCGATGCCGGGGTCCATCGGGGAGTCGATCATGTTGAGATTGATCAGTCGAATGCCCAGGGGTTGTCCGAGCTGCGGCGGGTTGGCAACTGTGGTGTGAAAGATCGTGGATTGCATGAACAGACCGTCATCGAGAAGTGGTGCGAGGGTGTTGTCATCTTCGGCGATCATCTGGCCTCCGGCGAGGAGTTGCACGCGGTAACCAGGGAAGCCGTCGAGGTGGAAAGAACCGAACACGTCGCAAGGCGGAGGCCCCTGACCCGAGGCGATGTCGCCGATCTGAACGCGCAGGGTGTAGCGCGTGTTGGCTTGGAGTGTCGCTGCAAGAGTTTGTTGCAAGCCAACGTGGCCGCCGCCGATGTCACCTTGAAGAAACACGAGCGCCACTTGCGATCCTTCCGGCGCGCCGTTGATGAAGTGCGGGCCGCCGGGGAGCGTGTCGAGAACGCCGACGGCGTCGACGGCGCCGTCGTGGATACCGTTGGGATCGTAGAGTGCCCAGCCGGTGGGGAGGAGGCCGACGAAGCAGTTGGGCGGGGCGGGGTTGACTTCAAAGCCGGGGTTGTTGATTGGGATGAGGGTGCCGCCGGGTGGGGTGGCGAGACTTAGTGGGGCAATGAGCACGGACAAAGCGGATATGACATGAATGACTCGAAAGATCATAAACCGACTCCGGCTTAACTTCTCACTGTGAGAGCATTTCATTCACGATGCACTGAACGTCGGCTGCATTGACGATGCAGTCTTGGTTGCAGTCGCGAAGAGGTCGGCCGGCGGGATCAACCTTCAGTCCGGGAGCATTGCCGGGGCACTCGTCGAGGCTATTGATGATTCCGTCTGAATCGTTGTCACAATTCAGGTTGAAGAAATAGGCCGCGCCTGCGTTGGCTCCGCCGGCGGTGTCGGCGGAAAAAGCGCCGATGATTGCCGAGTCCTGCGACAGTGCGACCGAATACCCAAAGACGTCATTTGCCGCACCGTCCGATGCTGCAATTATTGTCTGTTGCACCCATGGGGCCGTACATGGGTCGCTGGAGCGTGTAAACAGATAGGCCGTGCCCGCGTTGGAACCACTGGGAGGATCGTCGTTGTAGGCCCCGACAACCACCGTATCGCCGGACAGCGCCACGGAGATTCCGAACTGGTCGCCGCTTGCGCCATCCGCCGCCGTCAGCTTTTCTTGTTGTGCCCACGTTGCACCGCTTCGCGAATACACATAGGCGGAGCCGGCATTCGCCCCTTGTGGCGTGTCATCCGCATTCGCCCCAACGACCACTGTGTCATTCTGAATTGCCACGGACACGCCGAATGTGTCGTTGCCCGCTCCGTCCGTCGCCGTCAGCTTGGCCTGCTGCAACCAGACCACGCCGCATCGAGTGAACACATAGGCCGAACCGGCATTGGACCCCGCCGGTGTGTCATCTTCCTGGGCGCCCGCCACAACCGTGTTCCCTGAAATCGCAACGCTGTATCCGCACCGATCGCCGGCCGCGGCGTCGGACGCAATGAGCTTGGCTTGTTGAGTCCAAACCGTTCCGCTGCGCGTGAAGACGTAGGCCGAGCCGGAGTCAATGCCGCCGGGTGTGTCGTCGGCTTCGGCTCCCACGATGATGGTGTCACCCTCAATTGCCACCGAAATTCCAAACTGATCATTCGTGGCGGCATCGAGCGCGGTGAGTTTGGCTTGTTGTGCCCACATCGTGCCGTCTCGCACAAAAACATACGCCGAGCCGGCATCCACGCCGGATGTGGTGTCGTCGAGAAACGAGCCAACGACGGCCGTATCGCCGGAGATCGCGACGGAAATGCCGAACGCGTCGAGTGGGGCCCCGTCGAGCGCCGTGAGCTTGGCCTGCTCGGTCCAGGTGGCTCCGCTCTGAATCAGTATGTACGCCGCGCCCGCATCAGCGCCGCCAGGCGTGTCGGCCCCCCAGGAACCGACGACCGCTGAGTCACCTGAAATAGAGACTGAAATACCATAATTGTCGTTCATGGCGCCATCCGAAGCGTTACGCCTGACGACTTCACCGGGACTGCATTGTCCGTGCGCCGGCACGCTGACACCTGCCAGCCACGCCACGGCCGTGACAAAAACGCATTGCCTCGTTCGCATGATGAGCCCTCCCAACAAGAACAACTGGCGTCCCCCGGTCGGCCAGCGAACGGCCCACTCCCTGCCCCAGCCCCTATTCTCCAAAATTCAGCGGCCGGAATCAACAAAAATTGACATGGGAATGAAATAAGTAGTCGTCATGCGAGCCTGCGTGATTCAACTACGCAGCAGCTTCTCTCGCAGGTAATCCACGACCCTCGATTTGTCGATCCGCTCCTGCCCCCCCGTGTCCCGGTCGCGGACGGTGACGGTGCCGTCGTCCTTCGTCTGGCCGTCGATGGTGAAGCAGTAGGGCGTGCCGGCTTCGTCCATGCGGGCGTAGCGCTTGCCGATGGATTGCTTGCCGTCGTACTGCGCGGGCCAATGCCTCTTGATTTCGCGGAAGATCGGCTCGGCGATTTCGGGGAGGCCGTCCTTGTTGACGAGTGGAAATACAGCGGCCTTGATCGGGGCGAGTCGCGGGTGGAATTTCATCAGTTCGGGGGATGGTCGTGTCTCGTCGACGGTGTAGGCCTCGCAGATGAAGGCCAGCGTGCTGCGGTCCGCCCCGGCGGAGGGCTCGATGACGGTCGGCGTGAAGCGTTCCTTGCTCTCGTCGTCGAAGTACGAGAGATCCTTGCCGCTGTGCTGCTGGTGCTGCGTCAGGTCGAAGCAGCCGCGATGGGCGACGCCCTCCAACTCCTGCGGCTCATCGGCGAAGGGGAAGTAATACTCGATGTCGGTGCAGGCCTTGCTGTAGTGGGCGAGTTCCTTGTCGTCCTGATTTCGCGGCTTGAGATTCTCGCCGGCCAGGCCGAGGGATTTGTACCAGTTGATGCGCACATCGCGCCACCACTCCCACCACTTGAGCGAATCCTTGTCGTGGCAGAAGAACTCGATTTCCATCTGCTCGAACTCGCGGGAGCGGAAGGTGTAGTTGCGCGGGTTAATCTCGTTGCGAAAGGCCTTGCCGACCTGGGCGATGCCGAAGGGAATCTTGACGCGCGTGGAGTCGCAGACGTTTTTGAAGTTGGCGAAGATGCCCTGCGCGGTTTCGGGGCGGAGCCAGACTTTGTTGGCTTCGTCTTGAATCGCGCCGGCAAAGCTCTCGAACATCAGGTTGAATTGACGGGCCTCGGTGAGTTGGCATTTGTCGTGCTGGCCGGGGCATTTGCTTGGTTTGAGTGGGCACTGGGCGTCGGCGATCTGATCGGCGCGGAAGCGGCCTTTGCACCCATCGGTCTTGCAATCCACCATCGGATCCGCAAACCCCGTCGCATGCCCGCTGGCGACCCAGACCTTCGGATTCATGATGATCGAGCAGTCGACGCCGACCATGGCGACTTCCTTGCCATCGGGGCCGATGGGCGGGTTGCGGACCATGTCCTGCCACCAGGCGTCCTTGATGTTGCGCTTCAGCTCGACGCCGAGCGGCCCGTAATCCCAGAAACCGTTGATGCCTCCGTAGATTTCGGAGGATTGAAAGATGAAACCGCGCCGCTTGCAGAGGGCGACGATTTTTTCCATTTTGGTTGCGTCTTTGGGCATTCTAATTACAACCTTTGTATCCTGAACCATCCCAATAAAGGTCTTGCTGGACTAGCTGCGTTGCGGCCAAGCATCAGATTCGATCCGGATTCGGATCGACATATTCAAAGAGATAACTAGCATTAGGGTATCTTGACTCGGCCTGCGCCGCAGCTTCGGTCGCTGAGTCACCCAAACCCGCCACCTCGCAGTTACAGACCGCGATCCATTTTCCTGCGTACTTCTCATAGATTTCCAGACTGTTGTGTGTGAGCCATGCAAAGTCAGCCGTCATGTCATGCTCCAATGGAAACCTAAGCAACATCCGCGTTGCGGCCCGGCATCATAGGCGTAGCGCCGGATGTTGCCAAAACGCGACATGACGGTATAGGCCCACCCCGACGCACGTCGTGCGTTATCAGCCCCACGCCTGCAACTCTCGCATTCACGCCCTCTTAGCAGCGTCACGAGTGCAACGCCTCGTCTGGAACCGGCCTTGCAGTATCGCTGGGCAGAGGGAGAGGCCGTCGGCATGGGGATGTCGGCGGCGAGCGCGAGGGAGAGACCGTGGTGCTGTTCATGGCGGACATAATCACTGATTTCTTCAGCCGGCGGGCCAAGGTGCTCGTACTGACGATCTTCACGTACGCGGCGTTGTGCTGATTGCAAAGGGTCCGAGGGGTCAAGGGTCCCAAGGGCCAAGTGAGAATCGTCGCCGCAGTACAATCCACGGTGTGATTACCTATCGCACCGGCAACGACCTTAATCTTGATACTGTCATCGATCTCTATCGCGCCTCCACGCTTGGCGAGCGGCGGCCGGTGGATGATCGCGCGTGCATGGAGGGGATGCTTCGCAATGCGAATCTCGTCATCTCGGCGTGGGATGGCGACTTGCTTGTGGGCATCTCGCGGTGCATGAGCGACTTTCACTATGCGACGTATTGCAGCGATCTGGCCGTACGGTTGTCACATCAAAAACTGGGCATCGGCAAGGAACTCCTGCGGCGTACGCTCGAAGCGGGCGGCCCCAAGTGTTATCTCACGCTGCTGGCTGCTCCGAAGGCTCGCGACTACTACGGCCACATCGGCATGACGCAGCATCCGTCGGCATGGATGATCCGGCAGGGTGAGCCCATTCAATAACAGACCGCTCCGTAACGCTGCTTTACACCGTCATTGAATTGGCCGAGCCGAAGTCGGTACAATTGGGCCGTTCGCCCGAAACCTCGCCGGAGTATGTTCCATGATGCGATATGCCATTCGTGTTTGGTGCCTTGTCATGATGTCTGCTGCCATGGGCATGAGCGGCATGTCCTGTCCGCAAGGAGACGGAGATGACAATGGGGGTGGCGACGATGATGGTGGTGGTGACGGCAGCGGCGTCAAAGTGACGATTCATGGCGCGCTGGGTGTCGAGCAGTACATGCGCGCGGTGGTGTGGGTCGGCAGCCGGGCAGTGACGCGAGCGGAGGCCGCCGATCCGGCGACGCTGCGCGGCGCTGGATTCGCCGATACGGAAATTGAGAATAATGACACACCGGGCGATGTGTCGAGGACATTCAATCTGGAAGCGGGCGAAGTTGCGACGATTATCGCGGTGGAATGGGAGGGCAACTTCGGCACGACACAGTGGCCGGTGGGTTCGGCGCCTGCGCCATCGGACAACCTGGTGGAGTTCTTAAGTTTCACGGGTGCGACCACGATAGGCACGGAGGCGGGGGTTGCGACATTTACGAATTCGATAAGCGGCGAGGTAACGGTCAATTTCCAGCGGATGCCGCAGATTCTTCTCTATCTATGGGGTGTGACGAACGTGCAGTGGGAGTTCACGGTACCCACGGTACTTGGGCTTCCGGCTTCCACCAGCAATTTCAACACGCCGTTTAGTTCGAGCGGGCCGATCGCCGCGCCGAACAAATTGGGCTTCCGCAACATGCAATTCAAGTCGGGCACCACCGTGAAGATGACTTGTGTGACGACGGGTGACTTTTTGCGATGGGAAGACAGTTGCGGCGGGAGCGGGCTGACCTGCACGCTGATCTTCGGTGGCGCAAGCGGCTCGCAGGATCAGGAGACGACGCTGGTGACTGGCTATCGCGAATGTAATAACGGCGGCCCGCCGACTTACAGCGGATACACAACCGGAAACCCGCCGGGGGCGGGCTGCATGATCGTGCTTCCGTAGCGTTCGATGCTTTCGTGCGTTTCAGCACGGGTCATCGGTCAGCGTGTAGTCCTCGCTGCCGGGTTGGTTTTGCGCGGCCCACTCGATGGCGGCTTCGAGGTTGTCTTTCATGAACGGTGTGAACATAGCGCCCTGGTTCTTGAGGGCGTCGGGGATTTCGTAGAAGTCTTTTAGCAGGATGCCGACGAAGCCTTTGCGCGGCGTGATGGCGAGGGCCTCGCGGATTTCCCAATTGATCCATTCGTTGTGGAATGTTCCCCCGGCGATGATGCACACCACGACATCGCACGCCGCGATCTGTTCTCGGATGAATTCTTTGAGAACGTCAGCCTCGGGCGAGTTGACGGAAACCGAATCGCGGGCGTCATAGCGATCGCGTTCGCGGTTGGTCGAGGTCCACGCGTCAAGGCGGTCGGCGCAAACGCGGATATCCGGTTCGTAGCAAATATAAATAGTCATGGTTTTTGTGCGCCTTGCGCGGATTCTATCGGAATCCGGATCGTGCTCATCGATATTTTCGTGCGGCAGGGGCAGGAATCGTTCGGTGGGGATTGAATCGGACTAGGAAATCCGGTAAACTCATTCGAATCGTGGGTGGAACCATCACATCGACCAAGCCCTGGTCGGAGCAATCTGCCTTTGTCTTCGCGCGGGGCGATTCCCGGGAGTATTAACATGCAACTGCGAACATTCGCATTAAGTATTGCCATCGTTGGCGCCATTTTCGTGAGCGGTCTTCAGGCCGCGCCGAACACGCCAAAGATTACTTCGATTGACGACGTGTCGCACGTGCAGGTGCCGACGGTGGATCGCAACGTGATGCAGATCATTGATGATCAGGAAGCGGCGGAAGGACTCGCCCCGCGTTATGCATTGCCGCACCCGGTGTCGATCACGCCGGACACGGGTGGAACATGGGATGTTTTGTCTCCAGAAACGAGGCTGTGGCGGTTGCGCGTGTCGTCGCCGGGGGCCGTGTCCCTCAATATCGGGTTCACGCAATATGAAATGCCTCCGGGCGCGTCGCTGGTGGTTCGTTCAGCGGATGGGCGGAATTCGATTCGCCCTTTTAACGACGCCGACAATAATCCGGCACGGCAGCTTTGGACGCCGCCGGTCGCGGGCGATGACATCGTCATTGAACTGACGATTCCGACGGCGATGCTTGGCCGGTATTCGCTGGAGGTTGGCTCGCTAAACGTCGGCTATCGACGATTCGCGTCCATTATGGATCCGAACGAAGTGACGCCGCGATCCGGCTCGTGCAACGTGGACGTGGCATGTTCGACGGCGGCCCCTTGGCAATTGCAGGTGCCGGCCGTCGCCGTTATTTCGACGGGTGGAAGTCGCTTCTGCACCGGATCGCTGCTGAACAATACGGCGAACGATCGAAAGCCGTACTTCCTGACGGCGAATCACTGCGGTATCAACAGCGGTAACGCGGCATCGCTCGTGGCGTTCTGGAATTACGAAAACTCGACCTGTCGCGGGATTCCGGGCGGCGGCGGGGTCGGCGATGGATCACTCGCAGAGTTCTCGACGGGCGCAACGTTCCGGGCCGCGTTCGCCACATCGGACTTCACACTCGCGGAATTTAACGCGCCGATCAACCCGGTGTTCATGGTTTCTTATCTGGGCTGGGATAACACCGGTGCCAACCCGCCGAGTGGTGCCTGCATTCACCATCCGAGTACGGATGAAAAGCGAATCTCGCTGTACGACATTGCCGATCGACCGGATCGACCGTCGCACGGTTCGAGTTGGGGCTGCTCGGCATTCCCGGGGCCCGGCGACAATTCGCACATCTCGGTGTATTGGTCGCTCGGTGTGACCGAGCCGGGTTCATCCGGTTCGCCGCTCTTCGACAATAACAAGCGCGTCATTGGTCAGCTTCATGGCGGACCTTCGTCGTGCAGCCAGACGGGTGACAATCTGTCAGATTGTTACGGCCGAATCTCGCGGTCGTGGACCGGTGGTGGAACGGCGGCATCGCGATTGTCGGATTGGCTGGACCCGGGTAATACCGGCGCAACGGCCGTCGACACGATCAGCGGCGCGGGTCTTTCGACCTCGCCGACGGGCAACGTGACGAGCGTCGGCGTCGTGGGTGGGCCGTTCACGAACTCCTCGACGCTGTACACCATCAGCAATCCGGGGACCGATCCGGCGAATTACACCGTGAGTTTCGTCGGCGGCGGAACCGCGCCACTCACGATGAACGGTGGTGCCGGCCCATTGGGAGGCACGCTGAACCCGACGCAATCCACGAATGTGACGATTGCAATCGACACAACGGCGGCGAACGCGCTGCCGGCGGGTGTTTACAGCACGACCGTGCGATTCCTCGATACGACGAACAACATCACGATGGATCGCGTGCACACCATTGAGGTCGGCCAGACGGGCTTCACCACGACGCCGGCGAACGGCCTCGCGGCGGGTGGCCCGGTTGGTGGGCCGTTCGGTGCGACGCAGGTCTACACCCTGACCAGCACGCAGCCGACTCCGGTGAACATCACGATCTCGTCGGATCAGCCGTGGATCTCGATCAACGGCGTGGCCGGGCCGGTGAACATCAACCTGAACGGCTTGGGCGCGAACACGAATGTGACCATCGGCTACTCTGCGGCGGCGAATTCGCTGGCTGCGGGGCTTTACACTGGAACTGTCACGATCACCAACGCCAGCGGTGGCAGCGGCAATACGTCGCGGCCGGTATCGCTGGATGTGGGTCGGTACTCGTACTCGGCGACGGATGTTCCGCAGAATATCACAGATAACAATACGACGACGAGCACGATCAATGTCACCGACAGCTACTGCATCGCCGACGTGAACGTGGATATCAACATCACGCACACCTATCAGGGCGATTTGTATATCACGCTTCAGTCGCCGATTGGCACGACGATCATCCTGCATAACCGCACCGGCGGCACGACCGACAACATTGTCGGCACGTACGACGACAGCGGACCGCTTATTCCGGCGGAGGCCCTGGCGACGTTCAACGGCGAACAGGTCAATGGCACGTGGACGCTGCGCGTGGCCGATCAGGCCGGCGGCGACGTCGGCACGCTGAACTCGTGGACGCTGAAGATCGCATCGGGATCCTGCCTGCCGCCGCCATCGGTGGTTTACAGTTATCCGTTAAACGCCAATCCGGGTTGGACGGTGCAGGGTGGGTGGGCTTTCGGCGCACCACAGGGAGCCTGCGGAGATCCGGCGTCACCGGTCACGGGTGCTAATGTGTACGGATACAACCTTGCGGGGTGTTATCCGAACAGCCTTGGATCGACCGAGTATCTGACGACGGCTGCGATCAACATGAGCGGCTTCGTCAACTCGAAGCTGCGGTTCCAGAAGTGGAACGGTATGGAGAGCGCGACGTATGACCATGCGAACATCCAGGTTTCGAACAACGGCACGACGTGGACGACGGTCTACAACCATGCCGGCGGAACCTTCCAGGACACCGCGTGGTCGCAGGTGACGTACAACATCGCGGCGGTCGCGGACAATCAGCCGACCGTGTATGTCCGATGGGGCCTCGGCACGACCGACGGCTCGGTTACGCGCTCGGGCTGGAATATCGACGATGTTGAGATTCTGGCGTCGTCGAGCTGTGCCGGATCCGTGAATGGTGATATCAACAACGACACCAAGGTCGATGGCGCGGATGTAGATGGGTTCACCAAGGCCTACATTGCGCCGGGTTCGGTGACGACGCAGCAGAAGTGCTCGGCGGACATGGATGATGACGGCGATGTGGACGACGTGGACCTGAACGCATTGGTCGCGGCGCTGTTAAGCTGACATCGCGATTGAAGTAAAAACCATGGCGGGCGTCGCACGGATGAGGGTTTGTGCGACGCCCGCGTTCATTTGGGAGGATGAGGGGGCAGGTGATTGTCAGGCTGCGGGGACTGCCGGCGATTTCATGGGGACGGGATCACTCGCATTTCGATAGAGCAGGATGGCCGACGCGGGGCGCTTGTGGTTGGAGGTCACGCGATAGCGCGCACCCATGGTGTGGGCCAAATCCACCAATAGCGATTCGACGACGGTCCACTGCGCACCGACGATTTCGATGTCATTGAAGTCAAAGAGCAGCGATTGGGGGAAGCCGTCCATGCACCCGCGCTTGAGCAGGGCAATGAAGCCGGCCAATTCCTCCGGCGCGAGCTTGGGGCCGATGGGCTGAACCCACATGAAGCCGCCCGCCGATGCCGCGAAGCGCCAGCGTTTGAGGATATAGTTTGTTTCACTGAGTGTGGATTGCATTTCGATGTCTGTCATAGTTGGGATGTTTTCAGCGGGCTCCAAAGAACACCTCCAGTAGATACCCCCGGCGAGGTGTTCGGCGAGCAGGTCAGGCTTGGGGAGCGACGCATTGACCCGCTCCATGGTGAAGAATGGCACGCGGCATGCCACCGGGATGGGGCGGATCAGAATTGCATGCTCGAATCGTCGTAAAGGCTGATTGGGATGATGGATGTATCGCAATTGATGGCAGTATGGAGGGTGGCCGATAACCGTTCGCCTGCGGACATTGGGCTTTATTACCCGCGCGCGGCGGCGGGTGGGTAATTTCCAACACATTTTGTCGTAGTGGCGGCGGGCGGCGATTCGACGCACTATCCCCCGTGTGAAACAGCCTCGATTCCTGCCATTGGGTCTTGCCGTCGGCGTGTTGTCGATCTCCACGGCCGCCGTGTTCATCAAGGTATGCATGGAGGATGGTGCTTCGGCATCGGTGATTGCAGCCGCGCGAATGGGATTGGCGACACTGGTGGTCGTCCCGTTGGCTGTTGCGGTGCGCGGGCGGCGTGTGTTCGATATTCCGCGCGAATGTCTGGGACCTGCGGCGCTTTCAGGAATTTTTCTCGGGGCGCACTTTTTCTTCTGGATCACATCGCTGAGCAGCACGTCGGTGCTCAGTTCGGTCGTCATTGTCACGACGAATCCGATCTTCGTCGGCTTGGCGTCGTTTCTCTTTCTCAAAGAGCGGCTGCACTGGCAACTCATCGCGGGCATTGTTCTTGCGGCGGCGGGCGGCGGTGTGATTGCGCTGCTCGACCGGCACGGCACCGGCGGAAGCCTGTACGGCGATTTCATGTCGCTCTGCGGGGCGGTGATGATGTCTTGCTATCTGCTCTCCGGGCGGCGAATTCGGGCGAAGCTGAATGTCTGGTCGTACGTGCTCGTGGTTTACAGCGTGGCGGCCGTGTTTTTGATCGCGATCGCGGCGTTCAGCGGAGATCGCGTTTGGGAGTACCCGCCGCGTGCTTACATCATGTTTGCACTCCTCGCGCTTGTGCCGCAGCTCATCGGACATGGGGCGCTGAACTGGGCGCTCGGCCATGCGACGGCGACGATCATCGCGGTGTGCATCCTTGGAGAGCCGATTGCGGCGTGTGCGATCGCGTACATGTTTCTCGGCGAGCGGCTGACGTGGCCGCAGGGGCTTGGCGGCGCGTTGATTTTGATCGGCATCCTGGTGTCGATGCGGCAGGGCGATCCGAAATCGAAGAGCTTTGAGGCTATTTCCAGCGGGCCAGAAGGACCGTGACATCCTCCGGGCAGGCGCCCGATGCGGTGAACTCGGTGAAGTCGGATTGAAACTCGTTGAGCAGCGCGCCGGGGCGATCGCCCACGCCGTCGGCGATCAGTTCCTGCAGCCCTTCGACGCCAAATGATTTTTCGTCGGGGCCGGTGGCGGCGTTCAGACCGGCCGATGCCCAAAGAAGCGTGTCGCCTGGCGCGAGCGAGAGTGCGGTCGCTTCGTACGCCGTGCCACGGGCGCTGCCGATGGCCGGCGCGGCTGCCGCAACGACCGGCGCCACTGCGCCGTTGGCGCTGATTCTCACAAGCGACGCGCCTTCTCCGGCGACGCAGGCTTGCACTTTGCCCGTTTGCGGATTGATCCACGCCGTCGCAAGATCAACGCGGCATTTTCCTTCGGCGGAAACAATCATCCAATTCAGGGCGCGGCAGAATAGATGCGGCGCATCGTTGTGCAGCGAGGCACCACGAAATGCAGCGCGAACCTCGGCAAGATAGCGCGGCATGGCGACGCCTTCGACGCAGAGGCGCGCGATCATGATGGATGCTGTCTTGTCTGGGAGTTGCACGAGGTCGTAGAGATCGCTGCACTTCGCCGTGCCCATTTGCCGATAGGCGGCGATCTGCAATTCTTCCCATTGCGGCATGGCTCGTGGCGTGAGGCCGTCCTGCGTGACGCGGGCAATGGTCTGCTCCGTGCTGACGACGGCCTGTCGCTTGGCCGTGGCGCGGCGCAGGGTGTTTTCGATGGGGCGGGCGACGCAGCAAGCCAGCGCCGACAGGGCATGCAACGAGGCGTCGTCGTAAGCGGCGTCGGCGGAATCGTTCTCGATGTAGATCATGCCGAGGTTGCCACCGTCGCAGGCCAGCGGCACGGCCATGGCGGAGCGCGCCGACGGTACCGGCGCATTCGGGCAGCAGATGTAATGCGTGTTCGCAAGGCAGGTCGGCTCCATGATCTGCGAAAAGGCGGGGCGGTCGCAGGGTTGGCCGGCATCAGTGAGGCCGAGGCCCCATGCGAACGCACTCTTGTCGTTGGGACGGACGCCGATCCAGGCGCGACGGCCGCCAACGATGCGGAGAGCGGCCCGAATCGCGGCGGGAAGGAGATCGCGTATGGTTTCGACGGTCGCGAGTTTCAAGCCGAGGAGCGTGAGTTGCTCCAATTGCTCCTTGGCGACGGTGACCGGGTGTTCGGCCTTTTGCACGATGGCGCCGAGTGGAAGCGTCTCGCCATGCTGCCGGGAGAGGGCGACCATTCGTTCGCGTTGCAACTCCTCGGAGGTCTGCCGGTGCTCCATGAAGAAGCGGATGGAGAAAGTGCCGACTTCGATTTCGTCTGCGTGGCGTAGTTTGGCGCGGGTTCGCTGGACGGCGCGGTTCAACGTGACGGGGACGCCGACTTCGATAATTTCCAACCACCACGAGCCGTCGACTTCGCGCTGCAATGTGGCCTGATGTTTGCCGATGCGCGGGTCGGGGAGATGAATGCCGCAATCGGGGGCCGAGCCGATGGAAACCACGGGCTGCTCGGGGCGCAGCGTGGTACGCAGCCGCTTGTTTTCGAGAATCATGAGGTGCATCGCCGACCGCCTCCGTCATGCGACATGTCGACAGAATCACGGGCGAAAAGACTTGCAGCCGTTGCTGATTGTAACGCGATGGGTGGTCGAAACCAACGCATGGGCCGGGAAAATTGTCAGGCCGAGGCTCCGCTGTAGCGTCGCAGGCCGATGCGCCAGAACCAGCTTGAGAGGAAAAACATTAAACCGGCCATGAAAATCGCGGTGAGCACGATTTGCGGGCTGATCTTGGACGGATCTCCCGATCCGGCCATGGCGGGGAATGTGGTGATGAAGGCAAGGGGGATGAGGTACGTCAGCGTCCACTGCAACCAGTTTGGATAGACCTGAATGGGAAAGCGCCCGGCTTCGAAGACGTTCCAGAAGACCATTTCAATATTCTGAATGCGCACGAACCAGAAGCAGAGCGTGGCGAGCATGAGCCAGAAGCAATAGACAATGGTAAAGCCCGCGCCGAGCATGAGTACGAACAGAAGGACGGATTGAATCGGCACGTGGCCGTTCAGTCGATAGCAGCCATACGCCGAAACGGCTGCGCCGAGGACGATGTCGACGATTCGCCACACGACGACTTCGCGAATGCTGACGAGAAACTGTGCATTGACGGGGCGAAGCAGGACGAAATCGAGCGTGCCCTCCATGATGTCCTCCAGAACGCGGCGCATGTTAGGAACGATCAGGATGCGAATGCCGCCGGCGACGATGCGAAAGACGCCGACGAGGACCATCATGTGTGCGGCGGTCCAACCGGCGACCGACTTTGTATTGTGAAAGATGATCCAGACCGAACCAAGATCCGCGACGAGGTGCATCAGCGAAACCAACACACGCACGAGCATGTCGAAGCGATAGGCCGCGACGTTTAGCACGCTGACCTTGAGGAACAGCCCCATCAATTTCAACGGTCGTCTGAGCATGCGTCTTATCCACTCACCGCTGTGTAACGCTTCAGTGCGACGGCCCACAGGCATCGAAAGAGAATGAGCGACGCCACGAGCCATACCGCCTGCACCATGAGCCCGCGCATCGCCTCGGCCTCGACCGTGATGCGCCCCATCAGCAACTCCACCGGAAATGCGGCCATATATTTGAACGGCAACACGTCGGCCACGGCGCGAATCGGCCCGGGTAGTGCATCAAGCGGCGCCAGCCGGCCGCCGACGAACATCGCCAGGCCGAAATAGATTTCGCCGACTGCGTCGAGCTTGGTCGTCCAGAAGGCGACCATGGCGACGACGTAGGTGAGAAAATAGTTCATCAGCCCCGCCAGCACGACGGCGAGAAGTCCCAGCATGAATTGCTTCGGTGTGGCGTTGAACTCCGGGCGAATGAGAAACGCGACGAGAATCCACATCGGCCCGACGAATGCGAGCGTACAAACTTTGTATGCGATATTGCCGGCCATCGACTTCCACATCGGGAGGATCGGCCGCAGAAGCATTGCCGACATGCGGCCGGTGCGGATGTACCAGCTCATCTCGTGGGTATCCCATGCCGCGGTGACGTGGCCGACGATCATCATGGCGAAGTAGTACGCGGCGATCTGGGGAACGGTCAGGCCGGCCATCTGGTGGTTGTCGTTGCCCATTGCGCCGGCTTTGAAGATGGCGTAGAGAACGAGCGGATTGACCAGGCCCCAGGTCGACCAGAGCACGATCTCGCCGCGATACTGCAACATCGTGGCGATCTCGACACGGAGCAGGGCGAAGACAGCACGGGCAAGGCGTCTCATGCGTCCACCGTCTTTTCCGGCTTCGTGCCGAATGCCTTCTCGATGACGTGCTCGATCGGCGGGTCTTCGATGGTGAGGTCCTGCACGGGCAGTTGGGAGAGCAGTTGTTCGGCGACGCCCGGGGCGTTGGCCCGGGGCACGCGAAGTTCCACCTTGCGGGATTCTCGCACCAGCACATCGCCCAACGACGCGAAGTCAAACGCGCCGATGTCGCGATCGAGATCGATCTTGATGACCTTGAACGGGGCGAGCTTCTCACTAAGCGCATCGAGCTTGCCGTCGAACAGGATTCGCCCGTGATCGATCACAATGATTCGTTTGCACAGGGCGACAACATCGGCCATGTAGTGACTCGTGAGGATGATTGTCGCGCCGTGTTTGCGGTTGTATTCGCCGATGAACTGGCGAATGCGGCTTTGCATGGTGATATCAACACCGATGGTCGGCTCGTCGAGAAAGAGTACGGATGGCCGATGCAGGAGCGACACGCAGATCTCGCACTTCATGCGCTCGCCAAGCGACATGGTGCGTACCTGCTTTTTCAGGATGCTGCCGATGTCGAGGAGGGCGACGAGTTCGTCAAGTGTCTGCTGATATTGGTCGCGCGGGATGTCGTAAATCGCGGAGTGAACGTAGAACGAGTCGGTCGCAGGCAGATCCCACTGGAGTTGCGAGCGTTGGCCCATCAACATGCTGATGCGGCGGAGGTACGTCGCTTCGCGCTTCCATGGGACGCGATCCATGACCGTTGCCGAGCCGCTGGTCGGGTGTAGCAGGCCGGAGAGCATTTTGAGCGTGGTTGTTTTTCCGGCACCGTTGGGGCCGAGGAAGCCGACGATCTCGCCCTGTGCGACGGAGAAGCTCACATCGCAGACGGCATGGACCTCTTTCTGCTTGCGGCGGATGAGGCTTTTCATGGCGGCGCCGATGCCGCCTTCGCGCTCGGGCACTTTGAAGGTCTTGGTCAGGTTGTGAACATCGATTTGCGGCATGTGTGTGGGTATCGGCAGTGTAGGCGCGTGCGCCGGATGCGTCGAGTTGATACGTACGACGGGCGGTATGGTTCGCACGGTACGTATTTGCGGACGAAGGCCGGCGCATCGGCGGGTATAATTGGGAGGGGAGAGAGGCTATGCGTCTTGGGGGTCGATTTGCTTCATGCATCATCCTGTTTGCGGCATGTGCGGTGCGCGCGGATCAGGCGATTCTCGCGCCGGTCGCGGACAACACGCTTTACGAAAGCGCAACCGGGGCACTTAGCAATGGCGCGGGCGAACATTTCTTCTCCGGCCGAACAGGCCAAACGACCGATTTTCTTCGGCGAGCGTTGATCCGCTTTGACGTCTCATCGATACCGGCCGGTTCCTACATCCAAAGTGTTTCGCTGACCATGCACTGCTCGCTTTCGTCGGGCGGCGCTCAGACCATGAATCTGCATCGTGTGATGTCGGACTGGGGGGAGTCCACATCGGTTGCCGCGCCGCCGGGAGGATTGGGCGCGCCGGCCGCAGCGGGTGATGCAACGTGGTTGCATACGTTCAGTCCGGCCGGGTTCTGGGGAACGGCGGGTGGAGATTTCGCGCCGGCATCGAGCGCGAACACAGTGGTCGATGCGGCGAATGAGTTTTATGTTTGGGGTTCGACGCTCTCCCTTGTCGCGGATGTGCAGGCGTGGGTGGATGGGTCGGCGATGAATCACGGGTGGATCGTGCTCGGCAACGAGTCGATGACAAACACGGCGAAGCGGTTTGAATCACGCGAGGCTTCAATCGTAGCGCAACGGCCGACTTTGACAGTTACGTACTTGCCGCCGCTTCCGGGCGATGCGGACTGCAGTGGATCAGTGACGGACGCGGATGTGTGGCCCATGGTAGACGCTCTGCTTGGCCAGTATTCAGGATGCGACGTGCGGCGTGTGGATGTGAACAGTGATGGATTCGTTGATGGGCGCGATATTTCAGCGTTTTTGACGACCCTGATGCCATAAAGTTTGCGTATGTCAATTCTTGAATCGGTGATCCCCAAGCCGGTATGATGGTGTGTGCGAGTCAGTGTTCGGGGCGGTTCCCGCGTTTTCGGTCTCTGGAAGGACTCCCATTGTGACAATATCAGGTGTTTTGCGCGTAGCGGCGATTGTCGCGGCCGTGATGGTGTGTGTTGGCGGCGTACTGGCCGGTGACGATCGGTCGCCTGAACGTGCGATTGATTCGGCAAGCGGGCCGGACTTGTCGCGGATTGCGCCGGCAAATCAGGTGACGTTGGCCACAAGCGACGAGGCACTCGCGGCCCGCGCCGCGGCTCCTTGTCAGTCCGTTGTCTATCACAATGGCCCGGCGACGGGCGCGTTCTTGTTCGGTTACACCTTCGGCGGCGCTGCCCCAAGTGACAATACTGTTGACGATTGCACGCTTCCTTTCGGCGGCGCGGATCGCTTCATCTGCGGGGTTCAGGTGCGCACCTACGGCCTGATGCGAAATGGCGGTGCGGCGACCTACAACCTGCGCGTGCGGCTTTGGAGCCGATGCCCGGATGCCTCGGGGGCCAGTGTCATCGCCGACGGCATTTTTCCGGCGATCCCAAACGACACGGTGGAGCGCATCCAGACGCTCACGGTCGATCCGGCCTATCTCGCGGTGGATGACACCTTGTGGGTGCAAGTGCAATGCGACAACCCGGATGCATCGTGGCTTCTGGTCGGTTATCCGAATGACGCGGGTGATGTGGGCTCGTCGTCGGCATGCTTTGCCGCGGCCGATGGCAACGGGACCTGCATTGATGACACACTTTGCGGGCAGTTTGGAACATCGATTTTCAGCTTTCCGATTACGTTGTTGGGGTCGCCCGGCCCATTGGGGTCGTGCTGCGATGTGTCGACCGGCGTTTGCACCGACGGTGTGCTGCGTGCGGATTGTGACAATGTGTTGACGCAAACGTGGAGCGCGTTGGCGTGTGCGTCGCGGACCGACTGTGTAATCTGTTCTGTCGCGAATTGTTTGCAGGGCTCGGGCGGTAACATTGAGAATGAGCCCGATTGTCTGGCGAACTATGTCGATGTCATCAATCGCGGCTGCAGCGACGTGACCAGTGGAAGCGACGCGGGGGCGGCAACGCCGATTGCTTGCGGGCAAAGCGGCTGCGGTCGAAGCGGAACGTACAGCTTTCTGAATGGGGCAAACCTGGAGAATCGCCGCGACGACGATCATTACGTCCTGTCGCTCACGCAGGATACGTTGGTGACGTGGCGGGTGTCGGCGCAGTTCCCGAGTGAAGCCGTCATTTCGTTCACGGTGCGCCAGACCAATGGCACGGGCGCGCTGCACTGCCCGACGTTCACGTCTTCGGCACCGGGTGACGTTTCGATTGCGTCGGCGGACGCGTGCGGAGAAGCGGTGGCGACGGCGTGCCTGCCGGGCGGCGGTGCACTTGGATATCCGCTGCGATACTACCTTCGTGCGCGGCCGGCGGTGGAAAAGCTGGACGTGAATCCGGTCTGCGGACTGTCCTATGAGTTTGACGTTCAGTGCCAGCCGTGCGCCTTGCCGACCGGCGCCTGCTGCACTGCGGCGGGTTGTGTTCAAGTGTCACGGCTCGCTTGCCTGATTGCGACAGGTGACGACGCCGCGCTCTATCACGGCGATGGTTCGAGTTGCGGTTCCGTTGCGTGCGGCACGGTTCCTGCCAATGACACCTGTCCGAATGCGACGGTCCTGACGTGTTCGAGTTGCGTGCTGACGTATGACACGACGTTTGCCGGTGGCGAGGGCCAATCGTTCGGTCAGAACGGCCTGGTGCAGAAGGACGTTTGGTATCGCTACAACGTTTCGCCACCGAGTGGTTGCGCGAGCGGTCGCGTCGTCGTGAGTACGATTGGCACCTGCTTCAACAGCAAGGTGCAACTGCTCCGCATCAACAATTGCAACGCGACGTCCAGCGGTCAGTGTACGGGTCTGTCCGCGATTGGAGGCGGATCGTTTATTCCATTTACGCTGGAGTCGGGTCCGCCGCGGGTGAACGTCGGCCCCTTTGTATATGGACGAAGCAGCCAGACCGCCACGGCGGGGCAGTGTTTCCGCGTGCGAGTCGGAGGCCTGACGGACGCTGATTACGGCGAGGGGACGGTTCGACTTGATTATGTTTGCGTGACGCCGCAGGCGGGCTTTGCGTGGGGAACAACGACCGGGCGGTGCTGTCTTCCGAACGGTTCCTGTGTCATTGCGCCAATGGAACAGCCGGGCGGTTCGCCGCTTTGTTGCGCGTCGCTTGGTGGGTATCTGCGAAACACGACGGATTTCTTTGAGGGATCGCCGGCACCGTTCGGCTCGGCGGAGGTCGCCTCCGTTGGTTGCGCGACGCTTCCGTGTACCACCGCCGGGGAGGCGTGTTTCAACGCGATGGATTTCAGCGCCATCGTTGGCGCGAGCTATGGCCAAACGACGCGAGTGATCAAGAATCGACTCTACTATCGATACACGGTTCCGGCCGGGGCGGCGGTCGGCAGCGGGTTGGCCATCGACACCTGTGGCTCTGATTTTGACACGGCCATCGCCTTCTATCGCGGATTCAACCTCACCACCGGCGAGTGCCATAACGAGGGTAACGCGCCGGGCGGCGCGGGCGTGCGGGCCTGCAGCGGCGCGGCGTACAACAACTCGGAAGCGATTCGCGCGGATGACTGCGGCCCGTCGGATAATTCGGCTACGCCCGCGCTCGGCATCGCGGCGTGCTATGGAGTTTCCGAAGGCACGTCGTGCGCGTGTTTGCGAATCGTCGCTGCGGGGCAAACGCCGCTTGCCGGCGAGGTCGCGCAGGGTGACACCATATGGATCGGTATCGGCGTCACCAATGACCGAGACAACAGCTCGCGGCCGTTCCTTGATCCGATTCGGGCGGATGATTGCAGTGGGCCGCGGTTTGTATCGCTTTCGGTTACGAACCCGTCGGCGTGTTTCACCTGCAGCCTCGCATGTCCGCCGGGGGCGACACCGGAAGGCGAGACGATTCCGACGCCGAATTGCAACAACTACACCGATATCACCAATGCCGGTTGCCTCGCGGCATCGGCGAGTCAGATCGCGTTTTCGCCCATCGCCTGTGGACAGACGATCTGTGGCACCTCGGCGACCTATCACAAAGGCGCGACCTGCACGACCACGTGTCCGGCGGGTCTAACGTGCGTGAGCGGCGTTTGCGTCGGCACCAACGAGAATGCAAAAGACGTCGACGTCTATCGAATTCAGATCACCACGCCGCAGCGGCTTACCTGGTCGGTGAGCAGCACCTTCCCTGCGGCGATCCAGATCGTGGCATCGCCGACGAATGACTGTGCCGATCAGACGATCGTCGCGAGCCAGGTCGGGCTTGTACCGTGCTCGACGGTCTCCGCCTCGGCCGATGTTTGCCCCGGCTGGTTCTATCTCGTGGTGCAGCCGACATCGTTCGAATCGGCGCCGTGCGGCAGCCTCTACTACGCGACGCTTTCGTGCGCTCCTGCGCCTGCTGCATCATGCTGCAAGGGCGATGCCAACAACGACGGAATCGTAAATGGCGACGACATCTCTGCGTGGCTCGGCCAGTTCGCGCCGCCGGTCGGTACGTCGCAGGCGCAGCTCGATCCGGTTGGTGGGTGTCTGAGCCTGCGAACGTGCACCGCCGACTTCACCAACGACTCCATTGTGGACCTTGCAGACCTTTCGGGCTTTGTCACCGCACTGCTGGCGACAACGACGTGCCCGCCGACTCAGTGCGAAGCGAGTGCGGCCTGCCATTTGCCGTCGTCGAACGACAGCGGCGTGATCAGCGATATTTCGCCGTTGGTCTTCGGCAGTTCCTATCGCTGTGCCGATGACTTCTCCGTGACGAGCGGCACCAGCCTGAGTAATCTCTGCTGGTGGGGCTTCTACTTCGACTTCGACGGCTTTGTCGGTTGCTCGCCCAGCGCGGGCGACAGTGCAGACAACTTCCTCGTGACGATTTATTCCGACGCATCCGGCGTGCCGGGGAATGTGGTTGCCGGGCCGGTCTCGCCGATCAACCTGATCAAGTCGGACACCGGCGCGGAAATCTCGTACCTCGCGCGCACGGTGCGGCGCTACAAGTTTGAAGCTCAATTGCCGACGCCGCTGGCGGTTACGCCCGGTGCGTGTTATTGGATTGAGATCGTCAATCACACCTCGGGCGATTGCCTTTGGATGTGGGAGACGTCCAGCATCGGCGGCAACAGCGTTTCGGTGCAAAAGCCGGGTGGCGCGGCCGGCGCGATGTCGTGGCAGATGTTCGATCGCGTGGCGAATGACTTCGCGTTCTGCCTGCCGGGCCTGAGGCTGTCGTTCACCGATTGCGGACTGCCGCAGGGACGATGCTGCGTTTATGCACCCGGCGGCGCGTTTGGCACCTGCACGATGCAGTCACGGCTGGTGTGCGAGAGCCTGCTTGGCGGCACGTGGTCGCTGGCGGCGGATTGCTCGGAGGCATGCCCGGTCGTGCTGACGTCGGGCGGATGCCCGGGAAGTCCGACGCAATCGGTCGGCCCGGACGTTGTCGTCGGCGACATCACGGGTCCGGCGAACTTCGCGTCGAATGGGACGCTTGAAGCGTTGACGCTCGGCGCGACGGCTTGCAACCTCGGCGATCAGGATATCCTGTGGGATGCCTGCCCGGCCAATACGCACCCGATCTTCGGCGGCAACCTGTTCAAGTGGTACACGACCGGCGGGGTGACGCGCTTTGAGCAGATCGGCCAGGGTTGGTTGAAGAATGGCTTCGGCGCGAATCAGGATCCGTTCTGTTGTGCAACGTGCCAGCCGTCGGGGAATTTCCAGCGGCTTGGCGCCGGGTGCAGCGATCCTTATGTCGCGTCGCAGGCGGCGATCCAGGATGACTTGAGCCCCAAGTACATCATCAACGCGCATACGGCGTCGTATCCGACCGGTTGCACCGTCACGCCGAGCGGCACGAACGCGGGCTATCTCGAAATGGAGATGGCCGACCTTGCGGTGACCAATGGCGGCGTTAGCGCGCCGGTGCGGTTCTTCGTTTCGTTCCAGTATCTGACGGCCGACGATGCGACGGCGCACAATCAGAACAACAACCAGTCGACGCGCGAGATTGCGGTCGCGGGCGGCGGAACGGCGTGGGATTTCTTCTTCCCGCCGGGCAGCTCGACGCTTGCACAGATTCCGACGGTTCGCATGTGGAAGGTGATCGACAGCGGCGTCGTGGAGACGGATGTCAACGTGCCCGAGGATGACGGATTCCCGGGGCTGGTGATTCTGGCGGCGAAGGTCACGTCGGTTGGCGGCGGGATGTGGCATTATGAATATGCGGTGAACAATCTCAATTCGGATCGGTCGATCGGCTCGTTCAGCGTGCCGTGTCCGGCCGGTGCGACGGTGACGAACATCGGCTTCCGCGACGTGGCGTATCGGCACGGGGACGGGCTGGGCAGCGTGACGTATGACGGCACGGATTGGCCCGGGGCGTTTGCGGGCGGGGCGGTGACGTGGGCCACGACGCCGTTCGCCGTGAACAACAACGCGAACGCGATCCGCTGGGGCACGATGTACAACTTCCGGTTCGATGCGGATCGGCCGCCGCTCTCGAGCGGGACAGTGACGCTGGGGCAGTTCAAGGTGGTGAACAATGTGGCGGGGCAGTTGGTGGTGCCGAGTCCGTGAGGCTTGGAACCGCGGATTGCGCGGATTTGCGCCAATTTGTTGAAAACAGTTGGCGTACGCCGAGGCAGGCACGCACCATCAATGGGAATCCACTCCCAATACTCATTGCCGCCCCAATTCCCTCCCCTTGATAAGGGGATTGAGGAGCGCCCGAGGAGGAAGCTCCGAAAGGGTGGGGTCCGCTTGCGCAATCGAGTAGCTTGGGCGCAGCCCTGCCCCGGGGAAACTGCAAGGAGTGCGTGCCGTGGACGAAATGCCCGAATGTCGTCCTATTCGGTAACGACATCCCCGTCACCAGCACCGACAAATAACAGCGCGGCAAACTCAAGCACCTGTTTGAGGCGTATAAGGATAAGCAGTTTAGGGAGTGACCAACGGAGGACGCCCAATTGGGCCCTTACTCGCGGCGTGGCGCTAATATACAGTGCTGACGGATCTTTGAGCTTACTCTAGTATGGTCTGACGTTCATGCAAGGAAAAGATAAGTGTGAGGAAACGAGTATGGCAAAGTGTCGAACAAAAAGTGCCCTTGTCAATGCCAGCGTAGTCATTGTCGCTCACGACGTAAATCTCTCAGTCTTTAATCCCGTTTGGCTTGTACGAGAAGGCGTACTTGAAGAAGCTGAACTGGATTGGGAGCGTTCGATTTTCATGCCTTCCATGATCCAAATCCATACCAGGTCTTGCGAGTTCTCAGTCTTTCCCAACCGTTTGCAATTGACTTTCCCGCCGGACGGGCCGCATCTACAACCTGAGATTCTCAAGATACTGGGCACAATTGTCGCAAAGCTCCCTCATATTCCCTATTCCGCATTGGGCATGAATCTCGATTATCTCATAACGCCAATTGAATCTGAGTTCGTAGAATGGAATCAGCGAGTATTTGGGGCACAAGTAGCGTCGAACCTAGGCGGAGTAACGGATAGATATGGTTCCTATTATTCCACAAACGCGATTAATAGACGTTTACGTACAACTTGCAGGCCCATGCGATTGGATGAGAAAAATTGTCCTCCCAATTGGGGGCAAGCCGATAATCAAGAGGTTGTGAAAATCGACCTTAACTATCATATGGACTTGGACAAAAGTGACTCAAATTCTGTGATATTCAAAAGTCTAGGCGAATGGGATATAATCAAGCAACACGCTGATGGTGTAATCGAATCGATCGGGGAGCTTTGATGGTGGCAGTCGATAATTCGACAACTAGTACCCTCAGTTACGTGGTGCGCATACCCAAGATCAACCAGCAGGGTATGTATCCAACGTTGCTTGTTGTCGCACTTGATTGTGTGCAAAAAAACTTCGAATCGACAACAGTAGTCGGCTTACAGAATACAGACTGTCCGTTTGGCATCGCAAGAGATCCTTGGTCATCAGTAGAATTTCAACAATCGGTAATCCCATTCTTGACTTGCAATCAGGTTTATTGTTTGCCCAGTTTCCAGCCAGCCACAACACAGAGCATTCAAGTTCGAATGCCTGGGCTACAATCGGAATCAGAAACATCAGAAACCCCGAAAACTAGGCCAATAAGAATAGAAAACGATGAATTGACTCTAAAGCATCAATTCTATGAAACCTTCGGTAGATTCGGGGATGAACTTGCATGGCGGTATCAGAACAGGAGACGCGTCCATTTGATACGCAAGCGAATTTATGACACGCTGGCGAAAAGCGAGGTTTCAGAACTTGAGGCGCTTCAGGCGAGTGCGCATCAGAGGCAGTTGCAGGCCAAGCGACGCGATACGTCGCTTCTGGATGCACTGGAAATGCATCTCGGAATAGCCGAGGAATCGGATGAAACCGATTAATGCCTATCGGTATCCGCAGAGTAGGCATGTTCGCCGTCATGGTCCCGACGGTTACGCCGACTACGAGCCATATCGAGAGTGGCTGCGAGATGAATTCTCTTTTCGATGTGTGTTTTGTTTAGCTCGCGAAACGTGGACTTGTGGCCTGCAAGGATTCCACATCGACCACTTTGATCCTGTTTCGGTCGCGCCCCACCTTAGGACGAACTATGACAACTTGGTGTATACGTGTGCTCACTGCAATCTATTACGGCCAGAAGACATTCTTCCGCCGAGGCCGGAGGAGGTAGCCTATGGTTCTTGTATTCGAGTAAACAATAATGGAACAGTGAATATCCTAAACAAGCACGGTCGCCTACTTAATGACTGTTTGCTACTCGACAGTAAGGAAAACACAAAACACCGTTGTAGAATGCTACGGATTCTCCAGGCAGCCAAGAAAACAAACCCGGAATTATACAAAGAGCTAGTTGGTTATCCAGAAGACCTCCCTGATCTATCGAGAAAGCAACCTCCCAATAATCACAGACCGAACGGGTGCGACGAAAGTGCGTATGCAAAGCGAGTACGTGGCCAGCTCCCAGATTATTATTGATTTCTGGGCGAGCAGAGAATGTTTTTCTTGAACCCACCACCCTCGACATTCAAGTTAACTCGCAATTCGAAAAACCGCCGATTCGCAGTGAATTCTTCAAGACAACTGTGACATCGCTCGGCCCCATCCCCCAACCCCGCAAGAACTCGCGCCATCCGCAC
>CAZSBF010000060.1:0-26486 GCA_964605185.1 uncultured Planctomycetaceae bacterium
CCGGCCGTTTCAAAACTTGTTTTACACCGGCGGGACCCCTGTGCCACAAGGGTCTAGAAACAGGTTGACGTACTCAACCGCCGTGATGGCTCGCATGATCCGCGGCGGCGCGGTAGGGTCGGGCGCATCGTGGACATTGCTTCCCTTGCCATCATTCCCGTGCTCATCATCGGGGCGTGTGTCGGCAGCTTCCTGAATGTCGTCATCTATCGACTGCCGATCGGGCTTTCGATCTCCCAGCCGCGCTGGTCGTTTTGCCCGACCTGCGAAAAGCAGATTGCCCCCCGATACAACATCCCCATCCTCGGCTGGCTCATGCTTGGCGGCCGATGCCGCGATTGCCGCAGCCCCATCTCGATGATGTACCCGGTGATCGAAGCCGCGACGGCGATCCTCTTTGTCCTGATCTGGGATGCCGTGCTGGTTGCCAAGGTCTTCCCCGGCTGCCTCGGCACGCTTGCCGCTGATTGGCCGATGGTTGTAGCGGGGCTCTTTCTCTTCGCGGGGCTCCTCGCCGGCTCGGCGATGGACATCGAGACCTACACCATCCACATTCAGATCCCGATTTACACCGTTGTGATCGCCGTCGTGGCCCATGCGATTCGCGGGTTGCCTCTTGATGGTTTGACCCATGCGGGTGCATCAAACACCTCCACCCATGCGGTGATGCTGCCGCCGGCGCTGTGCGCCATCGGGCTGGCCATGGGAGTCGGCTGGCTTGTTTCGCTGCCGTTTCAGAAGAGCCAACCGGCCGTTGAATCGGATCAGCCCCTGGGGGCCGCCTCGCCTCCAACCTCCGAAGGTGCAGCCGAATCCCCCGGTTCGGCCGAGGCGTCGCCCATCGCTCCTGCGCCACCGTGGCGATTCCAACCGGTGCCGGTCCTGCTGCTCGCTGCCCTCGCGCTCGGGCTCGCGGCATGGCAATCGCTGGCGGCGACCATGGGCCTTCCCATCGCCATCACCCCCGGCGGCCAGCGCGCCATCGTCGGTACGGCCGTGTTCCTGCTCATCCTGATTCTCGCGTCGCTGGAGAACCGCGAATCGGACACGCAAATCATCGAAGACCTCGAACGCGAACGGCCCCTCGCCCGCGCGATGGCATCGCGCGAGTTTGTAAATCTGCTCCCCGCGCTCATCGCGGGCATCGCCGTTCTGGTATGGCTTCGCTTCACCGGGCGGGTGGGCATGGAGTGGGATACAATCCTTGCGCCGTCAGGTGCTTCGACGGCCAGCGCTTCGAACTTGCTCGTTCATCTGGCAGGCGGGCTGCATGCCCTCGCCGCGGCCATCCTCGCGGCGGCGGTTGGCTGGTCGGTTCGCATCCTCGGCACCTGGGCCTTCGGCAAAGAGGCCTTCGGCAGCGGCGACATCTTCATCATGGCCTCGATCGGCGCGGTGGGCGGATTGTGGCTGGTTATCATCGGCTTCCTGTTCTCCGCCATCTTGGCGCTCGTCGGCGTTCTGGCGACCAGCTTCAAGAAGACGAGCCGGGCGATCCCGTTTGGACCCTGGCTGGCACTCGGGGCCTTTGTCAGCCTGTGGCTGCTCGGCCCGGTTACGACGTTTTTTGGCCCGCTCGGCTGGTTCCTCTGGGCTGTGATTAGTGGCCAGCCGTCCCACGGATTTGGAGCGTGAACCTATGGCATCGGGCTTTCGCCAATTCGTTGTCTACACCAAAGTTACGGCGCTTTGCGCGGTCTTCGCGGGCGTCATCCTGATCGTCTTTATGAACCGGAACTACAAGACCAACTTCTGGCCCGGAGCGGCCGGTGAGCCGCTCGCCACGCTCTGGCTCATGGGGGCGACCAGTGTCGTTTCCATCATCGCCTTCTGGGTGTTTTCCAAGACGCGGCGCGTCTTGGGCGAGTGGTCCGAACTTCGCAAGGAAGAGGAACTCGCGGTGAAGCAGGCCGAGGCGGAGAAGCTCCGCCTGTCCCTTGAGGAGCGCGAGCGCCGGATCGACGACAAGCTCCGCCACGCGCTGGGCGATGAGAAGTCACAGCCCTGACGCCGGAGCCGTCCGTCGCGCCGCCTCAAACAATTCACACGGGCGCAAGCGAGCGCGCGTTTTTCACCCGTTCTCTATTGACGATTTCGGCTTGCGCGACTATATATTCCGCATCTGATTGCACGCGGGTTGCGTGCGACCACACCACAACTAAGTTCGCGTTGTTCAACCTTGGAGGAACGAATCATGACACGGACGACACGCAAATTCATGTCCCTGCTGCCGCTGAGCGCGCTGCTTTTCGCGATCACGCTCACCGGTTGCGGCCCCGACGCCAAGACCAAGAAGATCGAAGATCTCACCGCCGAGAACGATCAGCTCAAGAAGGACCTCGAAGACAAAGAGCGGGCACTGCAAGATGCCATGGTCCGCGAAGGCGATGCCAAGGGCACCATCGATCAACTCAACCGCGCGCTGGCAGAAGCACGCAACGCCGGTTCCAAGGTCAAAGAGGGCGAGTGGACTGCCTTCAACAATTTCGACTTCCTCTCCGTGCCGGGTTCGGTTCTGTTTGAATCGGGCAAGGCCGACCTGACCGCCAGCGGCCGGGCCAAGCTCCAGCAGATCGCTTCCGAACTTCGATCGCGCTTTGCCGATCGCGATATCTACGTCTTCGGCCACACCGATGATCAGCCGATCAAGAAGAGCAAATGGAAGGACAACTGGGAACTCGGCGCCCATCGCTCGCTGACGGCCGTCCGCGCCCTGCACGAGGCCGGCGTGGGCTACGATTCACTGGTTCAGGCCAACTGCGGCGAGCACCGCCCCAAGACTCCCAACAACAATGCGGAGAAGAATCGCGCCCAGAATCGTCGTGTCGAGTTTTACGCGGTCAAGCGCGGCGGAGGTCTGGCCAATACGACCATGACCAAAAGCAAGAACTCCGACGAATAAGAAAAAGAGCCGGGGTTAGCCCTCGCCGATTCAACGCGAACCACAGGCCCGCGGGTGTCACGCCCGCGGGCTTTTTTATTTCCCGCACAGGGAATTACGATATAGTAGAAGCCACGTATGATTGCGATTGTCGACTACGACACCAGCCGCACGGCGAATCTCAAGAAGGCGCTCGACGACCTCGGCGCTGAGAGCATTCTCGTTAACTCGGTGGACCGATTGGAACGCGCCGCGAAGATCATACTTCCCGCGTGCGACTCCTTTCCCAGGGCGGTTCGCTCGATGCGCGATCGGGGAATGCTACGCCCCATCTTTCACGCCGTGGATGCCGGCCGGCCCGTGCTCGGCATCGGCCAGGGAATGCATTTGCTCTTTGATGTGAGCTACGAGGAAGGCCAGCACACCGGCCTGGGCCTCGTTCACGGCAAGGTCGCGCCGTTTTCCGCGCCGGGCTACTCCCCTTTGGGCACCGGCAATCGTCATATCGGTTTCAGCCCCGTCGTCTGGACCAATGGCTTTCCGCTCTTTCTCGGAATGAAATCGGGCGAGTCGTTCTACTTCGACCATGCGTTCCACGCCGAACCGCTGGATGCCGCCGTGATTGGTGCGCGGGCGCGACACACCGTCGAGTTTTCCGCGGCGGTTCAACAGGGCACGCTCTTCGGCGTCGAGTTCCTCCCCGAAGAATCCGGCGACGCGGGCATGAAGGCTCTCGCGGCGTTTGTGCAATTCTGAAGCGGGTCTATTTTTCCGACCACGAGTACAGAATCTTGTCGAAGCAATCCTGCTGCGACACCAACTCGGCGTGCGAATCCATGAAGATGATGTTGCTGCCGCGACGGTGCCGGCGCAGCTCGGGGATCGGCTTGTCATAGTCGGGAGGAATCGACGCCAGCTTATCCAGTCGCAACGGCGAACCCGCATTGGCAACGCGTCCCTTGAGCTGCGGCGCGTCGTTCAACTTCTTGTCATGCCCCCGCGCATTCGGCCAGGTGCAATCGGCGTAGAGAAGCGTGCGCACCGGCTGCGGGTAGGCCGTATATGACGAGCTGAAGAGTGCAATTTCATCCTGCGTCTCGGGCGGAATGCCGGTCATGTTGTTGATGCCGTAGCTGTAGCGAATGGTCCGCTGCGGATCGATGTGATAGAGATCCGCGATGCCGAGCGAATTTTGATCGTGACCATCGGGGTTTCCGGCGCGATAGTCGCGCACCGGCGCGGTGTCTTCGGGGCAGGTGAAGATTTCGATCGGCCGGGTTTCAAATCGCAGGATGAGCCGCTGCGGCATGAATGCGCCGAACACACCGCCGCCGCCGGTCGCCGCGCCGGACGTGCGCGTGGGAAACATATCCTCGCTCGCGTTGAGATAGATGGTAGTCATCTCGGCATGCGAGCGCAGATTACTGAGACACTTAAGATCCCGGCCCCGGGCGCGAGCCGCGCCCATGGCCGGGAGGAGGATGGCAATCAGGGTGGCAATGATGCCGGTGACAACGAGCAACTCGATCAGCGTGAAGCCGGTGCGTTTGTGAGACATCATTCGTTCTCCATGAGCGCGCGGAATCTCCGCTTGCGATCGAGTCGCCTCGTTGCTGAATTGAATCAGCGGCAATCCTTACTCGATGTATCCCAGGGCCTGCAGCCGCTTGCGCACCGCGTCGACCTCCCGGCTGCTGAGGCCCGGCGATGTTTCGCGAATCGCGCCGCCCGATGCCACGTCACGCAAAACGTGAATGGCAAACTCGGTGACGCTGCGAAAGCCGGTGCCCTCAATGAGCTTGCTCAGATTCTGAAACAGCTCCTGCGGGATCTTGAGCGTGACGGTACGGCTGGCCTTGGATTTGGCGGTCTTCGCCATCAGGACTCCTACACTCTCTGTAGAGTGTATCGACACTCCTATAGGAGTCAAGTGAATTCTGAAGGCGGGTTCCGGGCCGGAATTGGCTTGTTATTAGAGGACTAGGGCGTCGGACGGGGTGCTGGACCCGGCCTTGCACGGGCGATTCGCCCGATGTGGGCCGCCAGCCGATCCTTGGCCGCGAGGTAATTGACGAGGTCGTCATCATCGACCTTCGGCATCGAGCAGACCTTGCGGTAGTAATCCAGGGCTCGCTCGAAGTCGCCGGCCAACTCGCACGTCACGGCCAAGGCGAACACGGTCTGGTCTTCTTTTGGGTCGTCGCGATGCGCCGCCTCGAAGAGCTGAACCGCCTGGCCGAAGTCATCGGCGCGGATCGCGCGAATCGCGGCTTCGCCCTCGTCGCCGCGTCCGACGATTTCACACGTGAACCCGACGCGCGTCGGCGCGAGCATTCCCGTGAAGTCCCGCGCTGCCCGCTCCACGAGTTCGCCGATGAACAGATCCACCGGATCGAGGTCGGCCTCTTCCACGCAACCGCCGAAGATGAAATCCGGCTTGGCCTTGTCCGTTTTCTGATACACCGGCGGCGAGAATTGAACGATGCTGCGGCCCGTGTTTGCATCCACCAGCGCAAAGGAACATTGCACCGTGAGCGACCGGCTGATCTCGACGATCGTCTTCGTCGGGAGATCGCCACCCAGCCCCTGCGGGCCGTGTCGCGGTTGCCGATACGGGTTCCCTTCGCGCGGGCCGCCCTGCTCGGGTCGAAATCGTGGATCGCGCCGGGGGCCGTTGGCGAGCCCGCCCTGCCCGAGCAGACGTGTCCAGTCGATCGTCTCCTTGGCCTGCTTCCGCGTATCCATGCGGATGTCGATCTTGCTCATGATCAGGCCGTTCACCGCGAGCAGCTTGCCCACCTGCGTGGCCGAATCACCTTCGACGATGCCCGCGAGCTTCAAGTCCTGCTCGTCGAGAATCTTTTTCGTTGCGCGCCGTTGCACCACGGTCACCGGCGACTCACTTTCGGCCGACGGAGCCTGAAGCATCGACTCAATCATTTCGGCGGCAATCAAGGACCACTTCTTGCTGCGGAGATTGCCCTTCACTCCGTCGATGCTTTCCACGCCGGAGTCCATCACCGCTACGGTTTTCATGTCGGCGGGTAATGGTCGTTCGGGCAGAAGCACGTACGACACCGTGACGACCTGTTTTTCTTTCGCGTATACCGACGGTATTAACACGGTGGCCGAAACGAATGCAACGAAGAACGCGAGAAGGGTAAGGCGATGGGTCTTCAGACTATTCATATCAGGATCCTGATTAGTGTTCATACTTTATTCGCGCGGTCCACCCGGAGCATAGTGGATAGACCCGGAACCGGCCGCAAGGTTGAAGCGTATCTTGCGTAAGCCCCCCAATCCGAGCACAAAGGCGCAAGCCTTGTGGCATGTCGGGCCAGTGTTCAATTCGCAAATCTTCCGCATGGGCAGCGTTCGCGCCCCGCGGGCTTGCGCCGCGCGGCTCGGATTTGGCGAACAACTTACGGTCAACCGGCCTTTTCCGCCGTGGGCGTCTTTTCGAGAATGTCCGCCAAGACCTTGTCCGTTTCCATCCCCTCGGCCTGGGCCTCGAAGTTGAGCAGTACGCGGTGACGAAGTGCGGGAAGGTATACCTTGCGAATATCGTCGAAGCTAACGTTGTAACGTCCGTCGAGCAACGCCTGCACCTTCGCAGCGAGCGACACGGCCTGCGCCCCGCGCGGCGAGGAACCCCAGCGGACGTATTTGTTCGTCTGCTCGGTGGCGAACTCCCCCTGCGGATGCGTTGCCAGCGTCAGGCGAATGGCATAGTCCTGCACATGCGGCGCGACGACCACGCGCTGCACCAGCTTCTGGGCCCCGACGATCTGATCGCCGCTCATCACCGGCTTAATCTCGGGTTTGTGGCCCGTGGTCGTGCGTTCGAGGATGGTCGCGATCTCCTCGCGCGAGGAATATTGCACCACGAGCTTGAAGAAGAAACGGTCCAGTTGCGCTTCGGGCAACGGGTACGTTCCTTCCTGCTCGATGGGGTTCTGCGTCGCCATCACGAAGAACGGCGCTTCGAGCGTGTACCGCGCCCCGGCCACCGTGATCGTTTTTTCCTGCATGGCCTCCAGCAGGGCCGACTGCGTCTTGGGTGTGGCGCGGTTCACTTCGTCGGCGAGGACCATCTGCGAAAAGAGCGGGCCTTTCTGAAATTGAAATCCGCGTCGGCCCGTTTCCGGGTTCTCGGTGATGATGTTCGTGCCGAGGATGTCGGCGGGCATCAGGTCGGGCGTGAACTGGATGCGCGAGAAGTTGAGCTTGAGGGCCTCGGCCAGCGAGCGAATCAAATACGTCTTGCCCAACCCCGGCACGCCTTCTAGCAATGCATGGCCGCCGGTGAAAAGGCAGGTCAGCACGCCGTTCACGATTTCGTGATGGCCGACGATGGCCTTGCCGATCTCATCGCGCACCAGTTTGAACTTGGCGCGAAATTCGTCGGTGGCCTTCTGGATTGCGGGATCGACTTGCGTCGGGGGGTTTGCCATTGCGAAGTCCTGTTCCTGTCTCGCGGCCGCCTCGATTCCCTCCCCTTTAGAAGAGGAGGGTCAGGGTGGGGTCGTTGAATGTCGCGAAGGCGGGATTCTCACTGGGATTATCGAATTTGGAAAGACAGCGACGCAAAGGTCGAGCTTACTTCCCCGCCGGCTGGCTCGTCGTCCCGGCTTCCTTGGTCTGCTCGCCGAAGCGATCGAAATAGGACCGGACGGCCCGGCGATAGGCACGGGGGATGCGCTCCTTGTCGAGGCTGTCCGTCGCCTCGGCCTCGGCGGCCAGCGCCGCGTCGTACAACTCCGTCTGTGATGCCTTCTTCAACTGGCCGCTCTTGATGTATTCCTGGCCAATGACGGAGCCGCCCGAGCCCTGCTGCGCTTTTTCGCGGCGGTTCACGTAGTCGACCTTCATTTCATCCGTCGTCTCAAACGGATCGGATCCCTTGCCGTGGCCATGCTTCAGGCCACCTTTGCCGTCGCCTTTGCCGTCTTGCCCCGCGCCTTTGCATTTACCCGTGCCATTGCACTGGCCACATTTTCCGCCGTCCTTTTGACCCTGCCCCTTGCAAGACTCGCAGTCGCCTTGTTCATCCTTCGGCTCGTCGTCGCCTTCCTTCATTTCCTCACGTGCGTCGTTTAACTCCGACAATTGCGACTCGACGTCGTTGAGATTCTGCTCCATTTTCTCAAGGTCGTTGAGCATCTGCCCGGCCTGGCCCATCGCATCCTGTGCCGCCTGCGTGTCACCCTCTTGTGCGTTCTTACAGGCCTCGGCCATTTTGTCGGCCATTTCCTTCATCTGTTGGCTCGCGTCCTGGCGGGTCTGCATCTTGTTGATGAGCCTTTCCATCTGTTCCTTCATCTGCGGATTGTCCTTCATCCGCTCGGAAAGTTCCTTGGCCAGCTTCTCCAGTTGCTCTTTGTCCTGCTTGGCGAGGGCATCCAGCACGCGCTTTACGTCGGCCTCCGACGCGCCGGCGTTCTTCAAATCGCGCTCGTTCTGCTTATCCTCGGCGGCCTTTTGAATTTTTTCGGAGAGTTCCTTCAACTGCTTTTCCATCTCGGCGGTCTTCTCCGGGTCGGCCTTGCCGTCCCGGGCGTTCTTCGCCAATTGCTCCTGGGCCTTCTTGACCTGCTCCTGCGCCTGCTTGAAATCGCCCTTCTTCAGGCTCTCCACGAGTTGGCCCAACTGCCCCTTGGGGTCGTCCATGCTCGGCATCTGCTTGAAACGCTTCTTCGTTTCGTTAAGCGCCTGGAACTTCTCCGACTCGGCCCGCGCCTTCAGGGCATCCTCGACTTTGTCCAATCGTTTGGCCGTCTCACGACGGATGATGCTCGGGTCGGTTTCGCGCTTGGCGGCCTCTTCCAGCGCTTTCAGTTCCTTGGCGAGATTTGGATCATCCGACTTTTCGGCAATCTTCTGCACCGCCGATATCGGTTTGGCCACGGCGCTGCGGACCTTGTTCAACTCCGCCAACTTCGCGGCGTCGTTCGCTCGCGTCTCGCGCTTTTTCAGAAGATCAAACTCCGGCAGCAAGAGCGACAGCACGCCAACCAACAGGCAGATCGCGCTAATCGAAAGCGACCCCGGCCAGCGAATCGGAATAAATGACCGCGCCGTGATCCCCGCGACGGCCCGCTGCGCATCGGCCACGACCGCCTGTGCAAATGGATCGTCCGAGTTGTTCCAGACATGCAGCCCCGTCGAGATGCGTTCCTTCAACCCCGCAGCTTCATCAAGCGCAGCCGCGGCGCGATCGCGCGAATCGCGCGCCACGATCATGCACACAATGGAGCCGATCAGCGAAACCACAACGCCGACACCCGCCCCCCAGCCCATCGGCCAGCGCAGCGCGAAGAGTCGCACGTTTATCCAGACGAGCAGCCACGCCACCGCGGCCCCTGCCAACCACCAGCCCCACAAACGCAGCCAGCGATTCAGCCAAAGCCGTCGCTGGGCGACTCGCACCTGCTGCTCGATGATGGACACGGGGATGCCTCCACAAGTCGGCGAGCCGTACCACGCGGTTTCGCCGCCTTATTTGACGTATTCTATCTCTCTCCGGTTCACGGGGCAAAAAACAAATCGCGATTGCGAGGGCGCCCACCCCTGCACCAAGCGACTCTGCCGCATATACTCCGCCACGAAATCGGAGCCGAAGACGTGCCGGAAACCCACACCCCACACACCCAGACCGCCGCCGAAGCCGTCGCCAAGCGGATCGGCACCTCGGTCGGCCCGCGAACCATTCGCGGTCGCATCGTGGCAGGCGTCCTCATCATCATCCCGCTGGCCGTCACGGCGTTCGTGATTCGCTATGTCTATGCCGCCGCGCTCTCGGTCGGCGTCTGGCTGGTGTACATCGTCTCCAAGGCGCTCTACCTGCTGAATCTCGGGGCGCAACCGACGCGGATCGACCCGTCCAACGCCGCATGGCACGAGATCACCATCGCCGTCGTGCTTACCGTGCTCATGCTCTACCTGCTCGGCTGGCTGGGTACGAATGTGGCGGGCCGGCGGATTATCGATATTTTTGAGGCCCTGCTCGAACGCATCCCGCTGGTCGACACCATTTACACCTCCGTCAAGCGAATGGTTCAGGCCCTCTCCGGCAGCGGAAAGACAGACGGTTCGACGCAGCGCGTCGTCCTTATCGACTTCCCACATGACAAAATGATGGCGCTGGGATTCATGACCAACACCGTCACCGACAAGGCGACCGGCCAGGAGTACGCCACCGTGTTCGTGCCCACGACGCCGAACCCCACCAGCGGCTACATGGAAATCGTTCCCATCGAGCGAGTCCGAATCACCGACTGGTCCATGGAAGAGGCCCTCACCACCATCCTCTCCGGCGGCGCATCCTCGCCGGATTACGTCAACATGAGGGCCGGAAAGCCCGGCGACGCCCCGCAGGGAACGCCCGATCACCTGAAATAGCGGCCCCACCGGCGGGAATACAATAGAACAGCCCCGGCGTCGTTCATCCAAGGTCTGGCACCGCCGGTGTCTTGATTAATTACTTGTTCAGTCGCCATAGCCCATGACCGCGCAGCTACTACTCACGCTTGCACTCATCTTCGGCCAGACGTCGTCGACGCCGACCAAGCCCTTCAAGCCGACGATCAAGGTCCGCTCGACACTCCCGACCACCAAGACGTGGAATGCCGACATGGCCGCGCACCTGCTTCGCCGCGCGGGGTTCGGCGGCACGCCGGCGCAGGTTGCCCTGCTCGCCGGGATGTCGCGCGAGCAGGCCGTGGAATATCTCATCCGATTCGACGAAATCCGCGAAGAACCGTTGCCGCTCGACATCGACTATCAGCGGCTGCCACGCGGTGCCCGTCGCGCCGGCGAGAACGACCCGGAGATTCAGAAACAGATCGTCCAACGCCAGCGCAACGATCAGGCTCAAATGGCCCGCATCATCAACTGGTGGATCGAAACGATGACGGTCACGCCCAGGCCGTTGCAGGAAAAGCTGGTTCTCTTCTGGCACGGCCACTTCACCAGTGGATTCCGCGAAGTCAAAAGCAGTCGGGCCCTCTACAACCAGAACCAGCTCTTCCGCACGCATGCCGCCGGAAACTTCCGCGAACTGGTACTGGCCGTTACGCGCGATCCGGCAATGATCGTGTATCTCAATTCTCATCAGAACCGTCGCGGCAAGCCGAACGAGAATTACGCCCGCGAGTTGATGGAACTCTTCACGCTCGGCACCGGGCACTACAGCGAGCAGGACATCAAGGAAGCGGCCCGCGCGTTGACGGGCATCAGCCTCGATCTTGAGACCGGCGAGTACACGTTTCGCCCGCGGATGCACGACGACGGGACCAAGTCCTTCATGGGCAAGCGCGGCGACTTCAAGGATGAGGACATCATCGACATCATTCTGGCTCAACCAGCCGCCGCCGAGCATCTTGCGATCCGACTCTGGACGTTCTTCGCTTATGAAGAGCCGGAGCCGAAGATCGTGAAGCCCTTTGCCCAGGCGATTCGCGACGCCAAGTTTGAGTTGAAGCCGGCGCTGAAGGCGATGTTCATGTCCGACGCCTTCTACAGCGATCGCGCCCGGTACACGCACGTCAAGAGCCCTGTCGAACTCGTGATCGGCACCCTGCGAATGTTGGAGGCCCCGGCGTCGGATACGGACGCGATGAACTTCGCCATGCGGGCCATGGGGCAACAACTCTTCCAACCGCCAAACGTGAAGGGGTGGGACGGCGGCGCATCGTGGATCACCACCAGCACGCTTTACAACCGCTACAACTCGATCTGCCGCCTCATCGACGGCACCGACAACGATCAGTCGCGCCGCCAGCGAAACATGATGCGCGAACGCATTCGTGAGACCTTCGGCAAGGAAGGCGAACGCAACGACGAAGACCGCCTGCAACCGGCCTATGACCCCATCCCGCACCTTCGCGCCGCGAACCTGACGACGCCAGAGCAAATCGTCGACGCCTACACCCAGCGGCTGTTGCAGCGCCCGCTTGCATCCGATCGCCGCGCCGTGCTGCTCGAAGCGTTTCTCGATGAATGGAAACGGACCCGCGGCGATGACGACAAGGCGGCGGCGATCCGCGGCCTTATCAAACTGATCGTTTCCATGCCCGAGTACCAGTTGAGCTGATCGCGAGGTTTGTCATGATCGACGACTTGTTCCACACGCGACGACACTTCCTGCGACGCGGCCTCGCCCTGCTTTCCGCCGCGGGAACTGTGCCGGTTTTCCTCGAGCGCACTGCCTGGGCTGTCGGCGACCCGCTGGATCGCTTTCGCAACAAGGGCGACGACGGTCGCATCCTCGTCGTGCTGCAACTCGCCGGCGGTAATGACGGACTCAACACGATCGTTCCGTATCGCAACGATCTTTACTATCGCGCCCGGCCGCGCATCGGCATCGCGCGAGAAACGGCCCTGCAACTCACCAGCGAACTCGGCCTTCACCCCAATGCGACAGGGTTGAAGCAACTCTACGACGCCGGACATCTCGCGATCATTCAAGGCGTCGGCTACCCGAACCCCGATCGCTCGCACTTTGTCTCCACCGACATCTGGTCCACGGCCGACCCCGAAGGGCGAAAACACGAAGGCTGGATCGGCCGCTACTTCGATTGCACCTGCAAAGGCAACGACCGCCCGAACCCGCGCCGTGGCATCGCCATCACGCAGGAGGCGCCGCTGGCCATGCAGGGAAAGCAATTCAATCCGGTCGCCTTCGGCACGCCCGAGGAACTTTCATGGCGCGGCGCGGGTGCAAACGCCCGCAGCCGGGAGGCCTTCGAACATCTCAACGACTCGACCGGCGGCACGCCGAAGCCCGGCACGATGAACAGCGAAACATCGGCGCTCGCATACCTGCAGCGCACCGCGATGGATGCACGCGCCAGCGCCCGGGACATTCAACAGGCCGCCGGCGGCAGCGGTCGCGCCGCTCGGGTGGACAAACGGGCCATCCCCGGAAAAAACGCCCGCGGCTCCGGCCAGCTCGGCCAACAACTCGCCATGGTCCATCGCATGATCGCGGCGGGGTTGAACACGAAGGTGTATTACGTGTCCCTCGGCGGATTCGACACCCACGCGCAGCAACTGAATCGACACCAGCAACTAATGACCCAACTCGGGGATGCCCTCGCGGAATTTGTCGACGCGTTGAAAGCCGACGGCCTCCTTGACCGGGTGCTGATCGTCAGCTTTTCGGAATTCGGCCGGCGCGTGGCGGAGAATGCCTCGCAGGGCACCGACCATGGCGCGGCCGCACCGCTGTTCGTGCTGGGCGGAAAGGTGCGAGCGGGAGTCTACGGGGCACATCCCAAGCTGGAGACGACGGAACTGGATCAGGGCGATCTGAAATGGCAAACGGATTTCCGCAACGTGTATGCGACGGTACTCCGCAACTGGCTCGGTACGGATTCGTCGAAGGTACTGGGGGGTGCTTTCAAACCGATGGATTTCTTGAAGGCGTAAAGGAAAAGATGCAAAAAGGGGAAGGGGGACATCTTCAATCGGCACGAGAATCATCAAAATCTGAACTTTTTGTCGCAATGCCCCTCAACGAAACGGCCTTCTGAATGCGTTGCGACGTTTTTCCCTGGACGATCCGGTTCGCGATGTGATTTCGAAGTTTTGAGTGGATTATTATCGTAAAAAGTTCGGAAGTCGGCCGTGCGCGGCGCTATAATCTCGCCGGTTGGTTCGACGACCGAGCTTTTCAGGTCTCGTCACAAGTCATTCGGCTTCTCGCACCTGTTTTTCCTCTCTCGCCAATCCCGCCTATTGGTCCAAATCGTCGGACCCTTTCACGCTGACCCTGAAAGCAAGTCCACGGGTCGATCGGCTCACTTCTTAAAGAGAGAAAAACATGAGCAGCAAATTGTATGTCGGAAACCTTGGCGCCAACGTCGGCGACTCGGATCTCCAGCAGTTGTTTTCCGCACACGGCAGCATTCTCAGCGCCAAGGTCATCATGGACCGCGATACCAATACGAGTAAGTGTTTTGGCTTCGTCGAGATGGCGACGGCCGGCGAGGCCCAGGCGGCCATCACCGCGCTCAACGGCAAGGACCACGGCGGTCAGATTCTCAAAGTTAACGAGGCCAAACCCAGGCCAAGTGCCACACTGGTGGGTTCGTCCCCTGCGCAGAGCTTTGTCAACGCCCCCTGGTAGCGCATGCGCCATCACGTTCGAAAATTGTCGGGCTGCGCCATTGACCTTGAGGGGGGTCGGTGGCGTCGGCCCGTTTATTGTGAGTGACTCGCCATAGGTCTTCCAACGCGGGTCGAGGGGAATCGGTTTCTCATGTAATGGAGCATGCGATTCAACCAGGGAGTCGACACATGAATTCCGTTCGACCGCTCTTTGTATCAACCTACCCGCCTGAAGAATGCGGGCTCGCCACATTTACCAAGGACTCCGCCGATGCGGTGGATTTGGCCGCCACGAGACCGGTCTCCTCCATTGCGGCCATTCAGAAATCGCACTCGACGCGACGGCGTGACGAGCGAGTTTCGTTCTTCATCGACAACAGCCGCCAGAATGCATATCGGCGGGCAGCGGAGGTGGCGAACGAAGGTCCATTCGACGTGGTGAGCATTCAGCATGAATTCGGACTCTACTCCGGTGAATGGGGCGTCGACATTCTGGATTTCGTGCTGGCCTGCCGAAAACCCGTCGTCACAACATTTCATACGCTGCTCACCCAGCCGGCACCCGAGCCGCGGCGAATCATTCAGCATCTGGCGGCCCACAGCCATGCAACGGTGGTCATGACTCACATCGCCGCGAAGCTCCTCACGAATGTCTACGAGGTGCCTCCCGAGCACATCAACGTAATCCCCCACGGCGTACCCGAGGTCCCATGGAACGGCGACGAGACTTACAAATCCCAGTTGGGACTTGAAGGCCGAAGGGTCATTTGCACCTTTGGTCTTATCAACCGCGGGAAGGGTCTGGAGCACATGATCCAGGCCATGCCCGCGGTTGCCGCTGTCTGTCCCGACATCATGTATCTCATCGTCGGCGCCACGCATCCGCAGGTGAAGCGGCAGGAGGGCGAGGTCTATCGAGAAGGCTTGCGAGACCTGGCCAAGAAGCTCGGTGTCAGTGCAAACGTCCGCTTCGTCAACCGATTCCTAAGCCTGCCCGACCTGCTGACACACCTGAAGGCCTGCGATGTGTACGTGACGCCCTATGTGGGAAAGGACCAAATCTCCAGCGGCACACTGGCCTATGCCATGGCATCGGGCCGGCCGATCGTGAGCACTCCTTACCTATATGCCGAGGAAGTTCTGGCCGATGGGCGCGGGTTGCTGGTCCCCTTTGGCCATAGCGCCGCACTGGCCGATGCGTCACTTCAATTCCTGACCAACCATGCGTTGCGCGCCAAAACTCAGCGCAATGCCTTTGAGTATGCCCAACCGATGCAATGGCCCAACGTAGGCCGGGACTACCTGAAGTTGTTTGACGAGGTTGCGTTGGCGAGAGTCGTGCCGGCTCACCAGACAATTCAGCCGCCCCTGGCCGTGCTGGCACGAAGCGCCGTACCCCGCTACCGCATTCAGGCAGGTGCTTAGTGAATACCATCGCCCGAATTGAAATGGCTCACCTGGACCGTATGACGGACGCCACGGGGCTGATACAGCATGCCATCTACAGCGTCCCGCGCCGCGAAAGCGGTTACACCATCGACGACAATGCCCGCGCTCTGAGACTCTGCACACGCTTGTGGTGCAAGACGCCGAAACGGCGCATGCTGAACCGGGTCACACGCTATTTAAGTCTGTTGGAATACGCTCGTCGATCCGGCGGCGGATTTCATAACCTGATGAGCTATCAGCGCCATTGGCTCGACACCGACGGCGAGGGCGACTGTCAGGGCCAGGCGGTGCTGGCCTTGGCCGAAGTGCTAAGCAGCCGGCTGCCCGATGACTATCGCGCGCTCGCCCGAGAGCTGATCAATGGGATCCTCCCCACGCTTGCGGATTTGAGAAGCCTTCGGGCGCAGGCGTACGTCATTCTCGCCTGGGGGCAGCTGTGGTCGGCCGACGTCCCGCAGATTGATTCGCTCGAAAACGTCGCATGGTCGGCGGCCCAACGACTGGTCGATTGCTTCAATCGGTCGCAGCGGACTGACTGGCTCTGGTTCGAATCGCAAATGACCTATGCCAATGCCGTGTTGCCGCACGCACTCTTTATCGCGGCTCGACGCTGGCCAAGTGAGTCATTTCTTGATATCGCGACGTCGTCGTTTTCATTTCTGGATCGGGAAACGACGGAGGATGATCTCTTTCAACCTGTTGGAAACAACGGATGGAATCCCCACGGAGAGGTCAAAGCGGTCTTCGATCAACAGCCGGTGGAAGCCGGCACGATGGCCGACGCAGCGTTAACCGCCTTTGGCACGCTCAGCGATGAAAAGTACCGCGACACCTTCCGCCGCGCGAGAGACTGGTTTCACGGCAAAAACGTACTCGGCCAGCCGCTTGCCAATGTCCGGACCGGCGCCTGTTGCGATGGGTTGCAGCCCTCGGGGGTGAATCGCAATCAGGGCGCGGAATCGACCCTCGCTTATTTGTGGACGGAAGTTCACCACTCAGAACTAAATCTCGCGCAAATCGAGAGGCCTCAACCCGCCGTATCCAACGCGTGAACGGCTGAGTCCATTCGGAAGAAACGCGATCAAGGAAAAATCATGATTCGAGAAGCAAAGCCACCCAGTCTCCACCGGGTCTTATTTCATCGTCACGCCGACAACCCGATTCTGAGTGCCGGCGATTGGCCTTACCCGGCACACACGGTTTTCAACGCAGGTGCCTGTCAGGTTGGGGATGAAACCGTGTTGCTCGTGCGCGTCGAAGACCGGCGAGGCCACTCGCATCTGACCGTGGCGAGAAGCAACGACGGTATTTCCAACTGGCATATTGATTCCAAGCCGAGTTTCGCACCCGACCTTGAAAAACACTCGGAGGAAGCCTGGGGCGTGGAAGACCCCCGCCTCACCTGGGTCGAAGATCGCAACGAATGGATCATTGCGTACACCGCCTATTCACCGAGCGGTCCGCTCGTCTCGCTTGCCCACACCAAGGATTTCATCTCGTTTTCCCGACTGGGCCCGGTCATGCCTCCCGAAGATAAAGACGCCGCCATCTTCCCACGCCGTTTCGGAAATCGGTATGCGATGATCCATCGACCGGTCTCCGCAGGCAGCTCCGGCGCGCATATCTGGCTCTCCTTCTCGCCAGACCTGATTCATTGGGGCGATCACCAAATAATTTTGCACGCGCGGCGCGGGGCATGGTGGGACGCAAACAAGATCGGACTCAGCCCGCCGCCGATGGAGACCAAGGAAGGATGGCTGATCCTCTACCACGGAGTGCGCCACACGGCCGGCGGATGCCTCTATCGACTCGGACTTGCCCTGCTTGATCTTGAAAACCCGTGTCGCGTGCTTCGACGCAGTGATGAATGGATCTTTGCTCCGGAAATGCCCTACGAGCGACAAGGCGACGTCAACGACGTTGTGTTTCCGTGCGGTTGGATTCTGAACAAGGTCACCGGCGTAATCCGACTCTACTACGGTGGAGCCGATTCGTGTCTGGCGCTGGCGACGGCCAACGTATCCGATTTGCTGGATTACCTGAAGAAATGCCCCGCCCCGGCGGCGGGACACGCTTGAACACCGGGGCATTCGCGAGTTCGAAGTCGGTTAACCTCGCGCCTTCGATTCCGGAAGAATAATCCGCCGAGAAGGACTGCTCGATCGCGGCGTCTTCGCCCGCGCAACGGGCCGCCCCTTGGGTCCGCCGCGCCGCGGCCCCTTGCCCTTCTTCGGCGCAGGTCGCCAATTCTTGTCAGGCACGCTGGGCGTCTTCGCCGCGATGGACCGCAGATACTTCACTTCATCCGCTGTCAGCGGTCGAAACGCCCCCACCGGAAGCCCCTTGATCGTGAGCCGCCCCATTCGGACTCGCACGATGCGGCGCACGTTGTGCCCCAACTTCGCCAGCCCCCGCCTGATCTCGCGGTTGCGACTTTCGCGCAGGGTGATCTCCAGGATCGAGCGATTGCGATTGGCGTGAATCACTTCGATATTCGCCGGCGCGGTGCGCCCCTCGGAAAGCCACACGCCGGATCGAAGCTTGTTCAGCACGTTCTCCGACGTCATCCCCGCGACCTCGACGCGATAGGTCTTCTGCACACCGAAGCGCGGATGCGTCAGTTGCTGCGCGAGCTCTCCATCATTCGTCAGCAGAAGCAGCCCCATCGTCTCCGCCTCGAGCCGGCCCACCGGATAGACCCGCTCGCGCACCCCCACCAGCAAATCCACAGCCCGCGTCCGATCATCCGGATCGTTGTGCGTGCAAAACACGCCCGATGGTTTGTTCAGCATGAAATAGACATGGCCCTGCACCTTGATCGCGCGCCCGTCGATCGTGATCGTGTCCGTCTCCGCGTCGGCCAGCGCCGGCAGCGTGGAAAGCCGCTCGCCATTCACGCAGACGCGCCCTTCGAGCACCATGTCTTCGCAGGCCCGCCGCGAGCCGAACCCCGCCGCGGCGAGGAGTTTTTGTATTCGCTGTTTTGCCATGTAAGAATTGTATGCTGAAAGCGCCCGTGCCGTATGCGTGCATCACTCCGCGCCGGGATACACATTCCACGCCACTTTTGTCGCCAGCCTTCTCACGAACTCCGGCCCGCTCGCCTCGCCATACCACTGCCACTCGCGCAATCCCCCGATCCCCTGCACATACTCCGCATGGCCGTCCGCAAAGCCGACCACCGCCGTCGGCCGCAACGAATCATGCCAGCCGGGGTTGATGCCCGTCCATGCGCCATCAAAGGTCAGCCCAAACGCCGGATGATCCGCAACAATCACTTTGCGTGACACTTGCAACACTGCGCTCAACCCGATGTCTGTCGCGCGGTATTTCCAATCCGACAACCGCCCCTGACACAAAATCGGATTCAGCGGATAGCTCGTCCCGTATAGCTCAAACAGCGACTTCGACGATCCTGTCTCGCCGAACGCCCCACGATCGCTCGGACACTGCGCGATCTTTGCCATGCTTCCCTCGGGCGGCTGTGGATCGAGATTCAGCTCGTTGTTCAACACGCGGTTCCACACGCGCCCCGTCGGGCTGCCCACGGTCCCGTTCCACCCAAGGTATTGATGCCCATTCCAATAGAAGCACTTGTTGTTCAGGCAATCCGCGCTGACGGGAAACACGTCGTCCCACTGGCTGACGTAACGCAGCGTGGCGTGCGCGATCTCGCGGATATTCGCCTCGCACTTTGTGATCCGGCCACGCTGCCGCGCACCCGAAAGCGACGGCAACACCAGCGCGATCAGCACCGAGATGATGGCGATCACCGTCAGCAGCTCAAGCAGCGTGAAGGCGCGGCGTTTGCGTGCGTGTGCGAGGTTCATGGCCCGCTGCCCTTGTTCGGCTTTGACCCGGTCGTTTGCGACGTCGGCGCGGTAGTCGTTGGCGACACCTCCGACTTCTCCGCCTTGTATCTTAACCCACCGACGCACAATGCGCCGCATTGCGGGCATTTAGGGAATCCGTCGTCCCACCCGCCGCGGACCACCGTGCCGTCAGCCGGACACCGGTAGAACGTCGACGAAGGCATTTCTTTTGAGAACTTCGGCGCGATCAGCCACCACCCGAGGTATGAAATCGCCAGTGTTGCCACGACCCCCGCGACGATGTATCGCCCCTTCGAGGCCGGTATGACCTCATCCGTATCGTGCACAATCAGCGGCGTCTTCGTCGACTCCCTGTCTGCAGACACCGGCTCGATCACCGGCTCGCGGCGATCATCGGCCCCCGCATCCATGTCCTTCGTTGGCCGCTCGGTGGTGACGCGCAATCGATACGGCCCGATGAAAAGCGAATCCTGCGGGCGAAGCACCCCTTCGTGGATGCTCGCAGTGTTGATCCAAGTCCCGCCATGCCCTTGCGCATGGAAGACGCGCAACTTGTCATCGGCCCCGAGCAGGATCTCGGCATGGGGGTCGCCAATGTCCTCGCCCGGAAGTGTCAGCCATTGCGCCGGGGTATTTCCGATCGAGAGCTTCACGTCGCGCGGGATCGGCACCGCCGCCCGCGACGGCCCTTTGCGGCCGCCGATCAACAGCCATTGCACCGTCGGGCCAAACGCCAGCGCCGTGCCGCACTTCGCGCACGTCTTGGCGCTCGGCATTTTTTCTGCGTTGACCGGATCGCGCGATCCGCAGGGGCAGTGCAGCGTGATTTGCATCATTCACCGGAAACGTAGGTCGGGGATCGCATGGCCAGGTTGCCATTCAACATGGTACGGCATGACTCCATTGGCGTCGTGCCCGGCACTACTCCTGCACACCGACTTGGCTAGAATGCCGCGATGCGAAAAGCGGAGAACCCACCCGCACGTGGAAACAGCAATCCAACATCGCCCATCGCATGGGTCGGCGTTATTGCCGTTGTCATCACCGCGACGCTCTTCGCCCACTGGCCCGCCCTCGCCGCGAAGGCCGTCATGTCCGATGACGATCAGTACGTCCACCTCAATCCGCTCGTGCGAAACCCAAGCCCTGAAGCAGCCGGCCGATTCCTCCGCGAAGTCCTCGAACCCTCCACGGTCGGCGGCTATTACCAGCCCCTCGCCATGATCTCACTCATGCTCGACTCGGCCATGGGAGCCTGGCCGGACGATTACCGCATCTACCATCGTACCAGCCTCGCGCTGCATGCCGCCTGCACCGCACTCGTCGTAATACTGGTCATGCTCTTATTCAACAATCTCGCGGCCGCTGCGGCTGCCGGACTGCTCTTTGGTCTTCATCCCGGCGCGGTTGAGTCCATCGCATGGGTATCCGATCGAAAAACCGTTCTCGCGACGTTCTTCGCCCTCGCAAGCATCGTGTGCTACGTCAGGCACGCACGCTCAATTGGCGGCCGACCGATCAACAAATGGTACATCGCGTGTCTCGCGCTTTTTCTGCTTGCGCTGATGTCTAAACCGACCGTGACCATGCTTCCCATCGCGCTGTGCCTGCTCGATCTCTGGCCGTTGAACCGGGGGAGTCGACGGTCGCTTCTTGAGAAGTTTCCGTTTCTTGGCCTCAGCGCAGTCTTTGGAATCATTACCATTATCTCCCAGGGTCGCACGGCCGACGTTACGAACCCGGTTTCCTATCCGTGGTGGGCCACGCCGCTCATTCTGTTTCACAACATCGTCTTCTACTTGTGGAAGATCATTTGGCCCGTCGGGCTTAGCGCCTATTACCCTTGGCCAGAGCCATTCAATCTCTCTCATCGAATGGTCCAGATCGGGCTGCTAGGCAGCATCGCGCTTGGCGTGCTTCTGCTTTTCACGCTGCGAAAGACGCGCGCATGGGCCGTTGGATTTGGATTCTTTCTCGTCGTCATCTTTCCCGCGATGGGACTCGTCGGTTTCACGTCGGCAATCGCCGCGGATCGCTTTTCATATCTGCCAAAGGTCGGCCTGCTGCTGCCGATTGCGTGGTTGATCGCACAGAAATGGACGCACGGCACCGCCCGTGCAAACGCAATGGTCGCCATCGTCGCTGTTGTCGCCATTGCCGAAGGCGTCGCTGCGCGCCGCTATCTCTCGCACTGGACCAGCACTGAAACCATGATGCGCTACATGGTCGATCGCGCCCCGACCTCTGCCTTTCTCCTCAGCAGCTTCGGAAACGTTCTCGCAGGCGCGGGCAAGTACGACGAAGCGGCTGAATACTATCGACGCGCCCTCGAGCACGATGAAGACCCCATCGCCCATGCCGGCCTTGCCACACCCCTCGCCGCCGCCGGCAAGCTCGACGAGGCCGAGCGCCACCTGAAAGAGGCCGTTCGGCTCTCACCCCGTCTTTTCGGTGCGATTGAGAATCTTGCCATGGTCCAGGATCGATTGGGTAAGTCAGATGAATCGACGAAGAACTTCGATACCGCCCTTCAGCTCCGGCCGTTATCGGCGAGCATCAACTACAACTACGCCATGTTTCACTTCCGCAGGGGCCGGCTCAATGATGCCCTCAGCAAATTCGATGCCGCACTGACGTGCGAAGCCAATCATGCACCATCTCATTATCAACGCGGATGCCTCCTCGTTGCCGCCGGGCGCACGCGCGAAGGACTCGACGCATGGCGACGGGCCGTCCAATGCGACCCCACCATGCTCACGGCCATGAACAATCTCGCGTGGATCCTCGCAACCGCGGACGATCCATCCGTCCGCAACGGCCCCGAGGCAGTGCAAACCGCCGAGCGGGCTGACGCACTGACCAACCATCAGGATCCATCGATCCTCGAAACGCTTGCGGCGGCCTACGCCGAATCCAACCGGTATAAGGACGCCATCGCCGCCGCCGAGAAAAGCGCTGCCCGCTGGCGCGCCATCGGGCGGCCCAACGAGGCGACCACGGTCGATCGCCGACTTGCTGACTATCGCAACGGCCGCCCTACCCATGAACCAATCAACCGCGATTCCTATCGGGCGCAATGACGCGCCGCCGCGCTCCACGATACTATTCGCTGACCTATGAAGTCTCCGGCCACATCCGCTACAAATTCCACGTCGCCGCGTGGGCCTCTGATTGGGTGCCTGCTGCTTGTCGCCATTGCAACGACATTCGTCTTCTGGCCGGCCATTTCCGCGAAAGCGGTGATGTTCGATGATGATCAATATCTGACGGACAACCCCTATGTTCAGGCGCCGAGCCTCCGCTCGGCGTGGATTTTTCTCTCCGAAGTCCTCCATCCATCCACCGTCGGCGGCTACTACCAGCCGCTGGCCATGATCTCGCTGATGCTGGATTGCGCCATGGGCGGCACACCGGAGGATCAACGGATCTTCCACGTCACAAGCCTTGCGCTTCATGTCGCGAACACGGTCCTGGTGGGCGTACTCCTCTTTCTCATTTTCAGGCAGGTCGCTCCCGCCGCATTGGTCAGCCTTCTGTTCGGGCTGCACCCCATGCACGTCGAATCCATCGCGTGGCTGTCGGAGCGCAAGAGCGTACTCGCCGCCTTCTTTGCCCTTGGCAGCCTCATCGCCTATTTTCAATACACGCGGTTGGATGCTGCGCCCTCACCAAATCACAAGCGGCGCATCACTCGCTATGCAATCTGCCTCGTGCTGTTCGTGCTCGCGCTGCTGTCAAAGCCCACCACTACGCCACTGCCGGTCGCCATGCTGCTCATGGACGTGTGGCCACTCAAGCGGTTTTCCCGCCGTGCTGTCATCGAAAAGATCCCACTGCTCACTCTCGCTGCCATCTCCGCCGTCATCACCATCGTCTCCCAGCGCAATACGGCCGACATCACACGCCCGGAGGACTACCCTCCCGCCGCGGTCCCGCTCATCCTTTGCCACAACATCGTCTTTTATCTTCGCAAACTGGTTTGGCCCAACGCGCTCTCGGGCTTCTACCCATTCCCCGGCGCGTTTACGCTGGCAACACCTGCCTATCTCATCGGCGTCATCGGCACCGTGGCGCTCGCAGTATTTCTGATCGCCTCGGTTCGATGGACGAAGTCCATTCTCGCGGGCTGGTTGGTCTTTTTCGTAATGATCTTCCCAACGCTCGGCGTCATCGGTTTCACCGCTGTCATTGCCGCCGACCGGTTTGTCTATCTGCCGATGATCGGCCTCCTCCTGCCGCTCGCCGGCTGGATGAGCATGCGATGGCAGGGCGGCATCGAGGGTCGCCGTCGGGCGATGGCCGGCGTTGCACTCCTGGCCTCTGCTGCGATGGCTTTGGGAACGCGCAATTACCTTTCCCTATGGCAGGACAACGAGCAGTTCACGCGGCACATGCTCCGCGATGCGCCGAACGCCGCGTCGCTCCGCGTGGCGATGGGACACATCGAATTGAAGAAGGGTCGCATCGCCGAAGCGGTGGAAGAATTCCGGGCTGCCGTCAATGCCGATGCGTCGTTCCTCGGGGCCAGGCTTAATCTCGTCTCAGCCCTCACCAAACTCGGCCGGGCCGCGGAGGCCGAACCTCTGGCCCGCAAAGCCGTCGAGATGAAATCGGGTGCACCTGAAACCCACACCTATCTCGCCATGTGCCTCGAAGCGCAGAATCGCCTCGCCGAAGCGGTGCAGGAACACGAAAAGGCACTCGCACTTCGCGCCTTTGATGCCAAGACGCACTACAACCTCGCCACCGCCCTCGCTCGGACCGGCCGAACCGACGAGGCAATCCGGCAATTCAACGAAGCGTTGCGCATCCAGCCGAATCATGCACGCACGATGCAGAACCTCGGCATGACCTATTTCCAGGCCGATCGATTCGACGAAGCAATTGAGTGGTTCACCAAAGCGTTGAGGGCTGCATCGACCATGACCAACGCCGCTTATCAAATGGGCTGCGCCCAAATGGCAGCTGGGCGAGTGAGGGAGGGTATTGCCGCGTGGCGTGAGGCGCTTCGTATAGACCCGGGGTTCCTTGAGGCATTGACCGACCTTGCATGGGTTCTTGCGACGTCACCGGATGAAAGTGTTCGCAACGGTCAGGAAGCCATGCAGCTGGCCGCTCGTGCCAATCAACTAAGTGGTGGCGAAATTGGCGTCGTCCTAGACGTCTTAGCCGCAGCGCAAGCCGCCACTGGTGACTATGTATCAGCGGCAGCGACACAACGACTTGCCATCGATCTCGAACGGCGCTCGACATCGCCGCGACTTGCGGGGTTGCGTTGTAGTGACTCAGGGTATTCAGCACGCCTTTCCCTCTACGATGCAAGGCAACCGGCGCGGATTCCCATTCGTTCGTCAGATTATGCTCGGGCACCATCTGCTGTCCCGTCCGCGAAAATGGAGCACTAGCATGGATCAGAAACTTATGGGAATCATAGCCCTGGTTGCACTGGGAGCTATCGCACAATGGGTGGCGTGGCTGCTTCGATTTCCCGCGATTCTACTTCTGCTCACGTTTGGTTTTGTCATCGGACCGGTAGCCCGTTTCTTGTGGCCGGATTCCGCATTTGCGTTGTCTCCGGATGAACTTTTTGGCGACATACTCTTGCCGTTCGCGTCGACATCGGTCGCACTTATCCTGTTTGAGGGTGGATTGACCCTGAATGTTCGCGAGCTTCGCGGAGTCGGCCGGGTTGTGACAGTATTAATGACACTCGGGGCTGCAGTCACGTTTGTTCTTGGCTCGGCGGCGGCGTACCTGGTTGCAAAATTCGACTTCGGATTATCCATTCTCCTCGGAGCCATTCTGGTGGTCACCGGTCCGACCGTAATCCTTCCGCTCTTACGTCACATTAAACCCAAGGGCGCCGTAGGGCCAATTCTGAAATGGGAGGGTATTGTCACTGATCCAATTGGCGCGCTAGTTGCGGTGCTCGTGTTCGAACTGATTAGTGAAGGACGATACGACTACGCGGCCCATCACCTGGGCATTGGAGCCGCAAAAACAATTCTCATGGCCGGCGGAATCGGGGTCGCCTGCGCAGCCATGCTCGTTGTGGCGATCAAACGGTACTGGGTCCCTGAACACCTCCAGGCGCTGTGTACCACGGCCATGGTCTTGTCCGCATTTGCCGGCGCAAATTTGATTCAAGAGGAGTCCGGCCTCTTTGCCGTGACGGTCATGGGCATCGCACTGGCGAACCAGAGACACGCCCACATGGGCCACATTCTCGCATTCAAGGAGAATCTGAGGGTCTTTTTGCTCTCCCTGCTCTTTGTAGTCCTAAGCGCTCGAATTCAACTTGCGGACCTGGCGGAACTGGGTGGATCGGTCATCCTTTTTGTCGTTGTGCTTATTCTTGTCGTAAGGCCGATCTGCATTGCCGTGGCAACCGTCGGATCGTCGCTCCAGTTCCGGGAGCGGCTTTTCTTATCTTGGATGGCACCCCGGGGGATTGTCGCAGCCGCGGTCACTTCCGTGTTCGGACTGGCGCTTGAAAAGGCTGGGAATGTCCAGGCAAGGCTCCTCGTCCCGACCGTGTTTGCCACCATTGTCGGAACTGTGGTCGTCTATGGCCTCACGGCGCCTTGGTTGGCAAGAAAGCTGGGATTGGCGGATGTCAATCCACAGGGAGTGCTCATATTGGGCTCGCACGGCTTCGGCCGCGCCCTGGCGCATGCCCTCAATTCCCGGGACATTCGCACGTTGCTCGTCGATACCAATCGAGCGAACATCCATGCAGGTAAAATGGAGGGCCTGAATACCCACCATGGAAGTATACTCAGTGAAAATGCCCTCGACCAGATTGACCTGGCAGGCATCGGAAAGTTCTTGGCGATAACGTCAAACAACGAAGTGAACTCGTTGGCCGTTCAGCGACTATCGTCGGTCTTTGGTCGCGCCGAACTATTCCAGCTTTGCGAGAGTCAGCGCGTGGTCGGCAAATCGGATATCGACCCCCATTTGCAGGGGCGATTGCTTTTTGACAAAGAAATGTCGTATGCCCGGATCGAATCACAGATGGAGGCCGGAGCCAAGCTCAAAGTAACCCGGTTAACCGAAGCAATGGACTTTGAGTCCGTGAAACAACGATACGCTCGATTTTGTTGTCCTCTGTGTCTCATTACCGAGGCCGGGCGGATCGTCCTGATGACCGTTGACGAACCGGCGCGGCTGACACCGGGCCAGACCGTGGTTAGTATGGTGCTGGACAC
>CAZSBF010000061.1:0-26481 GCA_964605185.1 uncultured Planctomycetaceae bacterium
TGCTGGCAATCCGACGATATCCGGGTATCAGAGGGTTCACAGCGAAACCGGATGCCCAACGACCTTCTGCGGATCGTCGGATTCGCTGGGCTGTGTCGGATAGGTGCAGCTCTGAGTGAATTGCCTGGATTTGGCTGAGAATTCGCCACTTGGGGTCATCCGTGTCGATGTTGTCGTTAATGGTCATGACCCGCACACCGGCGTCGATTGCCAGCCCCAGTAATTCTGTGGTGAATGATGTCTTCCTGTACAGGCGTGAGAGGTCTTCCGCCACGATCAGGTCAACGTCTTTCGCTGCGATTCGCAATTTGACGTGATCGATTCCCAGCCGGCTCTTCTTCCGGCCGGAGACCCCACGGTCGTCAAATTGAATCTCCTCGTAATCGTAAATGCCAATACTATTTATGAATTCGCGACATTTAATAATCTGGTCGTCGATGCTCCGCGGGTTTTGCTCATCCGTGCTAATACGGGAATAAATGAGGATCCGAGGACGCCGACGCCCGATGCCGTTAAGCGGCCCCGCAACTGCGGCTGACCCCATCAACGCTCCGAGGGCATGAGCATCCGGCGTGTGCCGAGCGACTGTGAATTCACCGGCACTGCGGCTTCGCTTCTGATACCCACCTGTACATACGAAGCCCGCCAAGCAGGCAATGAAAAGGAACAACGGTAATGCCGAAAACCCACACAGCCAGCTGCGCACCGAAACGTTGCATGATGCGTCGTGGCGAGGAGCTAGAACAGACGGATTCTGTTGGCACAGTGAGCCAAAATCTGTGGATACTCGTGAGAATCCGTGACAATCGTTGATAACGGCTGCACGATGACAACGTCTTGTAGGGAAACGACTTCTGTTGATAAGTTGAGTAGTCGTGGGGAGTTGCAGCCGGGCCTTTTGCGAATCCCTCCCTCTCCGGTTCTGGCTGACCGTCATTTCGTTCCAGCGTCTGTTTTCCTTGCAGCATTAGCGCCAGCGCGATAACGTCACGCCCCAATCGAAGGGACGGATCAATCGCCTTGTCGGCGTTTGTCCATCGTCCAATGGCTTCGCAACGGATTGCAGCGGGCGAGGCCGAAGTCTCAGGGATATCGCGTGCCCCGAAGTCAAATCACCTCGCTACCCACATTCGATCGCCCCGCCCCTATCATTCAAACATATGCCAAGCGCTGAAGTCGGAACGCAGGGGGCTGCCGGCAGTAGAGCGGCGGAGTTTTGGGGTCTTGCGCAACGGGTTGCACAGTCCGGAACGCGCGGTTCGGGACGACTCGCCTTTTTGCGTGACGTATCAGACCAACTGCTTGCCTTTGCCCATGGCACCGCCGCCGAATGGTGGATGACGGATGTCGACGATGATTATTACTGGTGCACCCAAACCATTCCCAGCGCGGCAACAACGTTTGAGTACATCCAAAACGCATCAACCGGCGCCGGCAGCCGCCCGTTGGGAAACCAAATCCTGAGTCTCATGGCTCAGATTAACCGCGGCGTATCGCAGCCCCGGTCATTTCTGGTACACGACACGCCGACTCGCGAGATGCTCAAAAACGAAATCGATCCGTCGACGTCCTTTTCGAGGCTACTCAACACACCCCCTGAGTCGACGATTATTCTGCTTCTGCTCAGGGATGATGCGAGGTTCATCGGACTGCTGGCATTGACGGTGCATGAACGCGGCGCAATTCCGCGCGACGAGATCCCACTTTACGAACAGTTGGCCGAAGGAATCGGTCGAGCCGTTATCAATCGGCGGGCACAATTCAGGCTGCGGGAGCGCATTAAGGAGCTGACGTGTCTGCATCGGATCGCACAGGTCGCACAATCCATGAGCGACACACCGGAGACCGCGTTACGGGCCATCGTTGAGCAATTGCCTCCCGCCATGCAATTCCCGCAGATTGCAGATGCCCGGCTGACATTGGACGATCGCGACTATGGCACACGAACAGTGGTTCAGTGCGTCCATCGGCTGCGAGTTCCCATCGTGATTGCAGGACGGGAGCGCGGGGCGATCGAGGTTTCCTATCGCGAGTCGCATCCGGAGTTTGCTGCCGGCGCGTTCCTTCGCGAGGAAACCGACCTGATGAACAGCGTGGCCCACGAAATCGCAATGCTCATCGAACGGTCCGAGGCTGCCGCCGCGAAAACGCATCTTGCCGAGCAGCTTCGACACGCCGAACGGCTTGCGACCATTGGCCAATTGGCAGCCGGTATCGCGCATGAGTTGAACGAGCCGCTGGGCAACATAATCGGGTTTGCGCAGTTGTTGGCGAAACATCCCGGCCTGACGGAGACCGTCCTTCGTGACGCGGGCCAGATCGTACAGGCCGGCATGTATGGGCGCGAAATCGTGAAAAAGCTTCTCCTGTTCGCTCGACAAAGCGACGCTCAGCGCATCCGGCTGGACCTGGGGAATCTCGTTCGAGACGGTCTTTGCTTCCTGGAGGCGCGATGTCGAAACGGCGGGATCGATCTGCGGGTTGAATTGGAAGCCTTGCCAATCTACATCGTTGCAGTACCGTCCGAGATGACACAAGTACTTGTTAACCTGGTCGTGAACGCGATTCAGGCGATGCCGTCCGGCGGCGTATTGACGATTCGAACGCGAATTGACGGCGCGTGCGTGGTGTTTTCGGTCCAGGATACGGGCGAAGGCATGGACGAGGGAACACGGCAACGCCTCTTTACGCCGTTCTTCACTACTAAGGACATCGGCGAAGGCACCGGGCTTGGACTGGCCGTCGTGCATGGGATCGTCTTGTCACACGGCGGTACGATACACGTCGATACGGCGCGCGGCCGCGGATCGCAATTTGAGATTCGTCTGCCGGCGGCGGATGCTGCAGAGCCATTGTCGTAGAGTCTCATGATGCAACCTGAAAACCCCGCGACAATCCTTGTGGTCGACGACGCGGCAGCGACGGTGGAGATCATTCGCCGAAATCTCACATCCGCGGGCTTTCGCGTGTTTACCTCGTCCGGTGTGGCCGAGGCGATCGGTGTGCTGGAGCGGACGCCAATCGATCTGGTGATTACCGATTTGAAGATGCCGCGCGCCAGCGGCCTCGATCTCATCCATCACGTTCGGGAGAACTTCCGGGATACCCAGACGTTGATGGTGACCGGGTATCCGTCAATTTCTGGGGCCGTGGAGGCCGTAAGAGGTGGCGCCGAAGATTATCTGGCAAAGCCCTTCACGGACACCGAATTGCTCGATGCCGTCTACCGGGCGTTGGAGAGTCTGCAGCTTCGGCGGGCGGTGCGCCAATCCCCCGACCAACGAACGTTTCAGTCCCCATCGGGCATGATCGGGGAATCGGAAGCAATGGGCGCCGTCTGCCATACGATTCAAAAGGCCGCGACCAGCCTTGCGACGGTCCTGATCACGGGTGAAAGCGGAACGGGCAAGGAGCTTGTTGCACGCGACATCCACTACTCGAGTTCGCGTGCCGCTGAACCCTTCGTGCCCGTCAACTGCGGCGGGATTCCCGAGACACTGCTCGAAAGCGAACTGTTCGGGCACGTCAAAGGGGCCTTTACCGGGGCGACGCAAACCCGGGCCGGGTTCTTCCAGACCGCGGACGGCGGCACGATCTTTCTCGATGAGATCAGCGAGACGAGCCAGGCCATGCAGGTCAAGCTGCTTCGCGCCCTGAACGACAAGGAAGTCTACATGGTCGGAGCGACGCGGCCCCAAAAGGTCGACGTGCGAATCCTGGCCGCCACCAACCGGGACTTGTCGGACATGGTTCGCAAGAACCTCTTTCGCGAGGATCTTTTCTTCCGGCTCAATGTCATACCAGTTCGAATTCCGCCGCTTCGCGAGCGAGGCGACGACATCCTTCTGCTGATTCACCGTTTCGCGACGGAGTTTGCATCCGATGCCGGCAAGCCCGTACCACGATTTTCGGACAATGCACTGAATTCACTCCGCGGCTATCACTGGCCGGGAAACGTTCGCGAGTTGCAGAATGTGATCCAGCGGCTCGTGGTCATGAGCGAAGGCGACACCATCGATGTGGCTGACTTGCCGGATCTGATGCGCTTTTCGGCGCTTCGCGGCTCAGGAGTCCATCGAACTCTGGCCGACGTCGAATCCGAACACATCAAGCGCGTCATCGAGAGCGTGCAGGGCAACAAGACCCGGGCGGCAGGCATCCTGGGCATCGACCGCAAAACGCTTCGAGAGAAGCTGAAGCACCTGGGCATGGATGCACCCGATCAGGAGTAGCGCTGCCCCGGGGCATTTCGCCCCACTGGTTCAGTATTCCCCGCGCCTCAAACGCCCTACCCCTCGATTCCCTCCCCAAACCCCGCTTTTCGCCGCCACATCACTGGCACGGTTCCTGCACGATTGAATTACGAACGAAACTCCACGCGGTCTCATCCGCGACGACACAACGAGGTGAACCATGAAAACGATCCCAGCAACACGCGTACGTGAGGAATGGAACTCCACGGAAATTGATGTGCCCGTCTCCGAGTTGCCGAAGCGAGCCAGAAACCGCGACGCGCTTCAGACTCGGCCGCACCTGTTGGAAAGCGAAGAATACGAATGGACGACACCGCTGAATCTCCCCGGACTGCTCGTCGCCCCTACGAACATCAACGCGCGGGTGCCGCGGCCCGCCAAATCCGACCGGCCGACCATTGGCGACGTGATAGAGACGGAGGAAGGCGATGCGAGCAGCGCCTGCCAATTGCCGGGCGGACTCGGCGTCACCGTCTCCACGCCCACCACGCCGGCGCCGATCAGGCGACAACGCCACGAACTGGAAGGGGCAGACGAGTACTCAGAGCGTGCGGCGATGCAGATGCCCGGCGGACTCATTGCAGTGAACTGCACGGTGCAAGAAGAAGAGCCGCTTCACACTGCCCGAGGGCTGTGTGCCACTTGCATCCACAACACGACATGCGATTTTCCGCGACCGGTGAGCGGCGTCTGGCGATGCGAGGAATTCGCCTAAGGCGGGCGGGGCGCGTCGATCACCGAGCGATGCGACTGCAAAAACCAGGATCGAACTGACTGGAAGGAGTTAGGCCAATGTTGATAAAAGAGACAACCCTGCCGTTGGAGAGGATCGCGGGTGATCGCCCCGCCACATCGGAATCCTTCGCCGAACAGCCCGCGCCCAGGCCGAAACGCGGCCTGTACGACAATGTCCTGCAACAGTTCAACACGGCGGCCGATCGAATGGAGCTGGATCGGAACGTGCGGAAGATCCTCGCCGGCACCAAGAACGAGATCTTGGTGAACTTCCCGGTTCGCATGGACAACGGCGAAGTCGAACTGTTCACGGGTTATCGCGTTCAACACAACGACACGCTTGGACCCTTCAAGGGCGGACTTCGATTTCACCCTGATGTCAATCTCGACGAAGTGCGCGCCCTTGCCGCGTGGATGACCTGGAAATGCGCCGTCGTGGGCGTCCCGTTTGGAGGCGCCAAGGGCGGCATCAAAATCGACCCGAGCCGGTATTCGATCGGCGAGCGCGAGCGAATCACGCGACGATTTGCCTATGCCCTCGGTGACAACATCGGGCCCGAGTACGACATTCCCGCGCCGGATGTGAACACCAATTCGCAGATCATGGCATGGATCATGGATACCTACCTGTCCACGAGACCGCCGCATGATCGCCAGAACTGCACCCACATCGTCACCGGAAAACCTGTTGAATCAGGGGGAAGTCTCGGCCGTGAAAAGGCGACCGGCCAGGGCCTGGTAAATGTCGTGCAATGCTGGTGTGACGACCACGGCTTCTCCCTGCGCGACGCGACATTCATGGTGCAGGGTTTCGGCAACGTCGGCTCATGGGCGGCAAGATTGCTCGTCGGACTCGGCGCGCGAATGGTGGCCGTCGAGGATGTCACCGGTGCCGTCACAAATCCGGATGGAATCGATATCGAAAAGCTCCTCGCTTACGTCCAGACGCACGGCGGGGTTTCGCGATTCCCCGGCGGACAGTTTGCCGATCACATCATGTTCATGAATACGTCGGCCGACCTGTTTGTTCCCGCTGCCATGGAGAGCCAGATTACGGCTGAGACAGCGCCGTGGCTCAAGGTCAAACTCGTGGCCGAGGGTGCCAACGGTCCGACCGACCCGGAGGGGGATGCCATTCTCCGCGCCCGGGGGATCGAGGTGCTGCCCGACATCCTGACCAACGCCGGCGGTGTGATTGTCAGTTATTTCGAATGGCTCCAGAACAAACGCCGCGAGTCCTGGGATCTCAAAGAGGTCGACGGGCAACTTCGGCGAAAAATCCTCGCGGCGTATGAACACGTCCGCGCCAAGATGAATGAACTCAAAAACGATTGGCGAACAGCGGCGTACATCGTCGCGCTTTCGCGCTTGGAAAGGGTCTACAAAGAGCGCGGCATTTTCCCATAGCTCTGCCGTGGAAACAGGAGTCCAATTGGCACTGTGAAATGAATGCGATGGTCGCCCAACCGAATTCCTTGCGGTGGTCCTTCGAACGCGATAACGTGCCCCCCGAAACCGATACGCGGACCAATCGCCGGTCCGACCGTGTCCATCTTCCATTGGCTTCGCAACGGATTGCAGCGGGCGAAGCCGAAGTCTCAGGGATATCGCGTGCCCCGAAGTCAAATCACCTCACTGCCGTCGCTCGAACGGCTCGCCATCCTCCATGAGTCCGGCGTGATCGATGATGCCCTCGACCCGCATCTCTCCCACGACGAACTCCGCGATCTCTACCGCGCGCTCCTCCTCGGCCGAATCTGGGATGAGCGGATGATCACCCTCTCCCGTCAGGGCCGCATCGCCACCTATCCGCCAACGCGCGGACAGGAAGCCGCATCCATCGGCCCTGCATTCGCGATGAACGCCGGCGACTGGCTCGTGCCGTCATTCCGCGAAATGCCGGCGCTGTTGCTGCGCGGCTGGCCAATGAAGAAGCTCATCCTCGGCTGGTGGGGCGGCCACGAATACGGCGCGTCGCCCCCCGATGGAGTGAACATCCTGCCGATCTGCGGCCCCGTGGCCACGCAACTCCCGCATGCCGCCGGCGTCGCATGGGGAATGAAACTACGCGGAAAGAACGACGCTGTCGTTGCCTTTGTCGGCGACGGTGGAACAAGCGAAGGCGATTTTCACGAAGCCATGAACATCGCAGGCGTCTTTCGGCTGCCCCTCGTCACCATCGTGCAAAACAATCAGTGGGCCATCTCACTCCGTCGCGACATGCAAACCGCGTCCGAAACCATCGCGCAAAAGGCCCTGGCCTACGGCTTTGGCGGTGTGCAGGTCGATGGCAACGACGCACTGGCAATGGGCGTCGCAACACGGGAAGCGCTCGAGCGCGCCCGAAGCGGCGGCGGCCCAACGCTGATCGAGGCCGTCACCTATCGCCTCGGCGAACACTCCACGTCAGACAACTCAATGAAGTATCGCACGCGAGAAGAAGTGGACATATGGATCGCGCGCGATCCCCTCTTGCGGATGGCAACCTATCTTCGTAACCACGGCATCCTGACCGACGCCATGGCCGCTCAGTGGGAAATGGAAATTCACGAACAAATCACGACGGCCATCGCGGACGCCGAATCCTACGAACCCGACCCGGCCGAGCCGTTCGAGCATTGCTTCGCAACGATGCCGCCCGATCTGATCGCCCAGCGGTCGGCGTTCCTCGCGCAGCACGACGCCCTGCTGGGCATCCCGGCTTCTCATCGCGCAAAAGTGGATCTTGTCGAGCCGACGGTCGCCGCCTCATCCGACACGAATGTTGCAATATCGTAACGCGTTACGGCACCAACACGTCCGTGAAGAGAACCACATCCACCCCGTTCACTTTGCCGTCATGATTCATGTCAGCGGTGCAGGATGGCTTGCCAATCAACACAAGATTGACGAAACCCGGAATGTCGTTCGGCTGCACAAACCCGTTGCAGTTGATATCACCCGCGAGAATGCCCGGGCACGCCGGGCCTTCGCAATCATCGGGAATGGTGTTGCCGTTGCAGTCTAACTCTCCGCATGAGTCGATTAGCCCGTTCGTATTGCAATCCAGTCCGGGGTTGCCGGCGATTTCGCATGTATCGGGAATCTGGTTCGCGTTGCAGTCAACGCTGAAGCCAGAACCAATGTCGCAACTGTCGGGAATGTTATTTCCGTTGCAATCCGGATCGGTGGCCGATGCAATGTCGCAACTATCCGGCTTGCCGTTGTGGTTGCAGTCCGGCAGGCAGTTGCTGGTGCAGAAGAACGGTCCGCCCGGCGCCGGGTTGCCGACCGGCAGCTCGCAGACATCGAGTTTGCCATTTCCATTGCAATCGCGCGTCGGATCCGTGGTGATGTCGCACACATCGGGGATGCCGTTGCCATTGCAATCCGGGTCGCAGACGTCGAGATTTCCGTTGTTGTCGCAGTCCAGCGCCGGATTCCCCTGAATCTCCTGCCAGTCTGGGGTCATATTGTTGTTGCAATCCACGGCCGCAGGCGAAGGACCGAGGATTGAAACGGCCATGTTTGTCGGCACGCCCGGCTTGAACAGCCCGAGGTTGATCTGCGCATTGGCGATCGGCGGCGAATTCACATCGACCCGGAAGTTGTAAAGCGAGCCCCAACGAATCGCGTTCGCATTGACATTCACGCCGTGCGACTGTGTGGCCCACGTGAATTCCCCGGCTGCATACGACGACGACCAATCCGTCACTGAATACGGCTCGCCGCTGTGGCAGTCTACATCGTGGAATCCAACATTCTGCCGCGGAGTGTGCATTTCGAGCGGGATGCCAAAGGTGCCGACGCTGCGGTCGGAATTGAGATTCTCCACGGCATACTCGTAACGCCAGAATCCATTGCCAAGCGCGGTGGCTTTCGCGGCGACAATAATTCGGCCATCCCCCGGCACGTCGGCATTGGCCATTGCCACGGAAGCGTCGTAATCCTGCCACGCCTTGATGCCCGGAGAATAAAACGCGGTATTGCCAAAGACGCTGGGAACGAATGTGAAGCTGCCGGGTGGCGATTCGCCAATCAAGATTCGGATGTAGGATGCGTTGTTTGTTCCGTTGCCGGCCGCGGCGTCATCTGCACTCACGTAGTGCGCCTCGGCAAAGTACAGGGCGCCCACGTTCAACGACGGCAACAAGTCCGCATCTCGCACCTGAATCCGGCGATCAATGTTGAGGTCGTTAATCGGTGGCGATGTAAATGGATACGGAAATACGCCCGTCGAGGCATTCACCTCCGACCGCGGCCCCAGGAGATTCTGTTGCCCGTTGAGCCCCGCCGAATAAGGATCCGAACACCCGGGAAACAGATACTCAGGATCGCCACTCGGTTGCGAACACAACTGGCACAAGCTCTCATTGGTGGACGCAAAACCGTGCTTCAACCACGACATGCCGATCTGCTCGAACCGGCCATCCTTCAATCGGTACATATTCTGCGCAATGACGGGATGGGCGCTGGTCGTCGCCACCCACGAAAGCGGCTGGTCGCCCAGGTTGCACGAAGTCGTCGCAATCGAATATGCCGTAATGTCGCCCACCCGCGCCCATCGGCGAATGTCGTAAATCAGCGCAACAACAACATCCGGTCCCACCGCAGCAGCCACACCGGGCAGCGAGACAAGCGTAATGACAATAAGGAGAATCCGGCGCGCCACGTCTCCACCTCCGAGTTTCCGCACTGCATGACCGGCGGCGAAGCGAGGGCGCCGAAGAACCGATGCACACAAACGGGAATTGCTTCTTTAATCGAGCAATTATACGTCGGACCCCAGTGACACTTCCCAATATGAGGTCCGAGAATCGGAGCGAACCGAACTCCCGACAATGAAATCCTGTCCGCTCAATCGGGTCCATATGCACAGTCCCGAACCGCCGTCAACTGAGGAAGGCCTTGAACCTCACATTCAGCCCGGAAATGGGCTTTTCTTGGTTATCCGGGCATCGGCGGGTAGGATTTCCCGAAGAGCACCCGTAGCTCAGCCGGATAGAGCATCGGATTTCTAATCCGACGGTCGCAGGTTCGAATCCTGCCGGGTGCGGTGGACCGGCAAATTACAGACTCGATTATCGCGCAAAAGGAGGTTCAACCATGCTGCGCTACCCGCGTCTACCTCGCATCGTTCTTGGTTTCGGACTTGTTCTGGCGCTTTCTTCCGCAGCCTTCGCCACCAGCGGCACACCAACGTGGACGCTCTCCACGGTCAGCGCCCTCGATACGAACATCGCCGCTTCCTCGCCCGACCTCGCTTTCGATCACTATGGCACGGCGTCGCTCAGTTGGACCGCGACCCCCACCATGGGCGGCAACAACTTCGTGCGCCATTCGCAATTCACGCCACTCGGTTTCTGGAGCCACCGTGACATCGCCAACGGCCCCGGTGTCGGCCTGCGCACGGCCATCACATTCGATCGCGCCGAGCGGCCGACGCTCGCCTGGGTCAACGACAACGGAACCGTTTTCGGGCAATTCAACTACGGCGCCAATCAATCCATCGCCGGCTCCGGAGCAAACGTCTCCCGCCCGGTCGTCGCCCTCACCACCGATCTCACTGGCTCGCTCCGCGGTATGTTCAATAATGCCGCCGTCGGAGCCACGTCTTCCATCGGTTACGCCAACCCGAACTTCAATTCATCCGCCATGATGAGCCTCTCCGGCGTCTCCGTCGTATTGGACTCGCAGATGGTCGTGGACGATCGCGGACTGCGGCACGTCGCATCGCGCGCCGCTCTCTCCAGCGGCGGACAGGGCGTTGTGCTCGCGTCGGAATCGCCCGGCGGGCTTTGGGCCGGCGCCACCTTCACCACCGCCGACTTCGTCGACGGCATCGACATTGGTGTGGACCCCTCCGACGGCCACCTCGCCATCGCCTACACCACGTACACCGGCACAACCTCGCGCCTGCAATACACCAAATTCAACGGCGGCACCCTTGCAACGACGACGATCCAAACCAGCAACTCGAATCGCTTCGAAGACATCTCCCTTGCCTTCGACGCTTCCGACAGCCGACCCGCGATCGCCTACGAAATGCGAACCCCCACGACCCAGGAACTGTGGTACACATTTCTCAATCCCGCGCTTGCGTGGCAGTCGGCCTCAGTCGACACCTCCATCATCATGGACTCCCCGATCGGCCTCCCCCGTGCCCCTTCGTTGGCATTCGACGATTACGGCACAAGCTGGCCCGCCATCGCCTATGTGAACCAGAACGGCGTGAATGAAGCGTTGACCGTCGCCTTCGACCCGCCCGCCCCCGAACCGGCCACGGCAGGATTAATCATCGTTGCCTTGCTTGCCGTTCAATCGCGCCGACTGACACGAAGTCGCTAGAATGCCTCGGTCTCGGGAACCTTCGTCTCGCGTAATACGTTGTATACAAAATGACACGACGGCTTGCCCAACTAAAGATCATCCACGCCGTCGCCCGTTGGCTGCGCCGCGCCGGCCCCATCAAGAGCCTCATCGTCGCCGTGGCCCTCGTCAACGTCGTCTTCTTCGGCTGCATCCAGTGGACCGACGGTACCCGCTGGGGCCAGCGACCGATTGAGACCAAGCCGCCCGAGACCGTCGTCGATCGCCAGATTCGAGTGCGATTCTTCGGCCGACAACCGCGCTCCAATTTCGACCTCACCGTCACGTCGCCATTCGCCATCACCGACACAAACACCGGCAAGGCCATCCTTCCCGAGAACGCGGCCATCGATAACGCCGCCGTCCGTCCGACATCCGCACAAGGCCTGCAGATCGGGTCGAAGACCATCCCCTCCGGCGACATCCTCATCGCCCCCATCCGCGATGCCTCGCTTGTCATCAACGGCCAAACCTATCGCGGCCAGCTTCGCATCCTCCGACAGAACGGCGGCCTCATGGTCGTGAATCACCTCGACATGGAAGCCTATCTCCGCGGCGTCCTGCGCGGCGAAATCCCGCGGAGCTTCCACGCCGAATCCTTCAAGGCCCAGTGCGTCGCCGCCCGAACCTATGCCCTGTACCAAAAGAAGAACGCCCCCGAGAGCAAACACTTCGATGTCTACGATGATGAAGGAAGCCAGATGTATGTCGGCGTGCGCGGCGAAGACGCCGTCGCCGATCGCGCCGTGCAAGCCACCGCAGGCGAAGTCTGTACCTGGTTCAACGGCCAATCATCCGAAATCTTCTGCACCTACTACTCCTCAGCATGCGGCGGCCTCTCCCAACCCGTGCGGAACGTGAAGCCCAACGACCCCGACGTCCCGCCCCTTCGCGGCGGTGTGGCCTGCAACGATTGCACCAATGCCAAGTTCTACCGCTGGGACCCGGTGAAGCTCTCCCGCGCTGAGATCACCAAGAAACTTCTTGCCCGCTACCCATCACTGAAGAAACTCGGCACCGTCACCGATCTGGTCCCGAAGCAGACAACGACCGACGGCCGAATCGTTCGGCTCGAGATCGTCGGCTCCGGCGGCACCAAGGAAACCCTCGTCGGCGAAGACTTCCGCCTCGCCATGGGCGGCCGCGTCCTCAAATCCACCAACTTCAAGATCGAACCCACCAAAGACGGCTTCACCTTCAAGAACGGCCGCGGCTTCGGTCACGGCATGGGCCTCTGCCAATACGGCATGGACGGCAAAGCCAAGAGCGGAATGGACTACAAACAGATCCTGCAGACGTATTACCCGGGTGCACTGGTCAAGAAACTCTACTGAGGCACAAGAGCGTGGGAATGCGGTAGACTGCCAAGCTCCGTCATGGCCACCTCCCACGCCCAATACCTCGATCTCGTCTCCGGCCGAAAACGCGGACCGATGCAATCACTCGCCCGCGCCCTCCTCGCCCCGCCCGCCTGCGCCTATCGCGGAATCATCGCCCTTCGTAATGCCTGGTTCGACGCCTTCTCCTTCGCCGCCCGTCGCGCCGCACGCCCGGTCATTTCCATCGGCAACATCACCGTCGGCGGCACCGGCAAGACGCCAATGACCGCGAAGGTCGCAACCCTGCTCATCGAACGAGGCAAACGCGTCGCCATCCTTTCGCGCGGCTACAAGGGCGGTTCGATTCCCTTCGACGAAGAACAGCGTGACGCCGCAGCCGCCCAGTTCGCCGCTCAAAGCGACGAAGCCCGCGTGCTCAAGCGCCGCTGCCCCAAAGCACAGGTGTTTCTCAACCCCGACCGCGCTGCGGCCGCCGACGCCGCCATCGCCGAAGGCGCCGACTGCCTCATCCTCGACGACGGCTTTCAACATCGACGGCTGGCCCGCGCCCTCGACATCGTACTCATCGACGCCACCAACCCATTCGGCCACGGTCACATCCTGCCGCGCGGCCTCCTGCGCGAACCGCTCTCAAGCCTTCGCCGCGCCGCCTTACTCGTCATCACCCGCAGCGATGAAGTCAGCGAGCCGGCACTGGCCGAGATTCGTCGCGTGGCAGAGCGCGCCTCGGGCGGCAAGCCGATCATCCTCGCCGAGCAACGCATCGACGGCTTTCTCGATGTGAAGGGGCGCGTTGTGGCCGAGGCCGACACGGCCTCGATGCAGGCCGTCATCTTCGCGGGCATCGGCAACTTCGCGAGCTTTCGCCGATGCGTCGAGCGAATGGGGATTCGCGTCCTCGCCGCCTACGAATTCCCCGACCATCATTACTACACGGCCGAGGAGATTGACGGCCTCGCCGACACGGCCGCGACGGTGGAAGCAAATGTCTTGCTGACGACGGAAAAGGACGCAGTAAAACTGGTCGGCCGATGGAAGGATGAACGGGCCAAACTGCTGGCGCTAAACCTCGCGATTCACCTGAAAGAAAACGGCGGGGAATTGCTGCAGGAATCAATCGAAACGGCACTGGCTGGCCGCCCCATCACACCGACGACTCCGCCGGAATGACCTGCAAATCGACAAGCGCGTTGAACGCCGCCTTCTGTTCGGCCTCTTTCTTGCTCGGCCCCCACGCGCTGGTGAATCGCCGTCCGTCGATCCGCACGGCGATCTCAAAACACTTGCTGTGATCCGGGCCCTTCTCGTCGAGTAATTCATAAACCGGCGTCACGCCGCGCGTCTTTTGGGCGTGCTGCTGCAACTGCGACTTGAAGTTCTGCTGGTGCTCGCTCGCCACGGCCTCTTCAATGAACGGCGTCACATGCTGCAGGATGAACTCCGTCGTGCGCTCCAGCCCCGCGTCAATCGCCATCGCCGCAATCAGTGCTTCCAGCACAGCAGCCGCCAGCGACGTCGGAAGCTTGTTGCGGCTGGTGATGCCGTTGCCCAGAAACAGGAACGACGGCAGATCGAGCTTCTCCGCCATCTCGGCGCAGGTCTTTCGCGAGACAACCGCCGACTTGATTTTGGTCAATGGGCCTTCGAGCGAATCAGGATAGTTGTCGTACAGATAGCGGCACACCACCATGCCGAGAATCGAGTCGCCGAGAAACTCCATGCGCTCATTGCTCGCCAGCCGATTCGGCGCGACCGATGCATGCGTCAATGCCGCCTCAAGGAGCGACATGTCCTTGAATTGATAACCGATTGCCTTTTGGCAACGATCCAGCAGATCGCCGGGCGTCTCAGCCATGAAATGGACCTGACTCGTAACAGTGTCATCAGGCCGATGGCGAAAGCCGCTCACGGAGTCGGAGCGGGCGGTTTTCGCAATAAGCCCAGCCGATCGGAGCGACCTAAAGCCGGTCAAAAACCCCCGACAGGCAAGTTCATTATACTATCGGCCGCACCCTGACTCAACTGAACTTCTCGCCGGAGACGACCATCAATACCACCAATCCGCCCCCACTGTCACCCGAACCCGCAGCGGCGGGCCCGTCCCCATTGGATGATCTGCCATATCTCACCGCCGACGTCCCACCCATCGCCGCGGCCATCAAACGCCGTTATGAGGACTTTGCCGTCGAAGAGATCCCGGCCTACGAGCCGGCCGGCGTCGGCGACCACGCCTTCTTCTCCATCGAGAAGCAGGGGCTCTCCACCATGCGCGCGGTCAACGACATCGCCCGCGCCCTCGGTGTCGCCACACATGACATCGGCCTCGCGGGGCTGAAGGATGCGCGAGCCGTTACCGTGCAAACGCTCAGCGTCGAACACATCGACCCGCTGCGCATCGCCGACCTCAACATCCCCCGCATCAAGGTGCTCAACGTCACCCGCCATCGCAACAAATTGAAGATCGGCCATCTCCGCGGAAACAAGTTTCGCATCCGCCTTCGCAACGTCGAGATGAAGCGCGCCGACGATGTCCGCGCCATGTGCGACGTCCTCCACCGCCGCGGCGTGCCGAACTACTTCGGGCAACAACGCTTCGGCCTGCGCGGCGACACCTGGGAGATCGGCCGCGCCATACTTCAGCGCGATCTTGTCACCGCCGTCGATCTCATGCTCGGCCGGCCCGGCCCCCATGACAGCGGCGAAGTGCTCAAGGCCCGGCAACTCTACGAAGCCGGCAACTTCGAGGCCGCCGCGAAGGCATGGCCCTACGGCTTCCGCGACTGTGCCCGCGCCACACGCGCCATGGCCAAATCGCACGGCAAACACGCCCGCGCCTATCACGCGATCGATCTGCGGCTGAAGAAGTTCTTCGTGAACGCCTATCAGTCACACCTGTTCAACCTCGTCCTGGCCAGGCGCATTCAGGAGTTCGACCGCGTGCTCACCGGCGACCTTGCCTACAAGCACGAGAACGGCGCGGTCTTCCGCGTTGAGGACGAAGCCGCCGAGGCCCCGCGCGCCGCCGCCTTCGAGATCTCCGCGACCGGCCCCCTCTTCGGCTTCCGAATGACCGAGCCCGATGGCATGCCCGGCGAAATCGAGCAGAAAGTCCTTGCCGACCAGGCCATGACCGCCGATTCGTTCCGCCCCGGCCGCGATATGAAATTCCAGGGCACGCGCCGGCCCCTCCGCTTTCGACCCGAAAGCCTCGAAGTCGAAGCCACTGAGGACCGGTTCGGGCCCTATCTGGAGCTTCGATTCACACTGCCATCCGGCTGCTACGCGACCATGCTGCTCAGGGAAATCTGCAAGTCGAGCCTGGCCGAGGGGTTGGAGGAAGAGTAGCCATCGCGGGCGGCGCGTGTGAATTGTTCGACCGCGCCACGAAGCCCATTACAACATCCCCTGCGGCCCGTCGGCAATTTTTGCCGATCTAAGGTTGATCGGCAGGCGGAAAACTCGCATAATCCGGGCCGTTGGAATGCACGAACCGGCGCGGTTCCCCGCAGTATACATTTTGCAGTCGCAGGGAGGATTACATGAGTACGGTACGGAAACTGGTTCTACTGGGTGGGTTTTGCTCTCTCTTTGTCACGACCACCGGTTGCGTTTCGCGGGATGAGTTCCTGCGAACCGAGTTCGCACGGCGCAAAGCCGCCGAGCGAGCCGATGCGCTTGAGCGCGATCTCGCCGACGAGCGCAACAAGGTGCTCGCCCTCGAATCCGAGCGCGAGTCGATGAAGCGCGAACTCGATTCCAAGACGGCGCTCTATGAAACCGCCCGCGCCGAAAACGAACGGCTCACCGCTTTCGCCGACAAACTGCAGCGCCAAATGGATGAGCTACTCAAGAAGGGCGTCGGCAACATCGAAGTCGTGCAGCTCCCGCCAGAGCTGGACAAGGCCCTCAAGGAATTCGCCGCGAAATATCCCGACATGGTCGAATACGACGCCAAACATGGCGCCGTCCGCTGGAAGAGCGACCTGACCTTCGCCAAGGGCAGCGACGAAGTAAAGGAAGAGGCCAAGAAGAGCCTCGCCGCTTTTGCTCAAATCGTTGGCTCCGCCGCCGCGAGCAACTTTGATGTCGTCGTTGTCGGCCACACCGACAATCTGCCGATCGGCCCCATCACCGGCAAGAAACACCCGACGAACTCGCACCTCTCGACCCACCGCTCCATCGCCGTCATGTACAACCTCAAGCAGGGTGGCGTCGACTACCAGCGAATGGGTTGCATGGGCTACGGCGAGTTCCGCCCGCGCGTTCCAAACCCGGCCCGTGGCGGCGCCGATGAAAACCGTCGCGTCGAAATCTTCCTCGTCTCCGGCAAGGACCACGTCCCCGGCATGGACACCTCGATGTACACCAACCCCGGCAACGGCGGCATCTATGCCAAGATGACCGACACGGAAAAAGCCGGCTCCACCAAAACGGCCAACACCGAAGAAGAGCCGGTGAATCCGTAATCACGGATCGCTGAATCAACACGAAACACAAACGCCCGGTGACACACGTCGCCGGGCGTTTTCGTTCTACGATTGAATGTTAATGATGCTTGTGGCACCGACGATCAGTCGGTGCGTTCCCCCGGCTCTAGGATGCATTGTAATTGCATGAAACAAATGGCAAGTCCGCCGCACCCGCAGGCCGGCCTTTAGCCGGCCAGCCTTTGCCACCAACTTCAGTTGGTGGAACCAATACACCATCACATTTCATTCGCAAGCCGGCTTCAGCCGGACTTCTGAATTGAACACGATTCCCCTGCTCATCCACCGAGCGTTACGATTCCCCCAATGCCCGACGACCCATCCCCAAGCAACAGCACGCGTCAATCCTGGCCCTACCTCGCCGCGCCACTCCACGTCTACCTCATGGTCATGCTGCCCATCTGCGCCCTTCAGGTGTTTCTCATTTTCCTGCGATGCCCATTATGGATGCACCTGTCATCAGGCGCGGTGCTGCTGATCTCGCTCTACAGCCTCATCCGCGGCTATGTGCGAAGACTGGTGATCACGCCCGAAGCCGCCAGCCTGCGCGGCCTGACCTCGCGCATCGACATCCCATGGAAAGAAGTTCGCCGCACCGGTGTCTACACCCCCGGCGGCGGCGTAGGCACGACGGAATACTTCTACATCACCACGCGCAACCACGAACCCGCCGGAAAATGGGACATCGGCGAGCACACGATTCAGATTCAGAATCGGGAGGAATTGCGATCTAGAGTACTGTTATTAAGCGATACGCGTCGAGAAGACTTTACAAAACAGCTGTAATTCCAGCACCAGTCTTTTCCGCGAGCAAATCGGCGATAATACTTCGGTGGCATTCTTCATGCGCTCGTTCATAGCAGAGCAGTACGGTCACTTTTTTTCGGCAAATCTTCGCCAACTTCTCAATTTCATTATTAAGGTGCTTCTCGGCGTAACTTCGAAATATACGACGGAACCTTCCTAGATCACCTGTTTCGTGCAACCGATCTCTTTGAGCCTCAGTAGAACCGAGGCTACTCCATGGACCGTATTCGACATCGATTTCACGACAGAGTTCGAGCAGCCCACTAGCCCCGAATCCTGGCTTTCGGGACACCGGCTTGTCTCTGATATCAGCGAGGTACTCAACACCAATCGCCCGAAGTGTGGATGCCAGATCTACTACATCTCGCTTTTCGTACCCAATGGTTAATACCGTAACGGGACCACCCCGTCTTACAACTTGAGTTAGCACACCCGATTTACTAACCGATGTGTCGATGCCAAAGGCTGCCAATGCCTTTTCGTTCGCCGATTTACGCGATCTAAGCTGTCCAGAGATTCCCACTATCTACCTCGTTCTTCGGCGGCACAAATGCGCCGCATATTCCAAAGTGTTGTCGGTGCTCGGCGAAGTTGCCCATAAAGAACCAGATATCACGTTTGGGTCCAAACAGATCGCTGAGCCATTTCTCTCTCATCTTCGCTATCGGGTCGGCATACCGGTGTCGAAAGCTTCTCCAAGTTTGCCCAACTTCCCACGCAATATATTTTGAATCGTGCTCTTCACCATCGGTATCCTTCCATCTTAATCGGAAATCGAAGGGCAGCTTCTCCAATGGAGTAGGCCCTTCAAAAAGGCCCTCCTGCCTCAGCAGTTCCTTTTGCTTTTCTGTCCACTCGGATTCTATTGGCTCTGCAATGAACTCCAATACGTCCCCAACAGCGACCGGGCACAGCGTTCGCGGAGTAGCCCGAAGTGCCTTCATGGACGCAAGGGCTGTTGGTACTATCCAATCTCTGCGCTCAGGCCACGCCTTTACATGGCCAACCACCTTAAGCGTCGCAGTATCGGGTCGTCGACTTTCAGGACGCCCGTCGGGATTCCCGCCGAGTCTTACCGTGATGATATCGAACGTCTTGTATTGCTTTTCTTCGTCAAGGTGCCGCAAGGACACAGGGTACAATCTCCTCCACTCACCCTGCTCGTTTATTCCACCGGTACAAACCGTCTCAATGTACTTGGAACTAAGATTGGGATAGGTGCGAACGGTTACGAGAATTCGCTCTTCGCTCATCGATGCCTCCGTTGAAACGAGACTCAAATCCTATGAGATCCTGCGCACACGCTCGATATCCAACTGAAACCCCGTGACCACCTCCGAAGCGTATCGCCCTTTCCTCAAAGACACCTCCACATACACACCGTTCTTGAGCACCAAGAACGTGAACGATTCATTCAACAGGTCTATGAGCCAATACTCCCCCACGCCGGCCGCCTCATAATCATGTCGTTTCGTAATGGCATCGCACGCTCTCGACAAGGGTGAGATAACCTCGACCACAAGGTCGGGTATTTCGTTTACCCGATCTGTTACTCGCGCCGCCTTCTCATTACTGAGAAGGATCACGTCGGGGCAATACACGATCTTGTTCGTCACTCGCACATCGACCTGATGCACAACCTGCCCGACGGGATGAGTCTCAAGAAACGCGAAGAACTGACACGCGATTTCGAGAACCACTCTCTGATGTTGAACACTGTAGGAGGGCCACTCAATCACCACACCGTCTAGCAGTTCATAATGAGCCGAGCATTCCGGCAGCGTCATGTACTCGTCCGCCGACATACGGAGGCCGGAGTAACCTGTACCAGTCCGATCTTCGACGAATTCGAACACGTGTGACTACTCCGGATCCCCCGCCGACGTGTCATACACCCATCGCTCGACCGCCCGCTCGTAGCCGACCAACTCATCCGCCTTGAAGTACAGCCCGATCTCAAACTGCGCCGCCTCCGGCGAATCCGACCCGTGGATCAGGTTGTAGCTGTTCGACATTCCAAAATCGCCACGGATCGTCCCCGGTTCGGCCTTGCTGCCGAACGTCGCCCCCATCATCTTCCGCGACACCGTGATCGCGTTCACCCCCTGAAGGCACATCACCACCACCGGGCTGCTCGTGATGTATGCGACCAGCCGATCGTAAAACGGCTTGCCCTTGTGCACGGCATAGTGCTTCTCGGCCAGCTCGCGCGAGACCTTCATCACCTTCATGCCGACAATCTGAAAGCCCTTCTCCTCGAATCGCGTGATGATGCGACCGGCCAGACCGCGCTGGAGGGAATCAGGCTTGAGAATAATGAGTGTGCGTTCCATATGCATTGTGCTCCATAGGTTGTGGTTTTGATTTCGGAGATTTTAGGGGACCGCTGCATCCCTGAAAAGACCGCAACAACCGCCAACAACGAGCCGCACGCGCCAGCAAGCGGCCGCGTGCCCTCAAAACTGGCCCCGTGCTTGCAATTTGTATTCTACGATAAGGCACTGGCAGTGACGCTATTCCATCCCCGCGACCTGCTCGCTGATCGCCAGCGCCTGCGCCCGATGCTGCTCGGCCCGCTCACCGTCCGACTCAATCATCGCCGCATGCAGATCCGCCAACGCCGTCATCACCATCGCATCGCACGGCATAAGTCCATCCGAAATCGTCAGCGCTTCCAGCGCATCTTCAAGGCTCCCTGCCGCCGCAAAGGCCGCGCCGAGATTGGTAAAGCCGTCGGCTTCAGTTGGCCGCAATGCCGAAAACACCGCGAAACACCGCGCCGCGTCAAGCGGCTCATCGAAATCCAGCAACACCACCCCAAGGTTGAACCACCCGCTCGGCACCGCCGGCTCCAGCCGCGTAAACGCCGTCCACGCATCGCGCGCCTCGCCCAGCCGCCCCGCCCGCTGCGCCAATGTCGCAAGGTTGTAGTGCCCCCGCGCATGGTCGGGTTGCAGTGCCACCAATTCGCGAAACTGCGTCGACGCCTCCCCAAACGCCCCGCGCCGATAGAGCAGCACGCCATAGTTATAGCGAGCCAGCGCATCACGCGGAGCAAGCGTCACCAGCGATTCGTAACACGTCGCGGCCTCATCCAGGCGATCCAGCGCCGTCAGCGCCGCCGCCCGCCCGGCCATCGCCGCCGTGTTCCCTTTCGATCGCGCAAGCACATTGTCATAGGCCCGCAGTGCCGCAACCGCCCGGCCCGCGTCCATGTCGCGCTTGGCAGCGATCAACTCAGCCGGCGCGGATTCCGTCGCGTCAAGGCGAAGCTTGACCGCTTCCATATCAACATGCGCCGCAACGTCCGTCCACTTCACCGTCGGCGGCTCAACAAAACGGCGAGCCGATTTCTTCCCCGCCTTCTTCGCAGGCTTCGCTACTGCGACGGGTTCAACCTTCGGAGGTGCGGGCTTGGCCGGCGGAGAATCGAGTAGCGTATCGCGGGAATGCCGCACCCACTTGGCCGGCGTCGGCTCTTCAGTGGCGGATAAATAGGTCCACAATCCGCCGACGAGCACGGCAAAGATGAGAAGCGAAAGTGGGATGAACCAGCGCGAGGTCACGTGCGGAATCGTCGCCGCTTCCCGTGCCCGCGTCAAAAAAGGGGCAACGAGCATGATCGCGCGAAAAAGAATTTCGCGACGCTGCTCGCTGCAGGTCGTCTTCCCCACCGGCGGTCGCCAAGCAGCATGGGCCGCTCCGTGCGACGGCTAGTGAACTTCAGACGCCCCTCCACTGCCACCATTCTATTCGGCAGAACAACCAATTTCGAGAGAATTGAAGGGGCCGCAATCAAACCACCGAGATGGGTGCCCGCTTCGGCTCACGATAAGATGGTCGCAAATGTCCGCCGCCACCGCCACCACTCCCCGCGCCTGTATCTTCGGCACCGCTGGCCACATCGACCACGGAAAATCCAGCCTCGTCAAAGCCCTCACCGGCACCGACCCCGACCGCCTCCCCGAAGAGCAGGCCCGCGGCATGACCATCGAACTCGGCTACGCCCACCTCTCGCTCGCCGATTCCAAAGGCCGCCCGCTCCAGATCGGCATCGTCGACGTCCCCGGCCACGAACGCTTCGTCCGCACCATGGTCGCCGGTGCAACCGGCGTCGACCTGGCCATGCTTGTCGTCGCGGCCGACGACGGCGTCATGCCGCAGACACGCGAACACGTCGACATTCTCAACCTGCTCGGCCTCCCCGTAGGACTCATCGCCATCAGCAAGTCGGACATGGTCCCGCCCGATCGCATCGCAGAAGTGCGAACGCAACTCGACGATCTCCTTCGCGGCACGCCGCTCGCCGAATGGCCGCGAGTGGCATGCTCCGCAAAAACCGGCGCGGGCCTCGACGATATTCGCGCAACCATCGTCGCACTGGTGGATCGCCTCCCCTCTCGCGAGCGCGGGCCGATCTTTCGACTCGCCATTGATCGCGTCTTCGCCGTGCACGGTCGCGGCACAGTTATCACCGGGTCCGTGCTTAGCGGCGCAGTCGCTGCCGGCGCATCACTCGAATTGCAACCCGCCGGCCTGCCCTGCAAAGTCCGCGAGGTGCAGTCCTTCGGCAGCGCCGTAACAGATGCCGGCGCGGGACAGCGCGCCGCCTTGAACCTCACCGGCATCGAACGCGAACGAATCGACCGCGGAATGGAACTCGCGACACCCGGCTTCCTCACGCCCGCCCGCTATGTCGATGCCCGCGTTCGCATGTTGACTCGCAGCGGGAAACCTTTCGCTTCGCACCAACGCGTCCGCGTCTGCATGGGCACAACCGAGGCCATGGCCATGTTCGTCGTGGTCGGTGGCAACGCCATCCCGCCGGGCGAAAGCGCCCTCGTGCAATTTCGATTCCAAACACCCGTCGTCGGCGCGTTCGGCCAGCGATTCATCCTGCGAAACGAAACCGCCCAACACACCATCGGCGGCGGCACCATCATCCGCCCCTCGTCGCGCCGCTTTCGACCATCGCACGCCGACGAACTTCAATCACTCCGCCACGCCGAATCGCCCGAGGCATTGGTGCGTTTCGAAGAAGCCCTGCGACAGGCAGGCTTCACGCCGCGCGCCGACACTCGCATCGCCTGCGAGATCGGCATCGCACCGACAGAAGTCGCTGCCCTGCGCGAACGATTGCGACAAACCGGCAAACTCGCCACACTCACCGGCGGCTCCCTCGTTCACATCGACACGCTCACTGCCGTCGAATACCGCGCTGCCGCATACCTGAATCGCCACCACGCCTCCAATCCACTGGAACCCGGCGTCCTTCGCGATCGTTTCATCACCTGGCTCGACCGGCGCACGACACCCGGCGGCGGGAAATCACTGCTCAGCCGCCTCGAAGCATCCGGCATTGCACAAGCGAAAGGCCCCTACATCGCCCATCGCGACTTTCGCCCCGCGCTCTCCCCCGAAGACGCCGCGCTCATGGAACAAGTCGTCTCCGAGATCCTCGCCGCCAAGCTCGACCCGCCGCTGCTGGCCGCTCTAAAATCCGCCGCGGGCCTGTCCAAGCAGCGACTCAAAGTCCTCGAAGACCTGGCCAAGACCGAGCCGCGATTGGTGATGTTCGAGCCGCAGCACTATATTTCCGCGACGGTGATGACTGACCTGAAACAGTGCCTTCGCGAACTTGGCACCGGCCGCCGATTCAAGATGGCCGAGGTGCGCGACGCACTGCAAGCCCGCGCCGGCGAATCGCAGCCCCCATGTGGCACAGGTTTTCAACCTGTGTCGCGCCGCGTCGTGCAACCCCTGCTTGAGCATCTCGACCGCGTCGGCTTCACCCGCCGCATCGGCGATGAGCGAATCCTCCTGGATACCCCCCGATGAGCGCCGATCTCTCCCGCCTACCATCGATGACCGTGCTGCTCAAAGCGGCGGAGTCGTTCAACGGCCTGCGGTCAGAGTCACGCATGGTCGTAACCGAAGCGCTTCGAACCGTGCTGGAGGCGGTGCGAGCCGAAATGGCAACCGGATCGTGCGACCTTGGCATCGAATCGATTCTGACCCGCACCCGCGCCCACATTCAATCGCGGGCTGCGACGCGCCTCGTCCGCGTCATCAACGCCACCGGCATCGTTCTGCACACCGGCCTTGGCCGAAGCATCCTCGCCGAGCCCGCCGTTCAGCGCGTCTCCGCCTCCGCGACCGGCTATTGCAACCTCGAAATCGACCTCGACACCGGCAAACGCGGCCAGCGCGGAGCCTATGCGGAGCAAATCCTCTGCCGCCTCACCGGCGCCGAAGCCGCCCTCATCGTCAATAACAACGCCGCCGCCACCATGCTCGTCTTGCACGGCATCGCCAAGGGCCGCGAAGTCATCGTCTCGCGCGGCCAGCTCATCGAAATCGGCGGCTCCTATCGCCTGCCCGAGGTCATGTCCGCCGGCGGCGCAATCCTTCGCGAAGTCGGCACCACCAACAAAACGCACTTGGCCGACTACGAACGCGCCATCTCCGGCGCGACAGCCATGCTCATGCACGTCCACACCAGCAACTATCGCGTCGTCGGCTTCGCGGAAAACCCGACCGTCCCCGAGCTGGTCGAACTCGCCCATCGCCATCATGTCACCATGTTTGACGACCTCGGAAGCGGCGCACTCCTCGACAGTGAAATCTGGAAGCTCGCCAACGAACCCACGGCCGCGCAAAGCCTGCGAAACGGTTCCGATGTCGTCGCATTCAGTGGCGACAAACTACTCGGCGGCCCCCAGGCCGGCATTCTGCTCGGGAAGAAATCCGTTATCGAACAACTCCGACGCGACCCGATGACCCGCGCCCTTCGCATCGGCAAGCTCACCGCCGCCGCGCTCGAGGCGACGCTCGAACTCTATCAATCACCCGATGAAGCGGCCCGGCACATCCCAACCCTCGCGGCCCTCGCCGAATCGGCGGACTCACTCACCGCCCGCGCCGCACGCATCGCCGATGCGTTGAAGAAACGCCTGCCGACGGAATCATTCACCGTTCGCCGCGACGAAAGCTTCGCCGGCGGTGGTTCCCTCCCCGCATGGGCCATGCCCACCGCCGTCGTCGAATGGCGACCCACGAATGGTGCGGAGAGTAAGTGGAGCGGGCCTCCGTGCCCGCTTCCCGATGGTATGAAGCGGGCAGAGACGCCCGCTCCACCTCGCCTATCACTCGACGCTCTCGCCCATCGCCTCCGCATGGGCCAACCCGCCGTCTTGCCGCGCATCGCCGATGATGCCATGCTGTTCGACGCCCGCACCATCGGTGACAATGAAATCGACGAACTAGCCGACGCCGTAAAGACGGCCGCGACGAATGGCGAATAGCAAATGACTAATTGCAGATTACAAGAGGACACTCACCATACCAGACCGTTTTCACCTCAGTGCCTCAGTGCCTCTGTGCCTTTGTGCCTTCCACTTTCACCTGTTCCCTATTCCCTGTTCCCTCTTTGCCTCCGTTCCTCCGTGCCTGTGAGCTTCAATGCCTGAGACCACCAAGTACGCCATCATCCTCCCCGACGGCGCTGCCGACGAACCCGTGCCCGAACTCGGCGGCAAGACGCCGCTCGAAGCGGCCCAGATTCCCTACATCGACTCCATCGTTGAGAGCGGCCGCATCGGCAGTGTCCGCACCGTCCCCGAGGGATTCGTTCCGGGAAGTGATGTCGCCACCATGTCGCTCCTCGGCTACGACGTGCGCAAACACTACACCGGCCGCGCCCCAATCGAGGCCGTCGCCCAAAACATCCGCCTCAAGCCCGAAGACGTTGTCTTCCGCTGCAACCTCGTCAACGTCACCAACGGTGAGATGACCGACTTCACCGCCGGCCACATCTCCACGCCAGAGGCCGACCGCATCATCAAGGACCTGAACGCGAAACTCTCCGGCGAGGGCGTGACGTTTTACACCGGCGTCTCCTATCGCAATCTCATGGTCATGCCCGACCCCGATGCGCTCGATGTCGCCTGCATGCCGCCGCACGATATTCCAAACGAGGCCGTCGCGTCCTACCTGCCAAAGGGCAAGGGTGCGAAGCGCATCAACGAGCTAATGGAGAAGGCCTCGCGCATCGTCGCCGAACACGACGTGAACCACGTCCGCCGCGACCTCAGCGAACCACCCGCCACCAATGTCTGGTTGTGGGGGCAGGGCGTCGTGCCGATCATGCCGCGCTTCCGCCAACGATTCGGCATCCGCGGCGCATGCATCGCCGCCGTCGATCTCATCCGCGGACTCGGCAAGCTGCTCGGCTGGACCCTCATCGACGTGCCCGGCGCAACCGGCTACCTCGACACCGACTATGAGGCAAAAGGCAAATACGCCGTGAAAGCACTGGACGAATTCGACCTCGTCGCCGTCCACATCGAAGCCCCCGACGAAGCCGGCCACATGGGCGACGCGCGGGAGAAAGTGAAAGCCCTTGAGCGCATTGATGACTGCGTCGTCGGACCGGTGCTGGAAAAACTCCGCACCTTCGACAACTGGCGCATCCTCGTCGCCCCGGACCACCCCACCCCCGTCGCCCGCCGC
>CAZSBF010000062.1:0-25812 GCA_964605185.1 uncultured Planctomycetaceae bacterium
CCCCCCACTCCCCCATTACAGTTATCAGACGATATGCGTCGATGAACCAAGTACCAATTATGCGGCGGCGGAGCGCGCCGGGGGCGGGGTTGGCCAGGGTTGGCCTTTCCGTACCGGTATTTCCCGCCACGCCGCGTCGAATCAGACCGGCCCATGAGCAACCCCCTGCGATGTGATCGATGTGCCCAGGCCCTCGAATCGGATGATGCCATCTCGATTATCGAGGGCGTCTGCGCCCGATGTCGCGGCGCAACGGCCGTTGATGCCTCTCTTCCCAAGCCCGCGCCGCGGCGCATTGTGCCGCCGCCCTTCGTGCCGCCCATGCGCGGTCCCACGGTGCATCGCCCCATGAATTACATCCCGCCGCCGTCCGTGTCATACACGCCGCCGACCCCAAGACCCGCACCCTCGCAGCCCGCGCGCGATCCCTTCCCGCGACAGCCCTTCGGCGCGCCGCCCATCGGCCGCCGTCAACCCGCCATCCCCGGCTACAACACGCCGCCCGAAGCGCTCACCAGTTCGCGCCTGCGTCGTCGCCGCCGCGATCTGCTCATCGGCGTCACCGTCGGCCTCATCATCACTGTCGCCCTCACCGGCTATTTCATCAACGGCCGAACCGACACCGTCGCGTTGCATCTGCCGCGCGGCGATGCCACCGTACCCATCACGCTCACCGTCAAACCCGCGTGGGCCTCGGTCATCATGGATGGCAAATCCGTCGGCCCGGCCGATGCCGCGGGCAAGGTAAAGCTCAACCTGCCGAACGACGGCTCGACGCTCAAGTGGCTCGAAGTCGCCGCGAAGGGCTACCACGGAATCCGCCAACCGCTCTCGGCCTTCGGCGGCATCGGCGATGTGAACATCGAGCTGATTCAGAAGCCATACGATCTCGCCGTGCGAACCAATCCGCCCGACGCCGAAGTGTGGATCAACAATCAACTAAAAGGCCGCACGCCGACCACGCTCTCGCTTCTGCCCGGTCAGAAGGCAACGCTCGCCGTGAAGCGCGCCGGCTATGAACCCATCACGCGTGAAATCGCACCGCCCGTCGATGCCGAACGCGTCTCACTGGATCTCGCTCTCGTCGTCGCCGGCCCGAGTATTCACGTCGATTCCGACCCGGCCGGCGCCCAACTCCTGGTGAACGGCACACCACGCGGCCTCACGCCGATCGACCTTCGCCTCGAACCCGAATGGCTCGGCAGGCAGGTGCACCTCACCGCCGAACTCCCCGGCTACGACCCGACCACAACCACCGTGAACATCCCCAGCGCCCCCGACGCGGGCGTCGCGCCGGCCAGGCTCACCCTTGCTGCACTGACACCGCGCATCGCCATCACCACCGAGCCGCCGGGCAGCACCGTCATGATCGACGGCGAAGAAAAAGGCACTGCCCCGCTCACTGTAAAACTCCCCGCAGGCCGCAGCGGCTCCACCGTCACCATCGAGGCCACACACGGAGCCGGCCGTTACGGGAAACAAGAAATAAAAGTGCCATCGCCGGGTCAAACTGCCCGCTTGTCGATGGCACTTCAGGCGTCGCCGACCGGCGTGGTCTTCCTGCTCGCACCATCGGCCGATGCCGGCGCGGATCACTTCGCCCTGCTCGGCCACATCAACGAGCAGATTCACCGCCTCACCGGCGAGCAGCGATTCGCCGTGGTCGTCGCGACGGAGACCGGCCCGCGCGTCTGGCCCGAAGAAGGCGGCGCATGCGACGCAACCAGCGATCGAAAGATCCGTGCCTATGACCTGGTGCGCGCCGTGCGGCCGGTGAATGCCGGCGAACTCGCCCCGGCCCTCGACGCCGCGATGAAGTTCCACCCCACGATCATCTGGCTCGCCACGGCCAACGCCATTTCCGGCGAGCAGCTCGATCGCATGGGCGCGATCGCGCAAGGCAAAGGCAGTGCGATCCACGTCGTCACCACCACACCCGGTGCCGACGAGCGCGAACTTCGCGACTGGACCGCCGCACACAAAGGCACCCTCACCGTACTCGGCCGTTCGCGATCTCCTCGCATGGCCTACGACGCCAAGTCCGACCAGTAACAGTACTTCCTCGCTCGCGCTGCAACGCAATGGGGCAGGCCTCCGTGCCTGCCTGCCGCTGCAACCGGTCCGCTCCATCGCCGGTATCATTCGTCACATGGCAGGCGACCCAACTCTGACTTCACTCCTGCGCGGCATGGCGGCCGTCGACGCGTCGGACCTGCACCTCGTGCCGGGCAACTGCCCGATGTATCGCGTGCATGGTCGCCTGAAAGCGGCAACGCCGACGCCGCTTAATGCGGAACAAGTCATGGGCATGCTGCGCTCCCTGGCCGTCGGACGACACGCAGCCTCGGTCGATTCCGCGGGCGATGTGGATTTCGCCACCCAACTCGACGACGCCGCCGAGGTGCATCGTTATCGCGTGAACATCTTCAGCGCCCGCGGCCAGCGCGGTGCCTGCTTCCGCGCCATCCCGGGGCGAATTCCAACGCTTGATGAATTGGGTTTCTCCGCTCCCCTCGCCGAACGATTGCTCGCACTCACCAGCGGCCTTGTGCTCGTCACCGGCGTGACCGGCAGTGGCAAATCAACAACCCTCGCGGCGCTCTTGCAACTGCTCAACTCCCGCGGCAACTGCCGCATCATCACCATCGAGCAACCCATCGAATACATCTACCCCGTCTGCGGCGAAAGCATCGTCACCCAGCGCGAAGTCGGCGAAGACGTGCCATCCTTTCACGAGGGACTTCGCTCCGGCCTACGACAAGACCCCGATGTCCTGCTCGTCGGCGAAATACGCGACCGCGAGACGGCGCAGCTCGCCCTCTCCGGCGCCGAGACCGGCCACGTCATCTTCGGAACGCTGCACAGCGCCGACGCCAAAGGCGCGATCTCGCGCATCGTCGACCTCTTTCCCGCCGAGCAGCACGATGACATCCGCGGGCAGCTCTCAATCAGCCTGCGCGCCGTCATCGCTCAACACCTGCTTCCTGGCGTCAGTCCCGGCCGCCGCGTCCTCGCCACCGAGGCGCTGCTTCAGACCTTCTCCGTGGCCAGCGCCATTCGCCTCGGCAAACTCGAAACCCTCGACACCGCCATCCAGAGCGGCCGCAAGGACGGCATGTGGTCGCTCGACGCCGACCTCCGCCGCCTCGTAATGGAGAAGAAAATCGCCCTGGAGACCGCGCGCGACCACGCCAAGGATGTCTCGGAATTCGCAAAGTGAGAATTGAGTCGCCGGAGCGCCTACACCGGCTTGAATTGTTCGAACGATTGCTGGCAGGCGTTGCAGTAGTGAATCGCCCGGCAAAGTGTCGGCCCGAAGATCGACTCCAGCGAGGTGTTCGTTGAATCGCACAGCGGGCATGCGACGTCGGCGATTCGCGCTTCATTAATCGATCCACACGCCGCACCGGGCGGAGCAAGCCCGAACGACTTCAACTTCGCGCGCCCCACATCCGTAATGCGATCGCTCGTCCACGGCGGGTCAAAGACGACGTCCACGCGCACATTCTCATAGCCGGCGTCCTTGACCGCGACGACGATGTTCTGTCGAATCACGTCGAGCGCCGGGCATCCTGCAAACGTCGGCGTCATTCGCACAACCGTCTCATCGCCATCCACGCGAACCGACGGAACCATGCCCATCTCGACGATGGAGATCACCGGAATCTCCGGATCAGTCACCGTTTCAAGCGCGGCCCAGATCAGCGCGGTGTCGCTCTGCGCATGCGAAGCGCTCGGGCCGTGGTCTCGCGAATGGAAGTCAGCAAGTCGCATCAATTCACCATTGCGTGTTCGGGTCGATTCGATACACGCGCTGCATCGACTCCAGCAATGCCGCCAATTCGGGCCCATGTTTCCCCGTGCGGCCGCCATAAATCGGCTTCGCGTTTTTCGGCATGGCCAACCCGGCGTCGCCCAGGACGGTGCCGACTTCACTCTCCCAGCGGCTCTGCAATTCCGATTCACGCGGACCGATTCGATTGAAAGCGATGGCCTCATCCTGCGCCGTGGACTCAAACATGCCGAGTGCGTGGGGATACACCGCGTTGATCGCGGATTGAATGCGCTCGCGCCCCTCGGCCGTCCCATGTCCGAACCGCTTCATCCACATCCGCCCGTGCATAACGTGATACTTCAATTCGCCGTGCAGCTTGCGCGCCAGTTGGGCCAGTGGCTCATACGCGCTCTGCGAAAGCAGTTCGAACCGAATACGGTCGGCCTCGGCGAAGAGAAACTGTCGCACCAGGCTGAAGGCCCAGTCGCCGCGAGGAAGCACCACCAACTCGCAACACCGGTATAGCTCCGTTGTACGCAAAAACGCGTTGGCATCAGGCGCTGGCTCGCCCAATTCATGCAACAGCGTATAGAGCGCCTGCGCGTGCCCCATCTTGTCCTGCGCCATCGAGGAAAACGCGATGTCCTCCTCCAGGATCGGCCCAAGCCCCGTCCACTCCGAATTGCGATGCCCGAGGATCACGCTGTCATCAGCAAGTCGATACAGCAAATCGATCACCGCGGATCGCACGGCGGGCGTTACAGATGGTTGCACGGCCTCTGTGGGCATGTACGAAACTCCTCTGGCAGTCGTCCGTCAAATATCCTTCGTGTCGCCGATGGCCCGGGCACGCTTCGTCGTCTCATAGCCGAAGGCCTCGCGATAGCTCTTGTCGGTGCCATGTTCGAAAATGTCGGCGTCTTCATAGGCCGTCTCAGTGATCGCATCCGCCGGAACAACCCACATGTTCACGCAGGCCTGCCGTCGTCCGAATTGCTCCTTGGCCATTAAGAGCGCCGACTCACCATCGGTGGCGTGGACCGAGCCGACGTGAATGTGCGGCTCACCACGGCTCTGCTGGTGAAACACCTCGAATACGCGCCATTGGGTGTCGGTGCTCATATCGCTTACCTCATCACGCCGCCGTCGGCATCGGAACCTTGGTGCTCGCCTCGGCCGCCGCAAGCGCCCGGCGCACCCACGCGCCGTCTTCGTGCGCCATCCGCCGCGTCGCAAGTCGCAGCGCGCTGGCCGGGCCATTGCCGCGAACGACCTCGAGGAATCGCTTCCAGTTGGGCTCGGTGTAACTCCACTCCTTGGTCGCTTCGTCGAATCGCAGATTCGGGTCCGGCACGGTCAAACCGAGATTCAACATCTTGGGGAGATACTTCTTAAGAAATGTCTGGCGCTGCTCGTCATTCGTCATGAGCTTGATGCGCCACTTCATAAGTTGCTCGGTATGCTTCGATTCCTTATCCGAAGGACCGTGGAACATCATGATCGGCTCCCACCAGCGATTCACGGCATCCTGCAACATCTCGCGCTGCACTTTGCTGCCCGTCGCAAGCGAGATGCACATGTCGTAGCCGTGCGTGAGGTGGAACGCCTCTTCATAACAAATCCGCTTAAGCGCCCGACCATACGGACCATAAGACCCATCGGCCATCATCGTCTGATTCACGATCGCCGCCGCGTCGATCAGCCACGCAATCACGCACACATCAGCCCAAGTCTTTGCATGATAGTGAAACACGTTGGAATACTTGGCCTTACCGTTGATAAGCTCCTCTATCATCTCTTCGCGGCTCTTGCCAAGCGTCTCGGCCGCGCGATACAGAAGCTGCCCATGGCCGACTTCGTCCTGAACCTTTGCACAAAGCGCCAGCTTTCGCTTGAAGGTCGGTGCGTGCGGAATCCACCCACCCTCCGGCAACGCTCCACAGATCTCGCTGTTCGCATGAACGTGTATCAATCGAATAAGCTGCTGACGATACTCCCACGGCATCCAGTCGCCCGGCTCCACCTTGTCACCGCGAGCCACGCGGGACTCAAAGGCGGCGAGGTGTTCCTCATAGCCGGGGTCGCCGGGTTTGTCGTTCGTGCATCGCGTCGGTTTCATGACCATTCACGTACTCCTGTATCACCATCACGCCGTCTTGCGGCGCAGTCCATCGAAAATGTAATCCGAGAGCATCCGGCCGATGTCATCCGGCGACATCGGGCCATCCGGCCGATACCACGTCGAGACCCAGTTGAGCGCCGAGAGAATAAAGAGCGTCGCGCTGGCCGCGCTCTCGGCGCCGATGAACCGCTCGCGAATGGCCTGATCGACCAATTCGCGAAACGATCGTTCGTACTCGTCGCGTCGCTGCGTGAACGCCGCACGCCGCTCGGTCGCGAGGTGCCGCCATTCGAAGGTGTACACCGCCGCGGCGTCGAGATCTGCTGTGATCACCCCAACGTGCGCCAGGATCGCCGACCGAAGCTTTTGCATGATCCCGAGATTGGTCGCACGAACGGATTGCAGCGTGTTGAGAAATCGATCGGCGGCGTGATTGACGATGTCCCAGAGGAGGTCGTCCTTGCTGTCCATGTGGCTGTAGAGACTTCCGCCAAGGATGCCGACCTGTTCGGCAATCTGGCGAACCGATGTTCCGGGGAATCCGTGCTCGCGGAATAGTCGGCACGCCGCCCGGTGGATTTCAGTCTTTCGATCGGTCGCTAATTCAGCCATACGCGCCTCCAAACAAGCGCTTGTTTTATTATAGTATGGCAAATGGGACAAGCAAGGTCAAATGACCTGTAAATGATTGTGAAATAGGAAGTTAGACACGACGCGCCTAGTTGATGGTCACGACGCTGTCCAATTCGCCGTAGGGATTCCGCTCGACGGCGTGGTTCGCAGGGTCGTTCATCCAGCGTCCATCGACCACATAGCGGTAGCGATACCGCCCCGGAGCAAGCGGCAGCTTCACGTGGAAGATGCCGTCGCGCATGACCTGCATCGGCGTCATCGTCGGGTTCCACGCGTTGAAGTCGCCGGCAAGTCGCACACTGTGAGCCCGATCGGCGCGAACAACAAAATACGCACCGTCGGAGATGGCCTGCGCGCCGTAAATGAGGTCGATCTTGTGATCGGTTTCGGCTGGTGTCGGTGGCGTGGCACTGCGCGGCAATTGCGGAATGCGGCCGGAGCCGAGCAACGTCTCCGTCGTCGCCAGCAATTTGTTCGCATCTGCGGCCAGCGCCTCGGCCCGTTCCAGCATGGCTTCATCCGGCTCGGGAGAACGAATGCTTCGAGCCGGCATCGCCGCGGCCGTGGAGAGCGACGGAAGACTCAGCGCGGGCGTGAGCGTCGTCGTGCCCGCGGGGCCAACCGAAATCAACTCGCGCGCGAATCGCAGGAAATCCTTGCAGCCGCTGCTGGCCGGGTCGTACTCCGTGATCGGCTGGCCAAGGCTGGTGCTCTCCTTCAGCTTCGTATTGAAGTTGATAAAGCTGGTGAACATGGCATCGCCGTGGCGCTTGCGAAGCTCGGCCAGAATCTCCCGGCCAAGCTTCGTGCGCACGTCGTACAGATTCGCGAGGATTCGGACGGCGAGTCCGAGGCCGTGGGTCGAGCGCATTTCGCGAATCGTATCGAGTTGCTTGGAGAGTCCATGCAGCGAGAAGTATCCGGTGTCGACCGGGACGATGATTTCGTCGGCGGCATACAGGGCGCTCTGCGTCAGGAAGCCGATGTTTGGCGGCGTGTCGAGAAGGACAATGTCGTACTTGTCGCGAACCTGATCGAGCAGTCGTCGCAGTCGCTTCTCACGGCCCTCGACACCGGCAAGCGTCGCTTCCAGCTTGGATAGATTCGTCTTGGAGGGAACAAGGTCATAATTGGTCGAGATTTGCCACGTTACGCGGGACAACTCGAACGACCCGTCATCCGACAGCAGCGCATCGGCAATGTTGATTTCGATCTGCTCCTCGGGAACGGCAAGGCCGAGGGCGCAGTGCCCTTGCGGATCGAGATCGACAACGAGTGTGCGTTGGTTCTCGCGTGCCAGGCAGGCGGCAAGATTGATTACGACTGTGGTCTTTCCACAGCCCCCCTTCTGATTGGCGATGGCGACCGTCCTCATCTGGTAAATCCTTCCATGGGCCAGACTTATGTTTGAAAGACCGGCTGTGATACGTCCGTGTCACGCGCCGGTCGTTTTTGCGCTTCCGATGATTGTAATTCGGCTGCGCCAGATTGGAATCTTGAGGTTTTATGAGACCGAAAGGCGTTTTCAGCGTCATGAGGGGCGATTCCTGCCGACACTTCCACCCCGTCTTAAGAACTTACTCCCGTATCGATCTCGACGTAACATGTTGTAAACACGAAGGTTAATGTAACTCTCGGTCACCAGTGCCGCGAGGCCGCCCGGCCATTTTCCGATCCCATTTTCTCCCGGCGGCCTTACACTACCCCCCCGATTCAAACCATGTGGCAACAACTCTACGACCTGCTCCACAACACCGCCGACCGACACATCCTCGTCGTCGGCGACTACATGATCGACCGCTACCTTTACGGTGACGCCGAACGGATCAGCCCCGAGGCCCCCGTTCCGGTCCTCCGCGTTGTGAAACAGGATGATGCCCTCGGCGGAGCAGGCTCGGTTGTCGCCGACATCGCCGCGTTAGGTGCCAAGGCCCACGCGGTCGGCGTCACCGGCGACGATGCCGACGCGAGCGTCCTGACTCAACTCCTCACCAAGGCGGGCGTCGATGCCTCGGGCCTCGTACGCATCAAGGGCCGCCCCACCACGCGCAAGACGCGGCTCATCGGTCTCGCCCAGCATCGCCACCGCCAACAACTCATCCGTATCGACGATGAATCCAGCGAACCGATCACCGACCTCGCCCCGCTCCTGGCCCACGTCGACCGGCTCCTGCAACAGTGCCACGCGATCTGCATCGATGATTACAACAAAGGCGTCATCACCCCCGCGCTGGTGAAGGCGATCATCGAACGCGCGGCGAAGCGGAAAGTCCCAGTCCTCGTCGACCCGGCCAGCATCTCGGACTATTCCCGTTACACCGGCGCCACGATCATCACGCCCAACCGCACCGAAACCGAGAAGGCCATCGGCGGCAAACGCCTGCGCACCATGGATGATGTCCGCAATGCGGCGAAGCAGATTCACGCCGCCTGCCATACTCAATATGTCTGCGTCACGCTCGACGCCGAGGGCGCGGCATTGATTCATCCCGATGGCACCTGCGAACACGTTCACACCGTCGCCCGCGATGTGTACGACGTGACCGGCGCCGGCGACGAAGTCCTCGCGGCCATGGCCGTCGGCATGGCGTGTGGAGCCAGCCTCAGCGAAGCGGTCGCGTTGGCCAACATCGCCGGCGGCCTCGAAGTCGAAAAGTTCGGCTGCGTCCCCATCACCCGTGACGAAATGCTCGGCGAGATCCTGCTTCAACACAATAATGACGGCGGTAAACTGCGCACCCTTGATATGCTCATCCCCGAACTGGCCCGCCGACGTTCGCGAGGCGAAAAGGTCGCCTTCACCAACGGCTGCTTCGACCTGCTGCACGCCGGCCACGTCTCCAACTTCGCCTTCTGCAAACAGCACGCCGACATCCTCGTGGTCGGCCTGAACTCCGACGACTCCGTGCGAAGGCAAGGCAAGGGCACCAACCGCCCAATCGTCGAACAGTCAGACCGCGTCGCCGTACTAAGCGCGCTGACCGACATCGACTACCTCGTCATCTTCGACGACGACACGCCACTCAAACTCATCGAGGCCGTCAAACCCGACGTCTTGCTCAAAGGAACCGACTGGGCGGGCAAGACCGTGGTAGGGCAAGACATCGTCGAAAAGCACGGCGGCAAGGTGCTCCTCGTCCCAATGTTGGAAGGACGCAGCACCTCGGCACTCATCCAACGCATTCGCGAGTCGACGTAGCAACCGGTGCACCAATTGGAACCGCAGATTACACAGATTTCGCGGATTTGGCCGCCGACAGATTCATTATTGGATGGCGAGCGGATTCTTTATGTCCCGGCGGGGGAGCGCAGCTCGGATTCACAGTGATCCAAAACGCGGCGGGCCAACTCTGGCGAGACCGACGGAAAGCACGTGAGGTACTCGTCAAGCGTGTAATTGTCTTCCAGATACTCGATGAGTGATTTCACCGGCACGCGCGTGCCCTTGAAGACGGGGGTACCGCCAAGGATGTCGGGGTCCATCGTGACGAGATCGGCGGCATTCATATACGGATGTTAGTCATTAGTTCGATGCGGGTCAGATTTTGATCGCAGACAGGGCAAGATGCCTAATCGAGGAATCGGGGGATCCCGTTATACGGACGGCTCATTTCCGTACGGGATGATGTGCCTCAAACCGCACGATTTCTTCCCGAAGCTGGTTGATCATGCCCTTGAGCGACCGAAGTGTTAATTCGTGGACATGAGGGTTGGCCGGAGTCTCCCGTTGCCGCGACTCATAACGATCCTTAAGCTCACGGAGCTTTTCGCGGGTGTGCACCAATTCCTGATCGTCTTTGAGCGTCATGGCACTACCTCAATGATCCCCTTCGCCTCGCGTGAACCGTCGAGGACATTGTACCAAATTGAAAGGATTCAACGGAACCCGCTCCCTCACGGTCGCGGCTCGAACTATCAACACGACTTGGATTATCACCGCTGTGCGGGTGCCCAATCCGTAGTTGCTCGTACAATACCCCCATGGAAGACGAAATCATCCCCCCCACACCATCCATCGAGATGGAAGACCCCTCCGTCATCGCACCCGATTCCGACAACCCCGTCGAGCGAATCGAGCCCGTCGACGAAGAGGCCCGCCCTCGCGCCGTCATCACCATCCGCCGCCGCATTCCCGGCAGCCGGCTCGACAAGTATCTGCACGGGCGATTCCCCAAAGTTTCGCGCACCACGATCCAGCGCCTCATCAAAGGCGGCGATGTCAGCGTCAACGGCCGGCCGTCCAAGAACAGCTACGAGATGGAAGACGGCGACGTGATCGAGATCGAGTTCCCGCCGATCGTGCCGTATGACGTGGCCCCCGAAAACATCCCGCTCAACATCATCTTCGAAGACGACTTCGTCATGGCCATCAACAAGCCCGCGGGCATCATCTGCCACCCGGCCAGCCGCACACAGGGCGGCACCATCGCCAACGCCCTCGCCTATTACTGCAAGAGCCTATCCAAAGGCAGCGACGCATTCCGCCCCGGCATCGTGCATCGGCTGGATAAAAACACGACGGGCATCATGATCATCGCCAAGACGGACGAAGCCCACTGGCGCCTCGCCTTGCAATTCGAGAATCGCACCACGGAAAAAGTCTATCAGGCCGTCGTCCACGGCAATCCCGAGTTCGACGAAGACCTCATTGACATCCCCATCGGCCAGCACCCGACGGTGCATGATCGCTACGTCGCCACGGGCTTCGCCGAGCGGATCGGCGGCAAATTCGAACGCAAGTTGAGCAAGAGCGCGGTCACGCGCTATCGCGTGCTGAAGCGATTCGAAGGGTTCACCTTCGTCGAGCTATACCCCAAGACCGGCCGCACGCATCAGCTCCGTATCCACATGTCGCACATCCGCCACCCCATCGTCGGCGACCCGTTCTACGGCGGACGGCATGTTTCCATTCGCCAGGTCACATCAAAACCCGATGATCCCAACGAACCCTGCTTCACACGCCAGATGCTTCACGCGCGGAGACTCAAAGTCAAGCACCCGATTCACGAAACACCGCTCGAATTGGAAGCCCCACTCCCGGCCGACATGCAGCAACTGGTGGACTTATTAGAGGCACGCCCGCGCAAATCGCCCGTCACGTCGAAGCGACCGAAGTAACGTCCGATTGATTCCTCGCAAACAGTGGCGCACGACCGGCCACCAGCACATAGAGAACCCCCGGCCACACATGCAGGATCAACCGGCTCAGCGACGTACGCAGGTGCCAGCCGATGTCATGCGGCGTCGAGACGTAGATCAGCATGTATCCAATCGCGACCAGGGCGAGTGTCGCGCATCCGGCAATGGCCCCGTGCAACCGACGTGGTGCGCGCGGCAATGGCCCACCCCATCGATTCACGACGACGAATACCACGAGCAACGCGATCAGCCACGGGCTTACGATGCCGGGTAACAGTTCAACAAACCAATGCCCAACCTCTCGCCAGCGCGACGGCTCCGCCAGGAGAGTCAGAATTCCGCCGATCCCCCGCTCCTCAAACAAATCGCTCTTCCACACCAGCGACAACTTCGCGGTCGCCACGAGTAGCAACATCGGCGCCGCCCCGGCAACCAGCACCATCGTCGACCGAAGCCCCGGCCGCAGTCCGCGCCTGCGGCACATGACCAACGCCGTACACAAAACGAGCGCCAGCGTAAATGGCATGCCTTCGTTCTTCGTCCACGCCGCGCACCCGGCGCAAAGCCCCGCGAGCGCGAGCAATCGATTCACGCCGCGTCGAGCGTCGATCGCCGATACAGCGGAAACGATGGCCGCAAGAAAAAAGAACGCCAGCGGCACATCGGCAAATTGCGAGGCGGCCTCCTTCGCGACGACCGGCGCCCCCGCATAGAGCGACAGCGCGACGCAGCCGAGCATCACGCCCGCGCGCCGGGTCACTCCGGTGAACAACAACACCGCCGTCGCCAATGAAAAAGCCGCTGCGACCATCCGCGGAATCAAAGTGCTCTCGCTGCCCAGCAGCGTCCAAAGCCGCGCGACCACCAGCGGGCGAAACAACGGGTAATCGGGCCGCACACCGGAAAGTTCCGGCGCAAAGGCAAGCCGCCAATCCTCTCCGCCACGATAGAAAAACCGCGCCCGCATGTTCCACATCGCCCATGCATCCCAGTCGCCGTGCGGCCGCCCGATGAAATACGAAAGCGACGTCGCAATCGCGCACACGCACGCAATCACCGTTCCTCCGATGATCACCATGTGCAAAACATTGGACCCCGCCGCGCAAGTCGCCTCGCCGCCATGTTCACCCGTAGCTTCATCCACCTCTCCCAGATCGTGGCTCGGCCCGGCACGATTCGTCACCATCGCCGCGACCGCGAGTCCGACAAACAACGCACCATCAAGCAGCAGCAACCGTGCGTCGCTCTGCCCGAACAAATTCAACGAGATAAAATACGTTGCCGTCGTCAGGGAAAGTCCGACGCCCAGCGCCAGCACGAGTTGCAACACAATCACCAGCGGCGATTGCGGCCGGGGCGCGAGCATGAAAACAACAAGGGCCCCGATTCCCAGTGAAAGCAGCAATCCCAGAACGGCGAGCATCATCGAGCCCGCCTCTTCAATACGGCCAACCCCGGAGACGGCCGCCCAAGCACCTCATACGCCACCTTGGCTATCACCGCGTCCAATTCCGCATCAGTGTCAAAGCACGCGACGACAACATCGCGATCGGCGTCACCGGCCAGCAGCGTCGGCACAATCGCATACCGTGCCTGACTGTGCGCCGCTTCATCGGCCTCGCTCGCACCGACCGCCCGGCTCGCCATCCACCCGACAATCCGCTCGTTCTTCAGAAATGGTCGCAACGCCCCAAACCGCGCATCCGCCTCCGCCACGCGATAAGGATCAGCCGCCACTCCCTCATTCGACACGCGCACCATCTCGCTCGTCGCAAACCAGGCACAGGCGACCACAAGGATCGCGGCAACAAACTGTGAGACCCGGGATGGGGGCGAAGCGGCAAGCATGGCGCAGAGTATAGACACAACGCCCCGACCGGCGTGAGTCCTTAATAAACCAAGCCGGCCGTACTACTTCGGCATCATCGCCATCAAGGCGTCGTCCAACTGCCGATTGCTGATGTCCAGCAGTTGCAACGCATACGCCTTGTTGTGGATGCCGTGGCCGCTCTTGACCAGTTGAATATTCGTCGTCGCCGTCACAATCGCATCGGCCGCGCTCGCCGGGATCAGAGTCCCCGCCTTCTTCAGTTCCTCGACGCGCGCTTTCACGCGGGCCAACGCCTTCTCCGTCTCCTCCAGCGAGTGCTTGATCTCATTCACCCACTGATCGAACAACTTCTCATAGTCGCCGCTGTGGCACGCCACGCATGCCTGCTTCGTCGCCGAGACAAGTGCATCGCCCTTGAAGTCGCTCCCCGTCTGCGTGTGACACGCGCGACAGTTGATGCGCGATCCAAACATCGCATTGGGCATCGGTTCCTTGATACCCGCGCCGCCCACGCCAACCAGCAGATTGAGCTGCTCCTGATGGTGGGACGGGTGGCAGTGCTGACAATCGTTCAAGATTGGCTGCAGCGCAGCACCGCTTCCGGCGGCCAGGTTCGGCTCCACCAGCTTGTGCTGCATGGCCCGGTGGCAGTCAGCGCATCGCGCCCGCTGTGCCTTCACATGCTCGCGGTGATACATCTCTACCGTCTTCGTCGTCCGTTTTTCGAACTCGGAGAGATAGGATTCCTGATCGTGACAGTGCGTGCAATCGCGCGCTGTCACCTGCGTTTCGCCCTGCACGACGTCGGCATGACAACTGGCGCAATCAATTCCACGCGTAACAATGTCGCGATGGTCCATCAGCGCGGGCGCGCTGCCGGTCGGCGTATTCGAGCTGTGGATGGCGATTTGTCGCACCGGCGGCTCGTGGCATTTCAAACAAGCACCCGTGCCGTGGTTAAACGTCTGCCCATTGAAATGGCAGGTGTAGCAAGCCGCCCGGTCCACCGAAATGTGGTGCGTGCCGGTCGCATCGTAATTGTGACACGACGCACAACTCAGCCCCTCCAACTGCAGCATGCGCGTCTTGTCATGCTCCAGACGCATCCACTCCTGCAACTCCGGTTCGCGCGACTCCAGCCCCAGTTCCTTGACGGCCTTTCTCAGGCCTCCCTGCCGCGCTGCGGCGTCCCCGACGGCCGACGTGATCGGCACCAGTTTCTCGTAGGCGTTTGCAGGAAGCGACGCTTTCATCGCGGCCCGGGTGTCGGCCAGCGCCTTGGCCGTCTCATCGATCCGTGTGTCCGCCTTCAGGTGCTTCTCATGCGAAAAATGAACCGTCGGCGTTCGCTCGACCGTCGTCTTCTGATCCCCCACCATGCGTATTTCGGTACGCTTCTCACCCAGAGTAATGACCTTCGACATGAAGACATAGTCACCATGGCAACCCGAAACAAGACAGCTCGCATCGTTCACCTTGGCCCGCGGTCGACCCGCCCCGTATCGGCCGCTGAAGTAGCTTGTTGCCTGCGACAACCCCTTGAACTTCGCCTTGATGGTGTGCTGCTCGCCGGGCGCGTAGTGGCAGTCGACGCAGCGTGCGCCGACCTTCTTGCCGTGCAGATCTTTGCTCCACGAATTGAAGTAAGGGTCCATGATGTGGCATGAGCCACAGAAATCCGGGCGGGATGTGTAATACTCCGCACCAACCAGGCTGAACGCACCAAAACACAACAACGAGACCAGTATCACGGCGATCTTGCGCCCCCACCGGCGTTTTCGCCTGTTCGGCGGATATCCTTCATGCGGCGACGATGTGTTGGCTTCAGATTGGTCCGACGGCGAGTGTGACATCATGTGATATTCCAAGCTATAGCAGCGCTATTCAACAATTTCAGATCGGATGATATGATAACTCGGCGGACAAAAACGCCAATACGCCGGCCGGCGAGTGGATCGTTGCGAATGATCGACGGAATTCGAACCAGCATTCTCACGCAACACAGGACCATTCGATCACTCCTCTGGCTCGTAGTCGCGTGTGCGTTCCTCGCCTCACCGGCGCACGCCGACCACCCACTTGTCGGCGTTCGATTGACGCCCCTCGCCGCTCCCGCCGGAAATGCAATGCAGATGCCGACCGGTGTCGACGTCGCGCCCGACGGCACGGTGTATGTCGCAGACGGCGTCAATGACCGAGTTATCGCCCTGACGCCGGATGGTACGCTGCGTGAGGAGATTCACAGTGTCGGCGCCGAGACGCTCTTGCGCCCGGTGAACGTCGCCATCGCGTCCGACGGCGTGCTTTGGATTGCAGACACAGGGAACGGACGCGCGTTGGCGCGAGCAAGTGATGGGCAATTGCTCAAGACTCTCATGGCTCCACAGGGTGAAGGCGATCGCAAGCCCGAGATCACAGACCTCGCCCTTTCCGACAGCGGAAAATTTCTTTGGATAGTCGACAACCACAATCACCGGTTGGTGCGATTTGAACTCAGCTCCGGAGCCGCTCAGGTCTTTGGGAAAAAAGGCGAGTCGCTGGGTGAACTGAACCACCCCTTCATGCTCGCCCTTACACCAGACAACCGCGTGCTGGTCACCGATGTCTTGAACGGTCGTGTGTCAAAATTCGCGAGCAACGGGGATCCAACGACCAGCCTGTTTAGTTATGGCGTGGACCTCGGACAGATCTACCGCCCCAAAGGAATCGTCCGAGGCACTGATGGCGATGTCTGGGTTTCGGACAGCGTACTCGGCGTGGTGCAGGTTCACGACGAGAAGGGCGTGTACCTCGACGTTCTGCGCGACGAGAAGGGGCTCCCGTTCCGTTTTGCCTCACCCTTGGGCCTCGCCTTTGATGCATCCGGTGTCCTCCACGTTGTGGAACTTACGGAGAACCGGGTGGCCCGAGTCCGGATCACGAAGAATCCAAAGGCACGTTTGCCGCTCACCCAACCAAAACAGGAAGTTCTCGGTATGCAGGCACGCTCCTGCACCGTCTGCCACCTCGAATGGATGGAGCCGCTGGCGAAAAACGGCCGAACCGAACTGATCGCTCCACCCGACAATCCGCCCGAGTTGCCGAACGTCAGTCGATCGGAAACCTGTCTTTCATGCCATGATGCGTCAATCGTCGATTCACGCCGGCTTGTCTGGCGCGAACACGGCCATCGCACCGGCGTCAAACCGCCCGACTCGATGACTGTTCCATCCGCGCTTCCCTTGGTCGACGGGAAAATTGCTTGCCGCACCTGCCACTCCGCACACGCCAACGGCCAGTTCCAATCCGACGTGGCCACCGCCGTCTTTCTTCGCGCCCAGAACTCCGCGGGCGAACTGTGCATTGGTTGTCACCAGGACAAAACGCGCGGGCCCAAGCTCGGCACTCACCCGACCGGCGGAATGCCCTGGGCAATCCCGAAGCCGATCATCGAAGCCGGCGCCAAGCCGGGTCCGAACCCGCGCGAGTTAACCTGCACCGTCTGCCACATGCCCCATGGCTCTCAAAACGATCACCTGTTGGTCATGGGCACCGAGTCGAATCAGCTTTGCATGACCTGCCACGACCAGATGCGACCCGGCATGTTCCGCGAGGGCGGACACACCGAGCATCCGCTGCAGCCCGTGGTGAACGCGGAACAGAAGGCCGCGATCGAGCGAATGGGCACCAAGCTCGGCCCCGGCGACAAGCTCGTTTGCCTCTCATGCCACAAACTGCACCACGGCAAGGGCGAGCGATTCATGCTCGCCGAAGAACTAACGGACAGTAAGTTCTGCATCAACTGCCACAGCGGTAAGACGTCCATCCTCGAAACCAGTCACAACCTCGCCGCGAAATTCCCCGATGAGAAAAACCGACTCGGCATGACTCCGTCGACCGGAGGCCCGTGCAGCTCCTGCCACATGTTTCATCGCTATGCCCGCGCCCCGGAGATCAGTGAGATCGACCCCGGCGGAGGCAAGTGCATCACCTGTCACCAGACCGGCCGCTGCGCCGGAACGAAAACGCTGGGCATCGCCAATCATTCGAAGACCGAGTGCGTCGCTTGCCACGATCCGCATACAACCGGCGTAGGCCACTTCCTTCGCTCGACCGGAAGCGACCTGTGCCTCAAATGTCACGCCGATTACACAAGCCTACGCGGCGGCCCACACGACCTTCGCGCCGCCGCAAGTTCCCTCCCCTCACAAAGCGGAGGGCCAGGGTGGGGTCAAGAAGGCGAAAAGCCCTTCGACAATTCCAACGAGTGCATGGCCTGTCACCGGCCACACGGCGATGAACGAACCGGGCTGTTTCGCGTCGCGCCGGTTGAAGGCGTCGCGCAGCAGGACGGCGCGTGCCTGTCGTGTCACCCGAACACCGCATTCATGGGCCAATCATCACTCGCGGCGATTCACCCGCGCACGGGGAAAACACTCTCATCAAATCACGGCCTGCCGACAGTGAAATCGTTGGATGGCAACTCAGACGTGATCGGGTGTCGCACCTGTCACAATCCGCACCGTGCCGATGGCTCAACATCCAAGTTCGTGCGAACCGCGACGGACAAAAAGAGCGGCCTCTGCACGACCTGCCACACCGATCAGATCGCCATCGGTTCGACCAGTCATTCACCCGCAAAACTCTCAGACGCCGGACTCGCGACGGACACGTGCCTGCCTTGCCATACTCCTCACGGCAACCCCGGAAGTGTTCGCGATACCCTGCTGTGGCCGAAGTCACTGGCCGCCGCGGGCAGTCCGCCGCCGGGGATGAACACGTCGGATGTCTACTGCGGCAACTGCCATAATCAGGCCGGCCCCGGTGCGTTGCCGCTTATCGCCTCGCATCCGGTTGTCGCGATGTTCAATTCTGTGGACAAGAAGGCGGCGGGTTATCTCCCGCTCTATGACGAGAAAGGCACCGAAAGCCCCACGGGCAAGCTGACGTGCCGCACCTGCCACACGCCGCACGGCCATCTGCCCGATTCGGATTTTCTGGCAAAGCTCAAAAGCCTGCCCACCGGCCAGGCACGGGCCGCACGACTCATGCTGAAGCCCTTTGCGCCACCTAACGTTTGTACCACCTGCCACGGAGCCGATGCACTCAGGCGGTTCCTATACTTCCACGATCCGCAGCGGCGCAGTGGGCCGCTTACCGATCCGACGGCCGACATCGCCTTGCGGCGCGAAACAACCAGCCCCGACAGGGGCGTCAGACCGTAGCCACGGGCGCGAGCCCGTGGTAAGAATGCGCGCAGAGCGATAAGCCCCGGATGGGGCGACGAAGCGAATCATTACATTCTGGGAGTCACAAATGCGTCTTAGTGCAATGGTGTCAACGGTAAGCCTCGTCATGTTCTCGGCATCCTGCGACTCCGGCAAGCCGACCGGCCATGCCGCGCCGGCGCCGACCGCCAGCGCCCCCGTTCGTCCCCCGGATATGAATACCGTGGCTGCCATTCTCGACAAACAGAGTGGCACCGCCCCGTCCTCATCGCTTCCGCCCGGCCATCCGCCGATGGGCGGCGCGCAACCCGCGCCCAAGGCAAGCGACGGCCTGCCTCCGGGTCACCCGCCGATGGCGGGCGGCTCCACGATCGCCACGCCCGCCGCCGGATCGACGACGCTCAAGTACGACGTGCCAAGCGGATGGAAGGAAGGCAAGCCGACGAGTGCCATGCGCAAGGCACAGTTCACCATGCCGCGCGCCGACGGCGACCCCGAAGATGGCCAGCTGATCGTGTTCTACTTCGGCCCCGGCCAGGGCGGGAGCATCGAGATGAACATCAGCCGGTGGAAGGGAATGTTCACCGGGTCCGATGGCAAGCCGGTCGGCGATGACAAGGTCAAACAGGGTTCGTCGCAGGTGGATGGCATGAAGCTGACCACGCTGGACGTCTCCGGCCGTTACGCCGATCAAATGGGGCGGCCCGACAAGCCCGGTGCGACCGACACCGATTTCCGAATGCTCGCCGCCATCGTCGAAGCCCCGGACGGCCCGTGGTTCTTCAAGGCGGTCGGCCCAACGAAAACCATGGCCGCGCAGGAAGCCAACTTTAACGCGTTCATCAAGAGCATTCGCAAGTAAGCATTTCACCAATTACGGATTCATGATGGCACTCACGAACATTGCCACGTCCGCGCCGTCGGCGATGGTATCGGCGGTCATGTCCGCGGCGCGCACATGAGTTGGTGCGGTGTCCGTCCCCAGCAGCACATTCACAAAATCCCCAACATCCGCGAGATCGACCCGCCAGTCGCCGGTGAGGTCGCCGCGTCGGAAGGCCTCGAACGCGACATACTCGGCTGCCTCGATCGTGCCGTTTCCATTGCCCGACGGAACTTGCAGCGACGCCGCCGCCGCGCCGCCATCGGCCGTCGCGTACGGGACCATCGCGAGATAGACGACATCGGGCATCGTGCCGAGTTCGCCCGCCAGATCGATCGTGCCTTCGAGCCAGTTGTTCACGGTGCTCGCCGATTGCACGGCGACACCCGCGCCCGCGTCGAACCAACCCTTGAAGTTGTTCGTGCTCTCGTTCGCGAGGAAGGCCGACCAATCGGCGACCTGACCGGACTTGGACCACGGCGCTGCGCGCAGGGCACCGGGGGTGCCGGCGACAAAGATGAAGTGGTCGTTGTTGTTCCGTGCTGACTGCGAGGCGACATAGAGCAGGCCGCCCTTCACGCCGGCATAGAGTTGCATGGTGCCGTTCTGTGCCGCAAGAGTGGCATCGACGTCGCGCTGGCCGTCCATGGTCCACGGTGTGGAGGCCCCCGTTGCGGACACGTGCCAATCCTGGCCGCCGTTGTTGTCCCATGTGCCTGCGCCGTTGTTGAAGGCGACATCGACCTGCGATGCGGTGATAGGCACGTTCACCGTCACCTCCCACCGTGCGTTGCCCGCGTTGAACGTCATGGCCACATCCGGCGGAACAATGCCCCAGTTGTTGAAACCGACGTGGGCGTTGATCGCTGATGCACTCGCGATCGGCCCGCCGACGGCGTCATACGAAATCAGCACCGGCTGCCCGGCGACGGCTGGACTCGGCGTGAACGTGACCCGTGAACCGCCCCCACTGCCGCCCTCGCCGCTGCCGACGTAGACGTGCTGGATCGGGCTCTTGCGGATGTAACCCCTCGTGTCCACGGCCTCGACGTAATAATCCACCAGCTTGCTGCGAATGCCGGTCAGTTGCACGTAGTACTCATTCGCGATGTAGGTCGGCAGCACGAAGAAGTCGATGGATGGATCGTTCGCGACATTTCCCGTGGGGAAGATGCGCTGCGTCATGGCGACATTCTGCCACGCGCCGACGCCCGCATCGCCGACATAGGTGCGATTGGCATCGGTCACCGTCGTGTCATCATCGAGGCGATATTTGAGCGTGACGCTGCTGATGCCTGATGCGTCGTAGGCAAACGTCCAGATCCAGAAGTCGCCGTTGCTCGTCACCTGTTGATAGCCGTGCGACGGCCCGAAGTTCAGCGAGCCGGGGTTCCATGGGAAACGCTGCGGAATCCAAATGGTCGGCGGTGTCGCATCGGCCGCGGCATTGCCGATGATCGGGTCGGCGTGCTGCATGGCTTCGTTGCAGGCGATCGTCGGTTTCACTTCCATGTCCAGCGACGTGCCGTAGTACATGTAACCGCTGTTGAGCGCGCCGAGGAAATAGTGCCACGCCCGCTCGGCGCCGGTGGTCGCTCCATCGGGGTTGAGAATCTTCGCCGTGTTCAAACAGCCCGGCGAGCCGCCGCAGGCAATCTGTTCGGCCGTGTCGACGCGGTTTTGTGCCGCCGTGATGACAGCCCAGTTGCGCTCGTCCTCGGCCCAGCCGTTCACGGGGTCGACCTGTCCTCCGGATACGAGCGGCCAGTTCCAATTGAGGAACGACGGGGAACCGAAATCGCCGTCGGCATTGACCCACGCGCCGTCCTCAACATGCACGATGTCATTGGTGGGAACCGGGTGATCGTTGAGATACTGCTCGACCGTTGTCGCGACGTAGCCGGCGTTCGACGCCGTGTTCACGAAGTTGGGCACGGCCTCCATGTAGTAGCTGAATCCGCCGCCCCAGTTGTTGTCGCCATCGTGGGCGAAGAGCACAAGCTGCGGGCGCGCCGCCGGATTCTGAGTTTGGAGCGTGTTGATCTCGCCGAGGCCGATCGGTGCGTAGCCGTCCTGCCACGAAAGCGACTGATCCGACGGCACGACGACGATCTTGCTTTCCGCGCCGGTAGCCGGATCGACATAGCGGGCGTAGTGCGGCGTGTAGGCGTATGGATACGCATTCACCGGTGAGCAGCCTCGCGAAATGCTGATGCGAAGCCAGTTGGATTGAGTACCGTTCAGTTGATCGGCGAGATTCGGCGGCTCGCAGTTCACGCCGCCGGAGCCGAGCACGAGCGGATAGTTGGTACAACCTCGGGAGATGTGTTCGTTCGACACCACGACCCAGGTCAGGCCTTCGTCGACGAGCGACTTGATGATGCGTTCCGAGAAGGCCATCTCCGACGGGAAGAGGCCGCGCGACAGGCCCGGCGATGTGCCCCATGCGGACGAGTAGACCTGTTTGTAGAGCTGGATTTCCTTGCGAATCGTGCTGTCGTCAATGAGCGGCATTAGCGGGTGATGGAACGGAAACAGCACGATGTCCATGCGCGGCTTGCCGCCGGTCGTCGTCCAATTTCGCGCGGTGCGAAAGTTGTTGTACCACGTTGGGCTATAGCCAAGCTGGTTGGCGTTGCCGAGACTGGTGATGTTTTCAATGAGGCCGCCGGAGTAACTGACTTGTGCACCGGCCTCGGGGCGACCGAGTAACAGGCCGAGGCAATCCTTGGGGCGATACTGATAGGCCGCAACGCGATCGGCGATGGAGAAGATCTCGCGGAGGTTGTTGGCGGGATGGGCTGCCCCGCCGTCGGTGCGAAGGATGGACTCCCACGCGCGCTCATAGCGATCGGCGCCAGATGTCTGTTGGGCGGGCCAATAGATTGGCTGTTCAAGGTGCCAGATATAGGTGAAGTGAACGTTCTCGGCCAGGACCGGCGTACCGACAAACAACGTAAGGACAAATAGAAAGCGGAGGCCGGCGGGACGCATTCAAACCCCTCCAAAACAGGCTTGGTAAAACATTTTACCAACCTCAGCGGGCCGATTCAACTCAGCAGCAATGTCCGAAGAGAGACTTGTGCGAACTAGGGAGCCTTTTCCCGGGTCATGGCGGGTGTGGATTTGTCCGCCTTTGGAGGGGTTTGAGGTTCGGGGGTATCGTCGGCATCAGTCGGGGGCGTCATGGTGTTGACCAGGTCATTTGCGGACAGGCCCGATTCCTTAGTGGCGCCGTGGTGGCCGCACTTCGGGCAGACGATATCGCCGGAGGTTCGGCGCATGGCGACGGCATCGGCGACGGTGAGCGAGAAGACATGGCCGCAGCGACCACAGGCGTGATTCTCTCGCATCTGAGCAACAGATGTATCAACGTCGGTGCGCGTGGCGCGAAGCGTCATGACCGTTGCGCCCGTGACGATGAGGCACACGACGATGACGGGGCCGATTATTCGCTTGTTGCCGGCTTCTCGCACGATCAAAGGACCTTCACAGGCCAGTACAGCGGGCGTGATTCATCCGGCGCAGAATGATTCGTGCGCCGCACTACCGGCCGAGTTGTGCCTTTTCGGATGCGCCCCGGCGAACGCCCGGGCGGTTCGAAACACTCCACCCTTGTCCGCTAGGGAAGGTCGCGGACCATCTCAAACGGGAAACAATCCATGCGGCCCCACGTGCCGCGAACGTCGTAGTAGCCGTTCGCCAAGGTTCGCTGAGCATACGTGCCGTTGCCCATGTCGGCAAAGGAAACGTGGCCGTCGGCATAGGCGAGGTTGAAATAGCCGAGCTTCTTGTGATAGCTCGTCAATTCGCCATGGACCGAGAGGAAGCCCCACGTGTCATTCGTGAAGACCGTCTGGAATGCACGGGCCTCCATGAACGCGACGGTTACCGACGAATCGGGAATGCGATTGACCGGACGGCCGTAAACGCCGGCGATCCATGTGTTGCGATGATTGGAGATACCGGAGCTGCCGGAGCCCTCGCGCCACACGAGATTATTCATGCGGTATGACGTGCCATTGGCAACGAAGTACGAGCGTTCAACCTCTTCGGGAAGGCCCTGCCAGCCGGGCCATTCCTGGTATCCCATGTCTTCGCCGGGACAACGGAATTGATCGAACATGCTGGAATCGCTTTGCGACCAGCCGGCGATGAAATCATCCGAGCCGTTGGCCATGCCGTCGACGCCATAGATCATTTTGTTGAACGGGCGCGTGCTGGGATCAAACGGTTCATCCCAATTGACATACGGCGCGATACCGGGGCCGCCGCCGTATTCGGCATAGCCTTCACCGTGGTAATAATTCGCTTGGGGATGGACAGGGCCATAGACGCCGTCGGCATCTTCGGCGGAATAGGCAGAGGCGAGTTGAGCCAGGTTGCGAAGGTGGGCCATGCACTTGGTCTTCTGACCTTCGACGCGCGCTGCGGCCATCGCGGGCACTAACAATGAGATCAGCACCGCCACGATCGAGATCATGACGAGCAGCTCAATGAGGGAGATTCCTCGATGAGTTGTTCTGCGAGCGCCCATAATCCACTTCTTCGCGCCAGAGCGCACGGGACGACGGTCGTTTCGGCGCGCGGCCGTACGACCACCGGACCCCTTCCGGTCAACACAACGTGTGTCGCGGTCGCCGCTTTCCCATCTTCCGGTCGCGCGCGAGAGGACAGACGTACCCACCTATATTATATCCCTGAACTGGGTGCCCGGGAAACACGAATTCTTAATAATCACGGCCAATTTGCGGCGTCGGCAGCAAACACTATTCGTGCGGAAGGGCCCTCACGAATTCCTGTAACTCCTTATTTTATAAATAGTTACATCGTATCATCATAAGCTGAAGTAGTCAGACTAGAGTTCATCATAGGGCGACCACCCTATCGACTTGTGGAGTTTGTCTGCCGATAGGGCCATGGCTCACCCCGAAATACGGCCGGCTGTTGACAAAAAGGTAGGGAACCACGGGCAACGTCGTGCCTACGATTTTGTGAGCCGGCAGGACCTCCTCGCAGTCCGACTGATCTCGCCGCGTGTCGCGGCAACGGTTCATTGGCAAAGCAGAAGGGGAGTCCTCGTGTCAAAGTCATTTCACATTTTCGGCTGCATCGTTTTCGCTTCACTGCTTCCATCCATCGCCAACGGACAAGTTGGCGAACCGTCCGGGTTCACGATCACCGTCAAGCATGGCGCGAGCACGCTGGCGACGGACAACGTCACCATCGGGCCAGGCCAGGAACTTCAGGACACGAAGGCGACGTTTCAAGATGGCGATCCCGAAGACTTCACACAGATCGGAACGGTCGGCGCGGGAAACCCGATGATCCTGAAGGTGGTCAGTGAAGACGACCCGATGTATCGCGTCTTGCACTTTTACATCAACGTGCCGATCAGTCTCGCGAACATCAACGCGCCGGGGCCGACATCGCTTTTCAATCCGGCCGACTCATCGCTGATCAGCGTCGAGATCACCAACGCGACCTTCTTCGGCGGCATGGCGGTTGAGCCGCGGGTTGAGAACGACAACGCATACTATGTTTCGTTCATGCGTGATTTCGGCGGGCACTTCTACGAGTTGCCCCAGGCCAATGCCTACAACACCTACGGCAGCGGGATCTATGATATCCAGGTGCCGGGTAACAGGTACCTTGACGGCGCGCCGGGCACCTACAACTTCACTTCGACGCAAGGCGCGGTTTCATCGTGGACATGGGGCAACATGCTCAATCCCGGGGCCGGCACGACGATCCACAATGGATTCTCGGGCGGGCTGGCGAGCACAGGCAGCGGGTATGTGTTCGAGCTTGGACTCTCGGTGGCGTTCATCAACGGCGTGCCGGAACCGGCAACGATGATGTTCGTTGCGGGCGGTGCGATGGTCCTGCTCGGAAGCGGACGCCAACACATTCACAAGCGACGCAAGGCACGCAACAACTGAGCGAGGTTTTCGTGACGAGCGACGAGGGGGCGGCTCACGGTCGCTTCTGATTCGACTGGTGCGTAATTGCGCAAGCCGGGCGGAGTGGATTTGGTATTCGACGTCGTCGGGGGAATCGGGAAAAGGCGAGTGTGACCGGTGGGTTGGGCGCAGCGTCGCGTCGTGCGAGCGGGCGATTTCAGATTTGAAATTTGAGATTTCAGCGAGCGCATCCGTGCCGTCCGGGGATGGCGTGGATGTCTGCGCGGCGGGTTTTTCGACCGAGCGTTCGAACGGGTTG
>CAZSBF010000063.1:0-25514 GCA_964605185.1 uncultured Planctomycetaceae bacterium
CATTTACGAATAAAAGTTGAATGACCCCGATTCATCCCAAAGAAGCTATTGCAATCACTAGGAGAGGGCATAGACAATCACCTCCTCGGACGTATCCTGTGGCATCGGCTAGCAAATACGAGCCACAATACAAGCCACAGGGACATTGGCTCGGGAACATCAGACAGACTGAACGCAGTACTACCGCCAACAGTGAACCAGTCACTGGCTAATACGCTCTTGATCGCCTGGCCTGTTAAGATTCCTGCCCCGGCCTCCCATCGGAACATTGTGTTTACATCCCCCAATTGGACGATTTCTAGCCAGCACCGGACGCCAGATTGCAAGTAAACGGGTGCTGTGAGGTCCACGGTGAATCGCTGCTCAATCGGTGACCCGCCGACACCGATAATCCGCCCGGTGGGCATTCGGCTCGGATTGAAAAAGGTCTCATCCATCAGAACGACGCTCTCATCGGGCAGGCCATCGCCGGCACGCGCGCCCATGATGCGAATCTGGATGGTCTCTGTGGCCGGCGGCGGTGTGGCAGGCGTGCCGGAGCCGCCGTAGAAGCCCCACCACGTGATGCGGCGTACCGTCGCATCTTGTGTTAATAGGATGTTGTCGGCCTCGCGCTGCCAGAGTCGGCGGCCGAGCATGTCGATGAAATCGGTATCGCTGGCAAAACCACCAGTGAGGATGGGCAGTTGCTCGACGATGACATCGGCACCGGCCGGAGCGGCAGTCAGCGTGACTAGAAGGGCAAGTACGACTGTTTGACGATTCAGGTTCATTGGGCAACTTCTCCAACAGATTCGGTAGGCACAGCAGTGCAATTACTCCTATTATAGCCCACCACAGGGCTTCGCCTCGTCCAACAAAGGCGCACATCGCCCACGGTCCGCATTAGCGCGCCGCGCGCACCGATCACGCGCACGCTTCAACCCCTCGTTCTCATTCGCCCGAACTCGAATGCCCTGTTGCGTGGTGACGACCGGACGCTTGGTCCGCGTCACCACGCAGGTATGTTTCCAAACACACGGGCAATTTGCGTGCCACATACCCCGATAATCACGCAAGAGCGGCGAGCATCATGCGTTGCACCAATTCTGCAGGAGGGAATACCACATCGACGATTGCGGGACTTTCCACAGGTACTGCGGAAAAGCACGAGAAGAGATTTATCAAATCTTTGGTACAGTTGGAATTGCGATTGGCTGGTTGGCGCGGACGACGTGAATCTCCGTTGTGGCGTGATACGTGCGGTGGCACTGTCAGTCGTGCCAACGGCACTAGGGGTGGGGATGGTATCCGGGCCCAGCGATGAATCGCTGGGCTATTATCAAGTTGTCCCTAACGGGACTTGATCATTAGGCGTTGCGCGGTGCCCTATTCCGAGTTGCGGGACGTTGCGGCGGATGTGCTTGATGTTGTCGTGACAGGCACGTTGTTCGTCGCCGTCTCTTCCCCCGCCGTGATCGGCCGGCCGAATTCAAGAACCCAGCACGGGCTGTTCTTGCCGCCTTCTTTGACGGCGACGCCGAGTTCGGTGAATGACGGGTCGAGGATGTTGGCCTTGTGGCCCGGGGAGTTCATCCATTCGGCGACGGTCTGGTCGATGTCGCGCTGGCCGGCCGCGAGGTTCTCGCCGATTTTGATGAACGGGTAGCCGAAGTCGGAGGCGCGGCGGTCGACGGTGGAGCCGTCGAACGGGTCGGTGTGATCGAAAAAGTCGCCCTCGATCAAACGGCAGGCATAAAACTCGGCGAGCTGGTTGAGGGTGTCGTTGGCGCGAAGCGGTTGCAGCTTGGCTTTAGCGCGTTCGTTGTTCACGGCGCGAAGAAGATCGCGCGTGACGGTCGATTTGTTGGCGACATCGCGGCAGGCGTCGGCGAAGAACAACCGCGCGGCGAAGGATTGCGGATCCTGGGCATCATGAGGACCGAGGGGGAGATTCTGATGATCCTGACAGCCGGCGGCGCTGACCGCGAGCAGCAGTGCCGCGAAACAAGCATGTCGGGTTCTGTTTCGCACGATCAGGAGACTCCGTTTCCGCCGGGGTGGGCGGGGCTTCCGCGATACCCATTCTATCGGCCTCGGTGGATGCAATCTCACGTGGGTACGGCTACGATTCATAAGGTCAGGTCCAATAAGGAGCTACGTTTTTGATCGGCGTCGGTTCGGGAGAAAAACGGCAGGATCGCTCGGCCGAACGGGCGGTCATGGTGGAGACGCAGCTCGTTCCCCGGGGAATCCGCGACGTGCGAGTGCTGGAGGCGATGCGCACGATTTGCCGGGAAGAATTTGTGCCGCCGCCTTATTGGGAGGACGCGTATGCGGATCGGGCGCTCGCGGTTGGATATGGGCAGACGATCTCGCAGCCGTACATCGTCGCGTACATGACGGAGTGGCTGGGCGTCGGCCCGCAGCATCATGTGTTGGAAGTGGGAACGGGCACGGGGTATCAGACGGCGGTGCTGGCGCGATTGGCGCGCTCGGTGGTGACGGTGGAGCGCATCGCGGAGTTGAGCGAGACGGCGCGGGAACGCGTAGCGAGCGCGGATGTTTCGAATGTGACATTCATCGTCGGTGATGGCGGACGGGGCGCGACTGAGTATGGCCCGTTCGATCGCATCATGGTGACGGCCGCAGCGCCGAGGGTGCCGGTGACGCTGCTCGAGCAGCTTTCCGACGGTGGGCGCATGGTGCTGCCGGTGGGTGAGGAAGGGGACCAGCGGTTGCTGCTGGTGGAGCGGCGCGGCGGGCAACTGATCGAAACGAACCTTCTTCGCGTGCGGTTCGTTCCATTGTTGGGGGAGGCGGGGTTTAGCGGCGAGTAATCAGTCGGATAGCGGAACAGCGAGGCGACATTTTTCTTCATCGTGACCCCACCCTAGCCCTCCCCTTGTCAAGGGGAGGGAAAAAAGGCGCGGCTAGCTTTCCCTTCATCAAGGGGAGGGAAAGAGACGCGGCTTGCTTTCCCATCATCAACGGGAGGTTTGCTGTTGCGACTTGCGACCGGGGTGAGCATCGGCGAGACTGGCCGTCGGAACGCCGCACGGGGGCGGCGATATCCCCTGTTGATGTATGGCCGCTTCGTATTGAAGGGATCGTTATGCAGAATCGCATGCCGGCGTGGAAGCTTTTGCTGTTGATGGGCGTGGTGGTGGTGTTCGCGGCGTCCGCGCGACTTGTGGCGCAACAGCCCGCCGCGGAGCCGGATACGAAAAAGGTCGATCAGCTTCGTGAAGACCTGCGTCAGATGATCGAACTGGCCCGCGATCGCGTGTTTCCCGCGCTGGTGAACATCCACGTGGTGTCGGTGAATTATTACGACGGCAAGGAACACAAGAGCCAGTCGGTGGGCAGCGGCACGATCGTCTCGGCCGAGGGGCATGTGGTGACGAACTATCACGTCACCTCCAAGGGCAAGAAGTTCAAGGTCACGCTGGCGGACAAGCAGGAGATATCCGCAACGCTGGTGGGCGAAGATCCGCTGACCGATCTCGCAGTGATCAAGCTGAATCTCGCGGAGTTGAAAAGCCCGGCGACGACGTTGCCGGTGGCGAAGTTCGGTAACTCGGATGACTTGCAGGTGGGTGATTATGTCATGGCGATGGGGTCGCCGCTGGCGCTGTCGCGGTCGGTGACGTTGGGGATTGTGTCGAACACGGAGCGCGTGTTTGCCGGGGGCAGCGATGATGACGCGGAAGACATGGAGTTGGAGGCGGGGCAGCGGACCGGACTGTTTACGCGGTGGATTCAGCATGACTCGCTGATTCACCCGGGCAACAGCGGCGGCCCGTTGGTGAATCTGCGCGGCGAGATCGTCGGCGTGAATGAACTGGGCGGGAACTCGATGGGGTTCGCGATTCCGAGCAACCTCGCGAAGTTCGTGACCGACGGGCTGATCAAGAACAAGGAGATCACGCGGAGCTGGATTGGTGTGAGCTTCAAGTCGATCGAGAAAACCGGGTATGACAAGGGCGTGCTGGTCAATTCGGTGGTGAAGGATTCACCGGCCGACAAGGCGGGGATCAAGGCCGGGGATGTGCTGCTGCTCATCGACGGACAGGCGGTGACGGTGCGATTCCCCGAGGAGATTCCACCACTGATGAAGCGGATTGCCGATGTGCCGGTGGGTTCGGTGATTCGAGCGTCGTATCAGCGTGAGGGGCAGACGGCCAACGCCGAAATCACGACGGTGAAACTGGAAAAGGATCGCGGCGATGAGGCATCGCTGCGGTCGTGGGGGGTGACGGTTGAGGAAATCACGGAGCGGATGTTCCGAGAGAATCGCATGGAGTCGCGCGACGGGGCCTACGTGGGAAGCGTGCGATCGGGCGGGCCTGCGCAGTTGGCCGAACCGGCGATGTCGTCGGGCGATGTGATCAAGTCGATCGACAATGAGAAGGTCGGCGACCTGCACGACATGATCAAGGTGTATGAGAAGATCATGGCGATGGAGCCGCTGCCGGAATTTGTGCTGGTCGAATTCGACCGCGCGGGGAAGAGCCATCTGACGCTGCTCAAGCCGAAGCCCGAGGAGAACGAGCCGCCGCCGCGGGAAGTGGCCAAGGCGTGGCTCGGCGTGGCGACTCAGCCGATCATCGACAAGTTGGCGAAGAAGCTCGGGCACCCGGAGGACTTGGGTTACCGCATTACGCGGATTTATCCGAATACGCTGGCGGCCAAGTCGGAGTTGAAGGTTGGGGACATCATTACATCGCTCAATGGCGAGAAACTTCGGCCGCGCGGGATGCAGGACTCGGGGTTGTTCGCGCGGGCCGTGCGTAAGTTGAAGATCGACGAGCCGGCGGAGTTGACGGTGCTTCGCGGGAATGCGAAGGAGAAGGTGACCGTCACGCTGGAGCGAACACGGCTGACGCCGGAAGAGGCCCGCCGGGCGCGGAATCAGGATTTCGAACTGACCGTGCGGGAGCTGACCTTTTTCGACCGCGACGAGCATCGGTGGGATGAGAAGGTTGACGGTGTGTTGGTGGAGCAGGCGGAGTCGGCCGGCTGGGCCGGGCTCGGCGGCCTGGAGCCGGACGATTTGATTCTGAAGATCAACCAGCACGAGATCAAGGACCTCAAGTCCTACAAGAAGGCGATGAAGGCCATTGCCAAGGAGCAGCCGCAGCGCGTGGTGTTCGTGGTGCTTCGCGGCGTGCAGACGCGATTTCAGTTTGTGGAGCCGGAGTGGAAGCCGAATCTTCCGGGTGATGACAAGAAGGCCGCGGGAAAATAGGGAGTGACTCATGAATATTAAGAAACAAATCGCGGCCGTCGGACTGGTCGCGGTGATTTTGAGTGCGATGCCGTCGCGAGCGGATGATGGCGGCGAGTATGCGAAGATCGTTGCCGAGGCGGGTCCTGCGTTTGTGACGGTGAAGTTCGTGTTGAAGATGGAGGGGCAGTTCGGCAATCGCGAGAGCGAGGCCGAGATCACCGGGGTGATGGTCGATGCCGGCGGGCTGGTGCTCTGCGGCAACACGCGCTTCGGATCGCCGCGGATGATGCGCCAAGTCGGCGGCAGCGCGACGCCGACGGATATCAAGGTGCTCATCGGCGATGACACGGAAGGGCTGGAGGCGAAGGTCTTGGCGCGCGACAGCGAGCTGGACCTTGCATGGGTGCAGATCAAGAAACCGGGCGACAGAAAGTTTGTCTTTGTTGATTTAACCAAATCAGCCACGCCCGAGGTCGGCCAGCGGGTGATGACGCTGCGAAAGATGGCCAAGTACTTCGATCGCGTCCTGACGGTCGGCGAAGGCCGGATCGCGGGCAAGACGAAGAAGCCGCGCGATCTGTTTGTGCCGAGCGGATTGGGCGGTTTGGAGCCGGGTCTGCCGGTCTTTGCGACAAACGGGCAGGTGATTGGTATTTCCGTGGTGCAGATGCCGGAGGATGAAGAGCTTCAGGGCATGGCGTTCACCGGCATCGGGCGCGACATTTCCAACGGGTTGATCCTGCCGACGAGCGAGGTGGTGAAGGCGACGGCCCGCGCGAAGGAAGCGGGCAGCAAGGATAAGGACGAGGACGACGACGACGACAAGGCGAAGAAGCCTGACGAGAAGAAGAAGGCGAAGGCGTCCAAATCCGCGGATGATGAAGACGAGAGCGACAAAGAGGATGACAAGGCGGATGATGAGTAAAGGGCGGCGCGGCGCGATAGAGGATGGAACCGAAAAAGTTGAATGCCCTTTTTATTTCCTTCTTTTTATTACCCGAAGCGTGCGTGTTTGGGAATTGACTAATGGCAAAGAAGTCGTTGGTTCTAAGTGCCCTAGGTCTGACTGATGTTGTCGCCATCATCTTGTTTGCGACCTGCGTGCTGGAGAGGTCAATAGATTCTATGTTCAGAATTGCTTATTATGGCGTTCTGTTCTTGATCATACAATTTGTAATTCTAATCTGTGGCGTTACAGCGTATGCAACGTCAGGCAGGCACGTTATTGGGGTAATCATTATCATCCATTGGGTGATATGTGTAATAGTAGTTAGTCTCTACAACAACAACGGATACGGATTGCGAGACTGGCTGTTTGGGCTCCAACGCTAATGGCCTACTCTCATCGTTCGAGCGGGACCGCCACCTATACTATTGCAACACTTGCCGCCAACACCGATGCCCCCAATTGTTTCACCGCGTCGGCGAATCTATCATAAATCAAGGTGCCACTGCTCAATGCACGATCGCTTCAGCTATTAAGTAGTCTGGACAATGGTCATCGTGTCGCCGATGGTGAAGGCCCCCGCTTTGCGAATTCGACCCAGCACGCCGCCGCGGCACTCGGGCTTCAGCGCTTCGCGCAGGCCCATGTGTAGTTGATCCATCAGATCGCAGGGGTGCGTTTCCTGTGTGATTTCCACTTCGATGTCGCCGAGGCGAACGGTCTTGCCGATGAGATGGCCGAGCGTTGGGCAATCGACGAGCACATTGGCCCGCCGCGTGTGCCAGGGAAGTTCCGCGTTCAACTGGCCTGTGGTCGTCTTCCATTGCTGAGATGAGATGAAGCTGATGCCGCGGTTGGGTGCGACGGCGTGGTCGCCCTCGATGCCACCGTCGACGGTTGCGCGGGCCGTTGAGATTTCGGTGACGGGGCCGCGCTTTTCATGACGAACGACGATTGAGAGGACTTTTCCGACGGGTTGTGGGTTCATGATCCACCTATTACGGCGGATCGTAGGAGGCGGTTCGCGCCGAGGCAACCCGCCCGGCGGAACCGTCAGGGGATCAATTTATCGACAAAGATGGCGATATCGCGGGCGTTAATGGTGCCGTCGTGGTTGGCGTCGGCGCGGGCCGGGACACACGCGGCCGGGCCACCGGATTGGAGGAGCGCGGCGACGAACGGCGGAACGTCGGTGAGTGTGAGGAGGCAGTCGCAATTGAGGTCGGGCAGAAGCGTGCCGGGCAGGGTGTACGTGGCGATGGCGGGCGTGCCGTTGGCGACGCCGTCATTGGGAGTGACAGTGCATTGAATGGTCGAGCCGGGGCAGGCGATGTGATGCGGAACGGCGTCGGCTTGGCCGGCTGTGGTTACGTCGCGGATGGTGCTGCCATCGACCGTCCAGACGTAACGATAGCGCACCATGTCGTAGTCGAGATCATCGATGAGCACGGAAGTGCCGACGCGGGCAAAGACGGCGTCGTTTGCCGTCGGCGCGGGGGGATCGAATGCGACGGAGATCGGCTGCGGCGGGCGGTTGTAGTTCAGCGTTCGCGTGGTTTTGACTTCCAGCGGGGCATAGATCATTTGCACGTCGCTGAAGTCGACGCGGACGTGCCATGTGCCGGTGACATCGAGTGTCATCGGCACTTCGTATTCCCATGGGAAGTTGTAATCGCGCCAGACTTCCGTGTTGAAGAAGAACCAGCCGGTGTCGGAGGAGACGGAATTATCCGGGCGGTAGAAGCGCACGCGCCACGTGGCATCGACCGGCAGATTGTGGCCTTTGACCCAAAAGCGAATGTACGGATCGTCGAGGCCGATCTGCCCTTCGCGCGGCTGAGCATAGGGAAGCGGTTGAACCGTTGTGAGGTCGATATGGGTGAAGGCGAAATCATCGAAGAAGCAGTTGGTGATCAGCGGCGGTTGATTGGCGAAGCCACTGGGGCCTGCGCGACAGGGTCCTGCGAAGGGTTCGTAGACCACGTCTCCGGGCTGATTGCGGACTTCGAAGTGAAGATGTGGCCCAAAGCTGTTGCCGCTCGATGCGACCATGCCAATCTGTGTGCCGGCCTTGACGAACTGCCCCACCGAAACGGCGACGCTTCCGTTTTTCAGGTGGTAGTACCAGATCTCCCGGTTCTCACCGATCGGAGCGATTCCCACGATGTTTCCCTGGAACCCGCCGCCGGTGTTCATGTCGGGCCAGCCGTCCTGGGAGAAGGTGCAGATGCCGTCGAGAACTGCGAAGACCGGGACCCCCGCGATTTGTTCCCCAAAACTACGCAGCGGTGTATCAATGCCGGCGTGGCCGTCGTAGGTGAATGGCAGGCAGCCGTAGGTGTTGATGTTCGCCGTGGGGTCGAGGTCGACAAAGCCGCCATGAAAGATGTCGTTGCCGTGATTGCCGCCGATGGGGTAGAACGGAAAGAGCAGCGGGCCCGCTCCGCGCGAGTTTGGATCGACGACAAGACCTAGTTTCTCGCGCGCTTCCGCGGATGCGCGCTGAACGGCGCGCAGGGTTTCTTCCGGTACACATGGAGGATGTTGCAGATCCAGCCGTCCGCCGCCGCGTTGGGGTCGCGGATCGAGCGTCGGAGATTGGCCGTTTAAGAGAAGGCCCAAAGCGATCATCAGCGATAACGGATTCATAAGGCGCACCGATCCTGGGAGACGCGCGGTCGTTCCGCGAATTATACCATGATGGGGGCCGAATTCAGGTGGCGATCAGCGCGATCCGCGAAAGAAGGTACCGAGGGTGCGGAGGAGGATAATGAGGTCGAGTTCGAGGGCCATGTGCTTGACGTAATAAAGGTCGAGTTGCAGCTTGCGGCGGGCGTCGGCGATGGAGCCGCCGTAGGCATAGTTGATTTGTGCCCAGCCGGTGAGCCCGGGTTTGATCAGGTGGCGCTCGTTAAAAAATGGGATCAGGATCGAGAGGGGGCCGACGAATTCGGGGCGCTCGGGGCGTGGACCGACGAGTGACATGTCGCCTTTGAGAATATTCCAAAGCTGAGGCAGTTCGTCGAGGCGTGAGACGCGGAGGAATCGTCCAACCGGCGTGACGCGCGGGTCGTTCGGCGCGGCCCAGGTGCTGCCACCGGCTTCGGCGTCGCCATTCATGGTGCGAAACTTGTAGAGTGTGAAGGGTCGCCCGCCCTGGCCGACACGGGTCTGGGAATAGAGCGGGCTTCCGCGTCCCTGCATTTTCAATACGAGGGCGACGAGAAGCATGATCGGTGCGGCCACAACAAGGCCGACGGCGGACACAATGACATCGAAGATACGCTTGGCGGTGGCATGTTCCTGCAACTGCCCCTTGAGGTCGGCGGAGATAAACCAATTCGGCGAGATGTGCGAAACGGGGACTTCGCCAAAGGTGGATTCGAAGAACGTGGTTTCATCGGTGACGCGGCAACCCATTCGCAGACAGGCGAGAGCGGCGCGCTGGTGGTGCGAATTTCGCGACGCCTCTTCAGCCACGACGACCTCCGCAACGTCAAAGCGATGGCAGAGGTCTTCGATATTGGCGATGTCGCCGACGATGGGAATGTCGCATGAGGATTCAGCTCGATCGTGATGGGGATCGCCGACGGCAATGCCAACGAGGCGATAGCCGCTAACGGCGCCGCGCCGAATGGAGCGAATGATGGTGCCGGTGAGGGGGCCTTGCCCAATGATAAGCAGACCGCGCTTTACTTCTCGAACGGCCGTATGACCAAGCATGCGCAGCCCGGAAGCGGTGATGAGATAGAAGACGACGCCGGACGCCGCGGCGCGCCGACTGAGCGTGGAATACATAAGGAGGTGCAGAACAAGCCAACTGCCGAGCATGGCGAGCGTGACGGTGAGCAGGCAGCGGGCAAGGATTCGTGAGCGCACCCAAAGGGTCGTCTGCTCATAGAGACCGACGATGCTGCCGGCGAGGACAATGGCCATGCCGACGACAATGTTCGCAAGCCAGTGGTTGTAATCCGTGAGAATGCTGCCGGCCGACCACCATACGAAAAGCTTCTCGCCCAGTACTGTTCCGATGCAGACCAGTGCGAGGTCCATGAGCATCCACGCACCACGCGGTAGGTGGAGCAAGCAACCGCCGATCAGGGTCTTTCCTGAGGCCGGTGCCTTCTGTCGGACCGCGGCAGGCGGGACGCGGGAAGGCGGGAGGCTCGCGGCCGTGGCGAGGTCGATTGAGAGTAGGGTGTTCGTGGACAAGCTGTCTCCGGCGTACTTCTCGATAAGGGGTATCGGACGGCTGTGGGACCGTCCTTAGAACGTCCCATTCGTCGGGCGAGGCGCAGATACTGCGCGTTCGAATCAAATGCCGATGGTGTGACATCGATCATTCTGGGCCGGCCCGGTAACGCAAGTCGGCCCGTTTGTAACCCGATAAGTTGATCGGCCGCACCGATTCTCGCCCCGGTCGGCACGACTCATGGCACTATCGCGCATTATTCTCACGATCTCACTCGCACTCGTATTTACGGGTTGTCATTCCAAGGCGCGCACCTACACCGCCCCGGTCAGCGAGCTGCCGATTTCCGTGGCACCCGAGGATCTCGGCGTGACGGCCGGGCAGTTGCCGTCGTTCGGGACAAAAGAGCTGGACGCCACCCCGACCATGGGCCGTTTCCCCACCGGGATCGCGGTGGTTCAGGTCGATGCGATGACGACGGAGGCCTCGGGCACTCACCTGATCCAACTTGCGTCTATGTCCGTGGAGCGTGGGGCTTACTGGAATCAGTTGCTCGATGATTTGCCGGCTCTGCGCGAAGTGATTATTCATCGAACAACGGGGCTGGACCCGCGCGGTGTCCATTATCGCGCGTTCCTGAAGAAGTCGGTGGAAAAGAACTGCGGCCTCTGTCTGATCTATGCTCGCGTGCATGTGAACGAGGCCGAAGTCGAATACGTCGGAGTCCTTTGGGATGTCATTCACGAGAAGCCGCTCAACGTTTATCGCACGGTCGTGACCATCGAAGAGTGCCGCCGCGACGACCCGAAGGACGCGGACCTTGAAGAGGATGACGACGACTACGAGGAGAAGTTGAGGGAATGGACCTCCGAGGCCGAGTTCCGAGCGGAGGCGGACTTGCGACAGTTCGTACGCTATTCCATCTGGGACATGGCGCGGCGCGATGGGTTTGAACCGACAACACAGCCCAACCCGTGGCAGACGGATCGGCCGATCTACCCACGGAACCCGCGATGGCGATTGATGGAAGCGCCCGGCACGCGCGGGGGGAACTGATCGTGACCGAATACGAATCCAACGTCGAGCCATTATCGGCGACCATTTCGACGGAACCGATCATCAACGCCGTGCATCGCCGGCTGCCGGAGATGCTGGTGGCGGCCTATCTCCTGCTTATTGTCTATTGCTGCTTCCTGCCATTTGAGTTCGGCCATGTTCGGCGTCATGGGCTGGGAGATGCGCGGCTCGGACTCTATGTCCGGCCGATTAGCATCAGCGACATCGTATTCAACATCGGCGCCTATGGACCGGTGGGTGCGGGGTTGTACTTTGTCGTTCGACGACGAATGCAGGGACGCGCGGTGTCCGCGCTTTTAAGCATGGTGGCCGCGGCGGTGATGAGCTTCCTGATCGAACAGGGACAGATTTACGACTTCCTGCGCGTCCCATCCTGGATCGACGTCGTCTCGAACAGCCTCGGGGCGGCGCTTGGTGTGGCCTGTGCGCTGGTTGGCGAGGGAGCGGTGCGCCACGTGGTGCAACGCATGCGCGCAATGGCGGCTCGAAACTGGTGGTTGGGCGTTGGCTATGCGTTTGCCTGCTTCGTGCTGGCTGTCCAGTTGCGACCGTACGACATCGCACCTGACATTCGACAATCGGTGAAGTACGCAATCCAGAATGGCGATGCGTCGCCGATTTCTCGCTGGGATCGAATGCCGGGTCAATTGGAAGAAGACATCCGCGCGGGTCGAAGATCGTCGGGCCATCTGTCGCGGATGCGATGGGAGTATGCGCTGGATCGCTGCGTCGACGTGGCGTTGTACGCCGGATTGGCGGCGCTGCTCGTGGTGGGGCTTGGCCGTGCCGGAATCTCTTCAACGAGTTCGTTGGCATCGGCCGGGATTTGCGTGGTCGGCATCGCGGGAGCGGTGACGCTCATTCGCATTTTCTTGATTTCGTATGGGTTGGATACAGCCACGCTGGTGTGCGCGATTGTTGGTTGGGGAGTTGGTGCGATGATTGGGAGTTATGCGCTCCAGTCGCAACGCCGCCGGGCCGCGGAAGGGCGATTGGCGTCCATGGCGTTCGCGTGGCCGACACCGGTCACGGCATCTGTTGTCATCGCTGTGTGTGGTGTGACGATGGGCTACGGCCTTGCGCCGTTTGACTTCGACTCGTCGATTCGCCCGTCGGACGCGCTGGAGGTCCGGGGGTGCGTGGTTCCATTCCTTGGGAATCTCGGCCAGCGCGCGAACACAGCCTTACTGAATATCTCCACCGATCTGCTCCGATTCGGAGCGGTGGGGGCGGCCTTGGCGTTTGTCGCATTCAACCAATGGCAATCATCTTGGCGGCGCCAGACCACATACACCGTCGCCGCAGTCTTCGCCGTGGCCGCGGCGTTGGAGGCTTTGCACATCTGGATGCCGACGCGGCACATCGACGTGACACACGTGTTGCTCGCGGGATTTGGCGGGTTCGGCGGCGCGGTGGCGCTGCGCTGGGCTCAGGACTTCCGACGATCGGTCAGCGTGGTGCAGGTCGACGACACGCTCACTTCACAATTGGTTGATGGCCCGACGTACGAACCGTTGCCGGTCAGCGCGCCTCGCTCACGACATGCCGGTGCTTACCCGATGGATCGGGAGCAATCGAATCCGTGAGGTGCAGCCGAACCGCGGCACCCCCGAGCTGGCCGGACACGAGATTGCGGATCCGCGATTGATGTTCGGCGCTGAGCGGCCCACGAGGAACGATCTCGACATCAAGATCGAGGCCAAGCCGCTGGGTCACCTTGAATTCGGCGACGACGGGCTCATTTCTCAAGACGTAGATCACGGATAATGCGTGGGCATGACCGCCGTCGGCGCGGCGGAGCAGATCGGTGCGCCGACCTTCCATGATTTTGAGCGTATCCAGCTTTCGGCCGCAAGGGCACGAATTGGGTGCGCTGCGCGCGAGATCGCCCGTGCGATAGCGGATGAACGGCATTCCCAGTGCGTCGAGGTGCGTGACAACAATCTCGCCGATCTCGCCGGTCGGCACGGGTTGGCCGGCAGGGTCGATCAACTCGACGATGAGGCTCTCCATGGTGACGTGATACGCGCCGTAGGGGCACTGGTGGGCGATGAATCCGCCTTCGCGACTGCCATATCCATCGGCGACGGGGACGTTTAAGTGTTCTTCAAGGATCGCACGATCGGCCGGCGCGAGGAGTTCGCCGGTCGTGAAGACGGCGCGGAGGCTTCGATTGCGGATCGCGCAGCCCGTGTCGAGCGCGAAGCGCACGAGGCGCGAGAGGCTGCTGGGGTAGCCGAAGATGTGAACCGGATCGTAGCGTTGAAGGATGGCGAGGTACCGGGTCATGGCCTGCGGAGTGAGCTGGAAGGCATTAAGCAGGCGCTGGTTCGTAAGGCGGTCGCGAAATGATTTCAACGAGTTGCTGGCGGAGTGCTCGATCGGAGAACCCCATAGGTAGAGTTCGCGGTCACCGAGATCGACGCCGAACCATCGCCGGCTGCGGGCGCGAGCGGCCTGGTCGGCGGCTTGGCGGGCGCGATCGGTGGCGAAGGCCAACGGCGCACCGGTGGAGCCGCCAGTCGTTGCTTCACGGAGGCCGGGCGCCGATTTATCAATGAGTTGCTCGCGATGGTCGACGATGTCGGACTTGGTGAGGAGCGGCAGGCGGGCGAGGTCACTCAGCGTCGCAGCGCGTGGATCGATGCGTGCAGCGTCAATGCAATCCCGATGGAAGGGGCATCGCGCGTGCGCGTGCGCGAGAACGCGGCGGAGTTTCTCCTGCTGGTACGCGGCGAGTTGGTCGCGCGACCACCATTGGCTGCGCTCCATCTCGCGGAGCATGGCGAACGTGGGCCGGCCCATGATTCGTTCGTGAAGGGGGATGAGCAGGTGGCGTACGAGCGCGGAATACACGCTAGGCCTCCACCGTGGTGAGGGAGCCGGTTGGCTGGCGCGGCGGCGTAGCGCTCGGCGAAGCGTCGCGGAGATACATCCGGGCCCATGCATCGAGCATGACGATCTTCCAAAGCGTCGGGCCGTGGTTGCGACGGGCGGAGCGATGCTCGTTCCACAATCGGCTAACCTCGGACTGATCGAGCCATTCGTTGAAGGGTGACGATGATGACGTCACGGCGTCGTGGAAGCGCTCGGCGAGCGGCCCGCGGAACCAAGCGTCGAGCGGCACTTCGAATCCAGTCTTGGGACGGCGCGCGGCGTCGGCGTTGACTCTTCGCTCAACGATGCGTCGGAGGATTCGCTTGCCGGTGGCTCGATCGAGACGCATCGACGGCGGCACACGCCAGGCCAGTTCGATCCATTGGTAATCAAGCATCGGGGATCGCACTTCCAATGCGTGGGCCATGCTGGCGCGATCGACTTTCGTGAGGATGCCGTCGGCGAGCCCGAGTCGGATGTCAACATACTGGCACTTCGACACGTGGTCGGCGGCGTCGCAATGATCGTAAAGCTCGCGCACGCGTTGCAGCGGGTCGTAGGCAGGCTTCGCATTGGCAAGCAACCGATTGACGTCGGCGGCATCCAGGGTGGCGATGCTCTGGCCGTGGCCGGTGGCGTCGTCGACGGCGAAATTGCGAAGCGTCGCACCGGCGCGAAGCGGGCGCGGCAGCGCGTGGCCGGTCGGGTAGATCGCGCCGAGCGGGCCGAGCAGTCCGCGTCGAATGATGCTGGGAATCAATCGGCGTATGCGGTGCTCGGCGGCGTCGAATCGGTAGCGACGATAGCCGGCACACACTTCGTCGCCGCCATCGCCGGAGAGGGCGACGGTGACGAGTCGGCGTGTCTCGCGCGAGAGGAAATACGTCGGGATCGCCGAGGCGTCGGCAAATGGCTCGTCGAAATGGCGGCAGAGCGTTTCGGCGATGTCGTCGGTATCGATCGAGGCGATGAGTTCGTGGTGGCGCGTGCCGAGTCTCGAGGCCGTTGCAGCGGCGGCTGCGCGCTCGTCGAAGTTTGCTTCATCAAATCCGCAGGTGACACTGTCGATCGGGCTGCGCGAGAGCGACGCCATGGCGGCGACGACGGCGGCGGAGTCGATGCCGGCGCTGAGGAACGCGCCGACGGGGACATCGGCGACCATGCGACAGCGTGTTGCATCGCGGAGGCTGTGCCAGATTTGCTCGGCGATGGTCTCGGTGCTGCCCTGCAGCGGCTCGCCGGCGTGGAGGTCCCAGTATGGTCGAATCGCGATGCGTCCGTCGCGAAAGGTCAGCATCGTGGCGGGAGGCAACTTGCAGATGCCCTTGAAGATGGTCTTCGGCGAGGGGATGTAACCGAAGGTGAGGAAGTCGACGAGGGCGGTGTGGTCGATCTCGCGCGGGATGCGCGGCGCTGCGAGGATGGCCTTCAGCTCGGAGCCGAAGATGAGCCGCGCTCCGTCGTGGTAGTAGTAAAGCGGTTTGACGCCGAGGCGGTCGCGCGCGAGGAGTGCGGTGCGCGTCGTGTCGTCCCACAGGGCGAAGGCGAACATGCCGCTTACGCGTTCGACGCAGGATTCACCGTGTTCCTCAAACAGGTGCACAAGGCACTCGCTGTCCCCGGCCGTGCGAAAGTGGTGGCCCTTCTGTTGCAGGAATTCGCGGAGTTCGAGAAAGTTGTAGAACTCGCCGTTGGCGACGGCGTGGAGGGTGCCGCGTTCGTTGGCGATGGGCTGGCCGCCGCCGTGCAGGTCGATGACGGCGAGTCGCCGGTGGCCGAGCAGGGCGTGGCGGCCGAGGTGAAAGCCGGAGCCGTCAGGTCCGCGATGGGCGAGGCGCGCGGTCATCTCGCGGAGGACGGCATGGTCGGCCTCGCCGAGCGGGTCGGTGGAGATGATGCCTGCAATGCCGCACATGGTGGTGTCGCCGATAATCGCGGGACTGCGTGTTTATCGGCAGAAATGGCGGGTTCGGGCGACCGCCGGCGGCCGTGGCGGGTGGATTGCTGTGGGCAATCGCGGCGGGCGGCGATATAGTCTAAATGAAGCGCAGCGGCGCACCTGGAGCATTTCGATGATCGCAACGACCCCCATGCTCGCGTTTATTCAGAACATCGGCATGTTCGAATGGGTTGCCATTGGCGCCGTGGCGCTCCTGCTCTTCGGCAAGCGCCTGCCCGAAGTAGGCCGCTCGCTGGGTCGGGGGATCGTCGAATTCAAGAAGGGCTTGAAGGAGACGACGGACGAGATCAGCCAGGTGAGCACCGAAACAAAGCCGGATGCGCCGCGGAAGATTGATTCGTCGACCAGTGAGCAGAAGTAGGGGCTTGCGAAACGCCGAAAAGTCGAAACGCCAAGACTCCAAAACGTCGAAACGCCAAACCGCCGACACACCGATCAGTTGAAACTCGGCTGCGCAGCAAGCCTTTGGTTTGCGTTGTGCATTTCACCACGTTCCATTGAGCAAGAAAAAAGCACCTCCCCCCGAAAAAAGCCGAAATTCCGGGTTGGTGCCCGAAAAAAGACGAAAAGCGTTTGCGGCAGCGGCGGAGTCTTGAGACCCGAGTCTTGGGTCTGGAGGCGCAGGATGGGGTCTTGCGCGATTGACGGTGGAATAGATCGGATTGTTTGTCGGCTCACCACGGTCGGACGTCCCTTCGAGAGAATCCTAACAGATACCTAACTAATATAGCATGGTCGGCGGCGGAGGCAAGCGGAATTTCAGTTTTTTTCTGAGCCGCTAAGTGTTGGGGGGATCGAGAGTTGCCGCGGACAATCGCACAACGGTCGGCGCCGATCTTTTCACGCGGGTATTCGACGAGGGAACAAGGTTCCATGTTTCGTAGCCGCCGGGGTGGCCCCGGCAATCCCGGATCGTCGGCGAATTGCACGAATCGACGGATTCGACCCATGCCACCCACAATGCGTGGGAGGTAGGATCGAGCGGCTGGCTCGGATGCTGCCTTCATTGACAGGTGACGGTCCGACAAAACAATGCGCCGCTTGATATACCACATTATCACGGTGAGGCCGTCACTCAGTGGTTGAAAATCAACCATCAAATGGCTAATATTCAACCATGCTTCGGCGCCACATTACCCCCGGCCTTCTCGCCGCCCTGGCGGACACGCCCGTCGTCCTCCTGCACGGAGCCCGCCAGACCGGTAAAACGACACTGGTACGTGAGATTGCGCAGGCCGACCACCCGGCGCGCTATCTGACGCTCGATGACCCTGCGGTGCGAGGCGCCGCGGAATCGGATCCACATGGTTTTGTCGAAGGGCTCGAAGGCCCGGTGGTCATCGATGAGGTGCAGCGTGTTCCTTCGCTGGCCCTTGCCATTAAGGCATCGGTCGATCGTGATCGCAGGGCGGGCAGGTTTCTGCTCACGGGGTCGGCCAACATACTTCAGGTACCGCGCCTTTCCGAATCGCTGACGGGCAGAATGGAGATCCATACGCTGTGGCCTCTTTCTCAAGGCGAGATCGAGGGCAGACGGGAGAACTTCATTGACGTGCTTTTCGCGGCGAGGTCACCCCGGCTGATCGCGGTGCCGAAAAAAGGAGCATCCCTGGCCGATCGGATTGCGCGAGGTGGATACCCGGAGATGATCAAGCGGCATGAGGATGCCCGGCGGCGCAGCTGGTTTGCATCCTATCTCGAAACAATTCTGCAACGCGACGTCCGGGACCTGGCCAACATCGAAGGGCTAACCGCTTTGCCGAACTTACTTGCGCTGATTGCCAGCAGAACCGGCGGCCTTCTAAATTATGCCGACATTTCCCGAAGCGTGCAGATTGCCCAGTCGACCTTAAAGCGCTATCTGGCGCTGTTGGAGTTGACCTTTCTGATCCAGTCGTTGCCGCCATGGCACGGCAACCTGGGGCTGCGAATTGTGAAATCGCCCAAGCTCTATTTGAGCGATACCGGGCTTTTGCTGTATCTCTTGAGGAGTGATCGCCAACGACTTGCCACGGATCTGACACTGCTGGGTCCGGTCACGGAGAATTTCGTGATCACCGAACTGCGGAAAGCTGCCACGTGGAGTCGCACCAACCCCAGCCTGTTTCATTACCGAACGCACGGTGGCGCTGAAGTCGATTTGGTGCTGGAGGGTGAGGGAGGCCGAATCATCGGGATCGAGATCAAGTCGAGTTCCAGTATCTCAGTGGATGATCTCAAGGGGCTGAAACACCTCCAGGAGGCCGCCGGCCGGCGGTTCCATCGCGGCGTTTTGCTCTATGGAGGCACCGAGTCCGTGCCCATCGGGCGCGGGCTGCTGGCGTTTCCAATTTCGTCGATTTGGAGATTTGGCGAGATGACGGGCGATTAGTTCAATGGCCGGCGCAGGTGGTATGGCGGGCCATTCCGCACTGGAACAGATTGATGGCGAGGACAGGCAACTATTTGTGCCCGTTCGGCAGGGTCGAGTTCGTCAGGAATAGGTGGCGGTCCCTATCGGTCGACGACGTCGCACAAGTGCAAGCATAACAAGAACCAGCGGCAGTGCCGCGGGTTCGGGTAGGACCGCGCGCCATGCTTCATACGTACCGGAAGGATTGATTCCAACACCGACGATCACTGAACCATCGGAGGATATATCAGTCGCACCCTGGAGCTGCCATCCAGTAAGGTTCGCACCGAGCGAGGAGAGGACTGTTGACAATCGGCGCATCCCATTTAGCGGATCCCAAATAAAGGCTACGTATCCATTGACTGAATTTGTCGTGCCGATGATAGACCATCCAGGTCCATCAATTGCAGCGGCGGAGCTAAAAGGAGTTCCGCCGGGCGCGACGGCCAGGCTGCCCAGCCCTACCATTCCGGACTGTTGATCCCATCGAAACGCCTCACGTTCCATGGAAGCGGTTCTTCGATAACCAACGATACTGTGACCCGTCGATGAAGCGGCCACTGCTGTGCTGGATATTGAAGAACCGAGCGGATCAAGATTTACCATGCCATCAGTGCTTGTCCATCGAAAGGCGCTTGGAAGTGCGCTGGGAAAAGTACTACTGCCCACAACGGTATTTCCGTCCAAAGAGATGCCGTTGGCACGCGAACTCAATGCACCTGGGAGCGTGCCCAAGTTTTGATAACTGAATGTACCGGGCGCATCATAAGTCATGCGTAGCGCCCTTGTGGGGCCGCCAGAGATTGAGAAATCAGAGTATCCAACCGAGGTAACGCCGTCTCCAGATACGTCGTACAGTTCGGTAAACTTGCCAATATCGATTACATGATTTACACCGTTCGGGTCTCTATAAAGACCGCGCGCTTCGGCACTCCCGCATAACGTGGTCTTGCCGACGACAACATCGCCATACGACGACGTACCAGTTGCTTCTGTGCAATCGCCCCAGCCTAAGTCCATCATTGGACCGCTTTGCCATCGAAACGCATGGCCCACATTGCTTGGAGATGGGGGTAAAGCAGATACTACTGAACTTCCAACAACAGTGCTTCCATCTGCTGAAACCGAAGTGGCGCCGCTCAAAAAGGTTCCGCTCGGCAACTCACCGAGGCCCATGAATTGCGCTGGCGGATCGGCAAAACTGACGGCGGTTGCAATACCGACGAGTAAGCCGGCTAGCGCAACGAATCGGATTGATAATACATGGAATTGGGCAAAGTGAGACATGAAGTCGCTCCATATCACAATTGTCAACCGCTGGACCAAATCGTCCGATTCTGAAGGCCACAACAAATTATACCGAAGTGGTACACACAATTCAACCGGAACTACTCATTGTGTGCATATTTGAATAATATCTCGCAATGCTCTGCTCGAGGCGATTTGACTTGACCATTGTGTTTTGTGCTGCAACAGCTTATAGCGAGCTCATTGACAACCATGGACAGCCACTTCTGTCCTTTCTACCGAGTTTATTTCCGCCGACCACCCGCACGGTCCGGACTGTTCGCGCCGACCGCGTACTTTGAGTACGCGGCACCTTGTGATTCGGGCGCATTCTTGATCAACGGGAGATTGACGGGCGGAGATTATCTGGACCGTTTGCCCGGCACACCGCTTGTCACGTCGCCGGCGAGTTGTTCCATTAACAATCCTATCGCCTGTTCCACCGTTGCGGGTGTTGCGTGGCCGGGGATGGCCAATGGTTTGATGAGCGCGAAGCCGATGGCGGCGTGGACGAGTTGCCATGCAAGGCCGACGGCGGAGACATCGCTGCGGACCTGGCCGGCACGCTGGGCGCGTTTGATGACATTGGTGAGAAACTGTGCGTATTGCTGATAGTGTTTTCGCAATGCGGCCTGGATCATCGGTTCGTTGTATTCGGATTGGGCGGCGAAGATGATGCGGTAGAGATGCTGGCCGCGCGGGTTGGTGGTGGCGGGGTTCAGGCGAAGCAGCACGCGGAGCTGATCGGCCGGGCTGCGCAGGGGGGCGATGGCTTTCTTCCATTCGCGGATGACATATTTACCAATTTGTTCGAGCAGGGCGACGAAGAGGTCGTGCTTGCTGGCGAAGTGTTGATAGAGGACGGGCTCGCTGACGTGGGCGGCGCGGGCGAGGCGGGCCGTCGTCGTGCCCTGATAGCCGAACTCCGCGAAGCAGGCGATGGCGGCCTCGAGCAGTTGCTCGCGGCGATCGGAAGCCTTCATTCGGGCGGCCATGGGTTATGCGCCTTGGTTAAAGAGCGATTGCGTTGGCGGGCAGGGACGCCCGCCCCACTGGGCAGGCCACGACGCCTGCTCCATTTAGAGGATGATACCAACACACCATGATTAGCGTTCGGCGGTCCTGCGCGTATCGGGGTCGAGGGGTTCCTCGCGGCCGAGTTTTTTGATGACGGCTTCCTTGCGATCGGTCGCTGGAGCGGAGGTCGTTCGAGCGGGTGAGCGACCGTTCTCATCGTGGCGCTCGCGGTAATTGTCGCCGAGGAGTTTCTTTTCGTCGTTCAGGAGGACGGGGGCGAGGTACTCCCGAATGAACTCGCGCTTGGTGGTATCGGTGTGGCCGCCGTCGTAACCGGCGAGGGCGAAGTCGGATCGATACGGCACGTTCCGTACCTTGGCATACTGTCGTTCGGTGTCGGCGCCCTTGTGACGCGGAAGGTGGAAGCCTTCCATGCCGGCGATGCCTTCGTCACCGGCGCTTCGGTCAACGGTGCCGGTGTACCAGACGACATTCTTCAGGATGGGGTCCCGGAAGGAGTTAAGACAATAGAGGCCGCCGCCGACGCGACGAAGGGCGCGGGTAAGGTCGTAGCTGCTCGACATGCTGCAGCCGAGAAAGATGACCTTGTCGACTTCGACGCCCTCGGGGAGGTATTCCAATGCAAACGTGGAGATGCCCGTCCCGGCGGAGAGGGCGATGATGTTGATCTTCTGGCCCGGAAAGCGCCGGCGGTAGGACTTAATTTCGGCGGCGAGTTCGGCGCCTTTGCTGCGGTTGCGGGCGAGGTTCATCTGATCGCCGGCATGCGTCCAGCCCTGCCAGGTGAAGACCTCGACATAGCCCTCGTAGCCGCCATCGGCCAGACCCTGGGGGATGTCCCACGAGCCGACGTTGCCGATGGGGCCGGCGCCGCCGACGTAAAAGGTCATACCGCGTCGGGCCTCACCCTGTTCGTTGGCCTTGGCGATGCGTTCGACAAACGAACCGCAGCCGGTCGCGAAGAAGAGTGCGGCAAGGGAGATGGAATAAGTGAGTGTGCGTATCAACGTATGAATACTCGCGTGAGTCCTGTGACACCAAAACGCGAGGCGGGCGTCACCCTAGGATGTGGATTATAGCGCGCAGCACATTTATTGCGACACGGTGAAAACGCGAGGAAAGCCGGTGATTCACGCGGCGACGGTCTTTCGTCCGTACAACCGCACGCAGCGCCGTCCAGCGCGTTTGGCGTCGTAGAGGGCTTCGTCGGCCATCTCGACAAGGGCAGTCGGCGTGGCGGGGCGATGCGCGAGAAGGCCGGCGACACCTGCCGACATGGAGACGCCCGAGCCGGGGAACATGACTTTGACCTGCTGCGTGAACATGGCGACGAGTCGCACGGCGATGCGGTTGGCGTCGTCAGCGCGGACACCGGGGAGAATGAGCAGGAATTCGTCGCCGCCGTAGCGAATCGCGACGTCCTGCGAGCGGGCGCATTGGGCGAGAAGCTGGCCGGCGACTTCGAGGACATCATCGCCCGCGGCATGACCGGCGGTATCGTTGAGATTCTTGAAGCGGTCGAGGTCCATCATGATGACGGAGAGGTCCGATCCGCAGCCTTGCTGGGCGGCGAAGATGGCGGGGAGTTTTTCGTCGAAGACACGGCGGTTCATGAGCTTGGTCAACGGGTCGAGGCTGGATTGAAGTTCGAGCCGCTGGATGTCGCGGGCGATGCGGCGCGTTTCCTCGGCAATCTGCTGATCGGCGCGGCGTTCGATTCGTTCGACGTGGTCGCGCACATTGCCCACTTCCGCGCGGAGGTCATCGATACAGCGGGCGATCTTGCCCCATTCGTCGCGGCGGGCCTCGAGCTGAAGCTTGCCGATGTACCGGGAGCCCGCGGAGGTCAGCTCGACAAGATTGGCGAGCGGGCCTGCGACGGCGGCGCCGGTGTGACGAATCATGACCACTGTTGCGACGACCCACGCGAAAAGGATTCCGCCGATGAAGGTCCACGACGGATCACCTGATATGGTCGCGAGGTGCGCGGGAGACATCACGAGCACCGCCTGCGCCGCGCGACCATCGTTGTTCGTGCGCGAAAGCGTGACGCCGACCCGGCACAGAGGCGGCAGATTCGCGGCGATTCGGTGCGGGGGCGAATAGTCGGCGATGTCGATCAGCTCGGTGGTGGGCTCGACGGGTGCGACTGAGTGGACCAACGGGTCGACGATTCCGGAGGCCGCGAGTTGTCGGCCGGTGCCATCAAAGAGGCTTGCGGCAAGGACGCCGGGCGACTCGGTGAGTTGGTCGCACCAGCGGCGTTGGGCGACTGAATCGTCGGGGGCCAATGCGCGAAGGCCGAGTGACGCGGCTTCGGCAAAGAGGCGGACGCCTTGACGTTCGGAGTCGGTGCGCGCGGAGCGAACATTCGCGACGTGCAAGGCAATTGCAACGGCAGCGAGCGCAGCCGGGGCCGCGACGACGCATCGCCAATGGCGACGAACGATGGAATTGGATGTGTGTGCCGTCATCGCAGCGTCGGCTCCGTGACCGAACAACGGGAGCCGCGTTCGACTCCTCTCCGGGTGTCCGATTCAACCGTACGATTTGTAGAGTCGGGGGACAAACGAGGATACGCAGGCGCGGGCGGCCGGGGTGTTTATCGGCGACGCGATCGAGGCGCCGTTATGGGCGGAAGCCACGGTCACGCGGCCGGCTTTGTTGTCTGAGTGGTGGGTGTCTTTCGAGCGGGACGGGGCGGCGAATTCGACTCGACAAAGTCGCGGAGTTTCTTTCCCTGCGCTTCGTGCTTGACGGCTTCGAACGTGCCGAACATCAGGATGTTGCCGGTTTTCTGCGGAAGGATCGAGAGCACATTCATTTCGTTGGACACGGTCGACCAGATTCGATAGCTGCCGCGAAGCACGCCGTCCTTGCCGATGATGACCGAGACGATGCCGGCGAATGGCGTGAAGCGCATGGTGGCCATGGCGGAGGCGAAGGTTGCTCGTGCCTCGCGCGGGCCGACCTTGTAATTTCTCGCGCGACCGGCTGGCGGCTCGTCGAAGACAAGGCTCAGGCCGACGTGATAACTTCCGAAGACTCCGAGAAGGCTGCTATGCTGATGCAGCAATGAGACATTCAGTTCGCCGTTGGAGTCGATCCACCAACAATTCTGTTGGGCATCGAATTTCCAGGCTTTCGCCTCGGGCGGGTCGATGTCGGTCATGTTGAGCGAAACGAGTTGAATGGTGCCCTTGCCGGTACACCCGATGGCGGCGAGAGGAATGAGAACGGCCAAGACACCGAGAATGCGCCGGGTCATTGTGCGATCCGCCTTTGGATTAATGCGTGTGGAGGGGGAACTGCTTGCAAAGTTCGAGAACTTCGCCGCGAATCTTGCCGAGGGCATTCGCATCACCGGCGGACGCGAGAGCGCGGTCAATCAGACCGGCGACTTTTCGCATTTCGTCGCCGCCCATGCCGCGCGTGGAGAGGGCGGGCGTGCCGATACGCAGACCGCTGGTCTCCATCGGCTTGCGTTCGTCGTAGGGGATCATGTTCTTGTTCACCACGATGCCGGCCTGGCCAAGCCATGCCTCGGCCAACGCGCCGGTGACGGCGGGGTAGCCTTTGCGCAGATCGACGAGCATCAAGTGATTATCTGTACCGCCGGAGACGAGGTGCAACCCCTTGGCAACGAGCGATTCGGCGAGGGCCTTGGCATTGTCGAGGACAAGCTGTTGATACGTCTTGAAGTCAGGGCGAAGCGCCTCACCAAAGGCAGCGGCCTTCGCGGCGATGATGTGCATGAGCGGTCCGCCTTGCAGCCCGGGGAACACGGCGGAGTCGATCTTCTTGGCCCATGCTTCCTTGCACATGGTGATGCCGCCGCGCGGCCCGCGAAGGGTCTTGTGCGTCGTCGTTGTAACAAAATCGGACACGGCAACCGGCGACGGATGCAACCCGACGGCGACCATTCCGGCGATGTGGGCGATATCCGCCATCAGCAGCGCGCCGACTTCTTTCGCGATCTCGGCGAACTTTTCCCACTCCCAGATGCGCGGATAGGCCGACGCGCCGGTGATGATGAGCTTCGGCTTGCACTCCTTGGCCAGCGCGCGAACCTCGCCCATGTTGATTCGGCCGGTCTCGCGGTCGACACGATAGTGCGTGACGCGGAACCATTTGCCGCTGATGTTGACGTTTTTGCCATGCGACAGGTGGCCACCGTGATCGAGGTGTAATGAGAGGATCATGTCGCCGGGGGTGCGCACCGGGGCATCGGGGGCCTTTTCGCGCTGTTCGGCCTCGCCGAATTGTGAACCGGGGTTCATGGCGGCGAGCAGGACGGCCTGGTTCGCCTGGCTGCCGGAGTGCGGCTGAACGTTGACGTGCTCGCAGCCAAAAAGCGACTTTGCACGGTCAATGGCGAGCCGCTCGACGGTGTCCATGTTCTCGCAGCCACCGTAGTAGCGACGACCGGGGTATCCTTCGGCATATTTATTAGTGAAAAGCGAACCGGCCGCGGCCATGACGGCTGGGCTGACGTGGTTTTGGGAGTCGATTAGTTCGAGGGTGTTTTGCTGT
>CAZSBF010000064.1:0-25501 GCA_964605185.1 uncultured Planctomycetaceae bacterium
CGCGAGGGGTGGCAAATCGTGGACCTGGTATGGGGCAAGCGACACGCCGCCACACGGTGTTGTAAGGCCGCGCCGTCGAATGATATAATTGGGATATGTCAGCCTCTAACACGATTCGAGAACTGCTGGACCGCGATCCGTTTCAGCCCTTTCGTATTCTCACGTCGGGAGGAGAGTCGTTCATCATTCGAGATCCACACAGTATCGCAATTGTGAAATCGGAGTTGTTTATTGCTCACCCCGGCTCCGATCGGCGCAGCTATGTGCCGTACCTCCATGTAGCCGCAATTGACACGCTCGCCAATGGACATGGACGCAACGTATCCCGTCGAAAACGTCGGTAGGTCGTTACTCGATTTGCCGCTCGGTTTGTCCAGCACCCTCTCAAATCGCTGCCTTTGGCGTTGCCGACTGCCTTTGACCCTGCCTGACCGGGCTTTATAATGCCGGGCATCGTGGGAACCTGCGATTCTTCGGTCCCTCCGCCGATGGGCCGTCGCCTCAACTGTTCAACATTGCGAGTGCGGCATTATGGATTTCAACCTGCCCGAGGAACTCGTCGCCTTTCGTGACGTAGCGCGAAAATTCGCCAAGGAGCGAATTGCGCCCAATGCGCGAGCATGGGATGAGAAGAAGTGGATCCCCGACAACATCATCAAGGAGATGGCCGACATCGGCCTGCTTGGCGCGACGATTCCCGAGGAATACGGAGGGTCGGGTCAGGGACTTCTGGCGATGACCGTCATTGTTGAAGAGATCGCGCGATGGTGTGGCGGCACGGCGCTGTTCATTGCGGCGCACGCCGGGCTTTGCACGACGCATATTCGCCTTGCTGCGAACGAGGCGCAGAAAAAACAGTGGCTGCCGAAACTGGCGAGCGGCGAGGTCATCGGCTCATGGTGTCTATCAGAGCCTGATTGCGGCACCGATGCCGAGGCGCTGACAACTCGCGCCGAACGCACGAAGAACGGCTGGGTGCTGAACGGCCGCAAATTCTGGATTACGAACGGCAAGCGCGCCGGCATCTTTGTGGTGACAGCCCGAACCAAGCCGGAGCGCGGGGCGCGAACGATCTCGGCGTTTCTCGTCGAAGGCGACCGCAAGGGGCTGATCGTCGGCGAACCGGAAGACAAGATGGGAATGCGGGCGAGTGATACGGTGCCCGTGAGTTTCGAAAACTGCGAAATCCCCGAGGCAAACCTCTGCGGCGAGTTGAATGAGGGATACATCGATGCGCTCCGTGTGCTGGATCGCGGGCGCTGCACAATTGGATCGCTCTCGGTTGGGTTGGGGCGAGGTTGCCTGGAGGAGGCGGTGTCGTATGCCAAGCAGCGACATTCGTTCGGCGTGCCGCTGGCGTCGCATCAGGCGATTCAGATGAAACTGGCCGACATGGAAACGCAGGTGGAGGCGGCGCGATTGCTCGTCCGCCAGGCCGCCTCGACGCATGACGCCGGTCGGCCGGACAAGCAGCTCAGCAGCATGGCAAAGCTCTTTGCCTCGGAGATGGCCAGCCGGGTGGGCTGGGATTCGATTCAGATTCACGGCGGCGCCGGCTATGTCAAGGATGTCTGCGTCGAGCGGCTTCTGCGGGATAACAAGCTGTGCGAAATTGGCGAGGGATCGAGCGAAGTGCAGCGGATGCTGATCAGCCGTGCCGAGTTTTTGAAGCGAAGCGCCTAACGAACAATACGACCCCGTCGAGTGCAACAATATGAAAGCCGACGCCGTCATGGACACCATCCCGTTTGGATACGAACTGGGCGAAGAGCACCTGATGCTCCGCGACAGCATTCGCGAGTTTGCCCGCAACGTCGTCGCGCCCGGTGCGATGGAGCGCGACATCAAAGGCGAGTTCCCCGCTGATTGCGTGAAGCAGCTCGGCGAGATGGGCTACATGGGAATCTGCGTGCCGGAACAATACGGCGGCGCGGGGCTGGATGCGCTGGCGTCGGCCATCGTGGTGGAAGAATTGTCGTATGCCGACGCATCAATCGGTGTCATTAACAGCGTGCAGAACTCGCTGGTGAATGATCCGATCATGAAGTTCGCCACGGAGGAGCAGAAGAAGAAGTGGCTGCCGAAGATGGCGAGCGGGCAATGGCTGAATTGCTTTTCGCTTAGTGAAGCGGGTTCCGGTTCCGATGCTGGTGCGATGAAATGCAAGGCCGAGTTGGTCGGCAATGAGTGGGTGATCAACGGCACCAAATTGTGGGTGACGAATGGCTCCGAAGCGGATGTCGTCCTGTTGTTCGTTCGCACGGAAAGCGGTGACCGTCGAAACGCGAGTTGCATTCTGGTTGAAAAGAACACGCCCGGCCTGACCGTGGGAAAGCACGAGGACAAGCTGGGCATTCGCGGAAGCAGCACGACGGAACTCATCTTCGAGAACTGCCGCGTGCCGAAGGAAAATCTGATCGGCGAGCGCGGGCAGGGTTTGAAGATCGCACTCACGGCCATTGACGGCGGCCGGCTCGGCATCGCGGCGCAGGCACTGGGCATCGCACAAGCGGCGCACGATAAGGCCGTGGATTATGCGTTGCAGCGGCGGCAGTTCGGCAAGAGCCTGGCCGAGTTTCAGGCGATTCAGTGGAAGGTCGCGGACATGGCCGTGCGGATCGCGGCGTCGCGGGCGCTGCTCTACAAGGGCTGCTGGTGCAAAGATCAGAAAATGCACTCGCTGCACATCCCGGCGATGGCGAAAGTCTTCGCGGCTGAGACGGCAAGCTTTTGTGCGAATCAGGCGATTCAGGTCTTCGGCGGCATGGGCTATTGCCGCGAGGGCGAGGTCGAGCGGTATCTTCGCGATGCCAAGATCACCGAGATCTACGAAGGCACGAGTGAGATGCAGCGGATAACGATCGCGGAGACGCTGATCAACGATCCGGATCGCATTACCAATATCTAATCGCGAAACTCGGACGATTTCCCAATAATGGAACTACGCAATACGAGGCCCACGCGCAAGCACGGGCTTTTCTCGATAGGCGAGTGACCGCTTGCTTGCGCAGCGCGGCTCGTCGCATTTTTCAAATCGTGCGGCTCGTTGTGACGCTACTCGCCGGAGCGTTTTCGTTTCAGGCGCTTGAGGCGCGATAGCGAATCCGTGCCTTCGACCTCGGGCTCGGGCGGTTTCTTTGGCGCGGGCTTTGGCTCGGCGGCTCGCGGAGCGCGCGGCGTGTCGGTCGAAGCGTTCGCGGCGGGGAAACTTGTTGGGGGCGTTTCGCGAATGGGGCCGGCTTCCCGGATTTGATCATTTCGTTCGGTCACGACACGCGTGCGTGTTGTGCGAAGCGCGGAGAGCGTTGCCTGGGGGACGGCCCCGACGCGGTCGGGGAAGCGCATGGCCCACCATTTGCGAATCGCCGCGCCGGCTGCCGTCGGACTCAGGGCCAGTCTTCGCACGGCCACGTCCAGCAAGAACAGCACGATCGACCATTTCAAAAACACATCCCAGATCGGCTGAAAGGTACGCATCTCCTTCACGTCGCCCGGCTCGAAGAGCTTGTCAGGCGTTGTCAGATCCACGACGCGGCCACCGGCCTTTTGAGCGATCTCCTGCAATCGCGCCTCGTCGGATCGGAGTTGTTTCGTTTCGGCCGAGTTCGCCACACTGACAACGGCCTGAAGAATTCCAATGGAGCGGCCGCCGTCGCGCTGTTGCTGGGCAACGCGCACGAGGTAATCGCCGGTGCCGTCGGCGGGGAATTCGCCCTCGAAACGGCCGATGCCCGTGGGTCGAAGGCTGACGGAGCGGCTTCGCTGCATCGGGTCGATCACGCGCGCTTCCATCGCAGGCGGCGATTGGTTCATCGCGCGGTCGCTATCTGCTTCAACCATCACTCGGACAACGCCGTTTTCCTCGCGTGTGGTGATGGCCCAATCCTGCATGGATTGTGGTCGCGCGGCCCAGACGGCGATTTGCGTCCACAATTTGCTGAAGCCTGCCCAGCTCACCCACTTTGGCCCCCACTTCTGCCACAGTCCGCTGGTGAAGGCGACACTGCGCCCGAGGCCGCATTGCCAATAGGCGAGAATCGGATCCTCGCCAGCGCTGCTGCGCCGAAAGATGGCGAGCGTTGCATCGGGCTTCATGGCCGTCATGACGTGGCCTTCGAGTTGCGGGATTTCACTCGGGCTGATGCCGGCGATGGGCTCATCACCGGGGAGCGGGCGAAGGATGGGCGAGAACGCTTTCTCATAGACCCCGGTGCGCGTCACGAGCGATGTTTCGCGGAAGAAGATTCGGGGGATTTGCTTCGCGGTGTTAGCAACGTAGAAGCGACCGTTGCCGGCCTTGGCGATGGATTCGAGTAATTGAGTGTCGGCACCGACTCCGACCGCGACAGTCGATGTCACGATGCCTTTGGAGAGGAACGTTTTCGTAATGCCAAGGAAGTCGCCGGGCGCCGATTGGCCGTCGGTCAGCGCGATGATTCGCTTGGCATATGCGGAGATGGTCGTAAGCTGCTGTCCGGCCTGGGCCAGGGCCGGGTACATGTCGGTGCCGCCGCCGGGCTGAATCATGCGAATTCGCTTGAGGACGTTCTCCTTGTTGCCGCACCTCTGGATCGGCACGTCCCAGACCGGGAATGAGTCAAACGAGACGACGCCGATGAAATCCTGCGAGCTGAGCAGCTTGGCCGTTCCCTCGGCGGCTTTCTTCGCCATTTCGATCTTGTCGCCGGACATCGAACCGGAGCGGTCGAGCACAAGGACCAGCGCCGAATTCATCATCAGCATTTTGTCCTGATCGGTTTTCACCGGAAGCGCGTCTTCGAGGACGGTGCCTCCATATCCGCCGGCGCTGAAGGATTGGTCACCGCCGATCACCACGAGTCCACCCGCCATATCTCGCACATAGGACACCAGCGACTGCTGAGTCGGCGTGGGCAGGTCCATCGCCGAGATATTGCTGAGGATTATCAAGGGCGTGTTGACGAGGCTGGCCGTATCGAGTGAGGCTTCGGTGACATCCACCCGTTCGACTTCGACACCCCCGCCTTTCAAGGCTTCGACAAGCGTGTCGTTCGACGTGGCGTCGGCGGCACTGAGCAGGGCGGAGTTCTCAACGAGCAACGCCTTGGCCCGGCCGTCAACGATGGTTGCCGTGGAGCCGACGTTGTTCGCGGCAAGGGCGTCGGCCGATCCATCCTCGGGGGCGAATTCGACCCGGAAACGATGCAACCCGGCCGTGCGAAATTGAATCGGAATTCGCACCGGGTTCGCGCCGGGGCCCAGTTGCACGGGGATGCCTTCGCGACCGCCGTCGCCTGTCTTGAGCAATGTATCGTTGTGATAGACCAACAGCCGCCCGCGCGTCGGCCGGGTTGCGCGGATGGAGGTGCGTAATTCAGCAGCTTCGTCGATCTTGGCGTGGGTCGGCGATGACACGGCATCGACGGCAACTTCGTTTTCATGCTGGTAACGCAGTGGAACGACATCGACCTGAACCTCGTTTGCGGTGAGCGTCGACAACTCACTGTCGGCGGTGCCAATGTTCTCATTGCCGTCGGTGAGCAGCACGATACGACGCGAGGCATCCGGCCCGAAGAGGACGCCGGCGAGTCGCAATGCGGATTCGATGCTGGTCGCGTCGGCCTCCAAGGGCGGGGCGTCAGGCGTGGCCGCGAGAGAGACGGTGGGCAGTTGTTCGATTGCAGCGCCGCGCGCGAACGTGACAACGCCCATGCGGTCTTTTCCGGGGCGCGCGGTCTTCGCCGCTTCGTTCAGGAAGGCGCGGGCCTGTTGTTGAACCGCGCGCGGGACGCTCTGCGATGCATCGACGAGGAACAGCGTGATCCGGTCCGTGGTCTTGCGAATGGACTCCGGCTCGGCAAGGGCAACGGCCAGCAGGATGATGACGATGCTGCGGACGATGATCGCCGCCGTACGCCGAGCGCGACCAATTCCCGACAGGCGCGACGCCGAAAGCAATGCCACAAGTGGCGGAACGGCCAGCAGGGCCAGTGCCCATGGCTGGTTGAAGCGAATGCCCGGGAGTCCGAAGAAGCCATCCATAGGTCTAATGGAAGTCTAACCAGCAAACAGGCCAAGGGTTCGGCTCCGGCTAAGAATAATTGGGTTTGGGCTTACCCGGTCAATGGGGAGCAGTGGCACAAAAGGGGCGACCCTTGGCAAACAGGCTGCCGGCGGCCCCTTGGTGCAACTGCACAACTTGGCTATAATTCCATAATTGCCTCCGCCGAGGCATCCTGCGATGGATTCGGCCCGACCTGCCGTCGAGCCGGCATTTTCGGGAGGATCACCATGTCACGGAGCGTTATCGTCGCGGCACTTCGCAGCCCCATGGGCAAGTTCCTGGGGTCGCTTTCTTCGTTGTCGGCGACCGACATCGGGGCGCAAGTCGCCAAAGCCACGTATTCGAGCATTAACTGTCCTCCTGACGCCATCGACTGGGCCTTGATCGGACAAGTGCTTCAGGCCGGATGCGGGCAGAACCCGGCACGGCAGGTGGCACTCAAGGCGGGGCTGCCGAACACCATCACCGCTGTCACCGTGAATCAAGTTTGCGGCTCGGGACTTCGTGCCGCCATGAATGCGGATAACAACATCCGCCTCGATCAGGCCAAGATCATCCTCTCCGGCGGCATCGAGAGCATGTCCAACGCTCCACACTTCGTCCGTGGTGTGAGAACCGGCGCGACGAAGTTCGGCCACGTGACCATGGAAGATGCCATGATCGCCGACGGGCTGACCTGTCCGTTCGAGCACTGGGGGATGGGCAACGCAGCCGAATACACGGCGCGGACCTACAAGATCAGCCGCGAGGATCAGGACCAGTTTGCCTTCGAGAGCCACAAAAAGGCGTCGGCAGCTTGTCAGTCTTCACATTTCAAGAAGACCATTGTCCCCATCGAGGTTCCGGGCAAGAAGGGGCCGACCGTACTCTCGGCGGATGAGTCCATTCGCCACGAAATCAGCATTGATGATTTGAAGAAACTCAAGCCTGCGTTTGAAAAGGACGGAACTGTCACGGCCGGCAACTCGTCGGGCCTGACCGATGGCGCGGCGATGACGCTGCTTGCAGGCGAAGACGAGGCCAAGAAGCGCGGCTGGCCGATTCGCGCCCGCATTCTGGCCCACACGACCTACGGCGTGCCGCCGAAGGAGCTGTTCATCGCCCCGGTCGGTGCCGTTCGACAGGCCGTTGAGAAGTCGGGCCTGAAGATGAAAGACATCGACCTGTTTGAGATCAACGAAGCGTTTGCGTCGCAGATGCTGGCGTGCATTCGGCAGTTGGAAATTCCGGCGGACCGCGTGAATGTCTTCGGCGGCGCGATCGCGCTGGGACACCCGATCGGATGCAGTGGCAACCGCATTCTCGTGACGCTGATTAACGCACTCGAAGTTATGAACCTAAAGCGCGGCGTGGCCACGCTGTGCCTCGGCGGCGGGAACGCAGTGGCGATGGTGATCGAGCGGCCGTAACGCTCTCTTCGCCACGTTAGACCGATTCACTCGAAAAGGGAGCGCTGCAACGGCGCTCCCCGGTTTCGCAACGACTACCGCTTCATTACAATGCACCCTTCTGACAAATCACGAAGGAATTCAACATGTCCATCGAATCTTGTGTCGTCATCGGTTCCGGCACCATGGGTCGCGGCATTGCTCAGGTCGCCGCGACGGCCGGACTGACTACGTATGTCTACGACTCGAATGCCACACAGGTTGCCGGGGCGCTTGGGGCAATCGAAAAGAGCCTTGCCAAGCTTGCGGAGAAGGGCAAGCTCGCTCCGGATACTGCGAAGGCGGCGCAGGGGCGGATCAAGACCGTCAGCAATCTTTCCGCGATTGAATGGCCGAAGGTCGGCATCGCCATTGAGGCGATCTACGAAAGCTTCGAAGCCAAGGTTTCACTCTATAAAGACATTCAGAAGTTGCTGCCCGCCGCATCGATTTTGGCCAGCAACACCAGCAGCATCAGCATTACGAAGCTCGCTGCGGCGACCGATCGGCCGACGCAGTTCATCGGCATGCACTTCTTCAACCCCGTGCCGCTGATGACACTGGTCGAAGTGATTCGCGGGCTGGCCACCGATGACGCGACGGTGGAAACGGTGGAAGCCCTCGCCAAGCGAATGGGCAAGAACCCGCTCCGCTGCAACGACATGCCGGGGTTTGTGAGCAATCGCGTGCTGATGCCGATGATCAACGAAGCCGCGTTCGCATTGATGGAGGGTGTGGCCGACGCGACGACGATTGATGAGATCATGAAACAGGGCTGCAACTTTCCGATGGGCCCGCTGACGCTGGCAGATTTCATCGGCGTGGATGTGTGCCTGAATATCCTCGAAGTGCTGCACCGCGACCTGGGCGACCCGAAGTTTCGACCGTGTCCGCTGCTGAAGAAAATGGTGGACGCGGGACGACTTGGCAGAAAGTCGAACCACGGGTTTCACAAGTATTGAGTTTGAAATTCGCTGCTAGGTGCGGGCTTCGTCGGGGTCGACGTATTTGGCGCCGAGCAGCTTCGCCGATGATTCCATCAATCGCTCAAGGCTGAACGGCTTACTCACGTAATCATCCACGCCGAGGTGTCGGGCATACAGCTCGTGGCGCTTGCCCTCATTTGCCGTGATCATGATGACAAATGGCTTCGTGCCGACCTCGTGATTGGGCTTCAGCGTCTCCATGACGAGAAAGCCGCTGCGCCGGGGCATCATCATGTCGAGGATGATGAGGTCGGGGTTGAGGCGCTTGGCGAAATCGAGGGCCTTGTTGCCGTCGTTGGCCGTCACCACTTTGGCGCCGGCGTGCTCGAACGCGACGCGCAGCGTGGAGAGCACTTCAGGATCGTCATCGGCAATCAGAACATTCTGGCCGGTCAGGTCGGCGGGCATTGGTCATCTCCAGAGGGACCCCCGTTCGTGAGGTCGCCGGGCATGGTAGGGCGAAGCCGGGTGGCGTCGGCGGAAGAGTATAGGAACACAGGGCAAGAGAGGCAAACCCGGACTCATTGGTCTTGGACAGTCCAGCATTCATCTGTCGCCAAGCGACTTGACGTGTTTAGCATACGGACCACCTCGGAGCGCATTCGCCAACTTCTCGTCGCCGGTGAGCATTCGGCATCCACGATCAATGGCCAGGGCTATGTAGATACAGTCATAGACGGTGCGCCTCGTTGCCAATGCAAGATCGAGTGCGACATTCAACACTGTACGCGAAGGGACGATGACCAATGGCATACGCAGGAAATCGGCCATGATCGCAGCCGCCTCGTCGGGGGATATCTCACTGCGGCGTGCCCGCTTCCATACGATGTTACCGAATTCTGGCATGACAAGGTCAGGCGCAAAAAGGAGGTTGCGGGGTGAGAGTATTGCAATGCTGCGCGTGGAATGAGATTCCGGAAAAAACCATTTGGCGGCAACGCTTGCATCAATGACCCAGTCGCTCAACGTCGCCGGTCCTCCCGCACGAGCGCCGCACTGTCGGCGAATCTCCTGCGCGACAGACTGCGCTGCCAGCGTCGGGCTGCGGAGGCAGCTTCGGGCATGGTATAACCGGCCGCTGCCTCAAGAATCGATTTCGCCTCGCCTTGAAGCGATCGTCCATTCCGCTTGGCTCGCGACTTGAGCCGCGATACCAACTTAGGTTCGAGATCACGTACAAGGATGTCCGCCATGGCATTCATCTCCCGGCCCATCCAATGCTAGCATATTGATAGCAGAAAGGCAATGCCGTGATCCGCGAGCGATCACATTACAGGGCGTGATACAAGAAGCCTTTGGCCGTTTGCTCGCCCCATTCCCCGTCGGCGACGAGGCGGTTGAGCAGCACGTTCGGCTTGTAGAACTCGCTTTGGGATGTCTCGGCATGGAAGTCGGCCATGAGCGCCTGAATGATCGGGAGGCCGATGAAATCGGCGAGGCCGAGGGGGCCCTGCGGATAGTTGAAGCCGAGTTCCATCGTGACATCGACGTCGCGCGGGAGGGCGATGGTATCCGCCGTTATGCCGGCTTCATTGATGACGGCGACGATGATGCGGGCAAAGAGCCACGCCTCACGATCGGCGGGCTTGCCGAGGGCGGCGGCGAAATCAGATAGGGCCTTGCCCGGCTTCCATGCTGACACGTCGCGAAGCGGCGTCTCAAAGCCTGGGGTCGGGTTATCGTTGGCGTAATCGTAAAAACCGCGACCCGACTTTCGTCCGAGGCGACCGGAGGCGACGAGCTTCTCCTGAATCGAATTGGGCTTGAAGCGATCCGGCTTGTCGAAGCCTTCGTACACGGATTGCGTGACGCTGAGGTTCACATCGAGGCCGATCAGATCGAGCAATTCGAACGGCCCCATCTTGAAGCCGCCGACGTTTCGCACAGCTGCGTCAATGGCGCGGATATCCGCCTCGCCTTTTTCCAACAAGTGCAACGCCTGCAGGTAGAAGGGGCGATTCACGCGGTTTCCGATGAAGCCGGGAGAGTCTTTCACTTTGACCGGCGTCTTGTCCAAGAATGCGGCGACGGCGCGACCTTCGACCATGGTCTGATCGCTGGTCGCGGGGCCCTGCACCAGTTCGATCAACTTCATGACCGGCGCGGGGTTGAAAAAGTGAATGCCAAGCAGACGGTCGGCGCACTTCAACCCCTCAGCGATCTTGGCGACGGAAAGGCTGGAGGTGTTCGTGCCGCGCAGGACCTTCGGCGAACAGACACGATCGATCTCGGCCCAGATATTCTTCTTGAGTGCAAGATCTTCCGGGGCGGCTTCGATGATGACTTCGGCGTTGGCCAGTTCATCGTAGCTCTTGCCGACGTGCAATCGGGCAACGGCCTGATCGCGCTCCAGCTTGGACATCTTGCCCTTGGCAACGGCGGCATCGAGCCGCTCGGCGATCTTGGCATAGGCCTGCGTAATCAACTCAGGCTTTACATCAAAGGTCAGTACTTTGTAGCCGGCGACGGCACCGCATTGTGCAATGCCCGCGCCCATGGTCCCCGAACCGATCACACCCAACAAACGATTACTAGTCACCAATAAACTCCGGGGCCCGTTTCTCAATGAAGGCTTTCACACCTTCGGTATAGTCTTTTGTGCGGCCCGCGACACCCTGCAGTTGTGCCTCGTATTCTAGTTGGGTATCCAGGTCATTTCCAAGAGCGGCATACATCGCGCGTTTTGTGAGGCCGAGCCCGCGCGTCGCGCTTTTGGCCAATGCCGCGGCCCACTCGGCGGTGACCTTGGCCAGTTCCTCCGGCTCGGCCAGGCGATTCACAAGGCCCAATTGTAACGCCGTTTCAGCGGAAAGGGGATCGCCCATCCAGGCGATTTCAAGGGCTTTGGATAGGCCCACCAATCGCGGCAATGTCCATGTCATGCCGCTGTCAGGGACCAGTCCGATCTTGCTGAACGCGCTGACAAACTTCGCCTTGGTCGAGGCGATTCGCAGATCACAGGCCAGCGCCAAACTCCACCCCGCGCCAGCCGCGACGCCGTTGATGCTGGCGATCGTGGGAATCTCCAGCGCCTTCAGCGCGGAGACGATCGGGTTGTAGCGGCGTCGCAATGTCTCGGTGAAATCGAGGGGGCCTTTTCGCTCCATGACGGATTTCAGATCCTGCCCGGCGCAGAAGCCGCGACCCGCGCCAGTCAGCACGAGGCAGCGGACGGATTTGTCTTTCGCCACGTTGCGTAGTTCGGATTGAAGCTCACTGGTGACTCTCTCGTCAATGGAGTTGAGATCGTCCGGCCGGTTGAGCGTGATGGTTCGGACACCGGCGGCGGTGTCAATTCTTAGCGTTTCGTATGCCATAACATTTGCTCCGCGAGTGGCGTTGCGTCACATTCGATTGGTGGGTTAAGTACAACCCACCCTACGCGGTTCGACTACTTCCCCGTGTAATTCGCCTTGCGCTTTTCCACGAACGCCTTCATGCCTTCTTTCTGGTCCTCCGTCGCAAACAGGGCGTAGAACATCTTTCGCTCATAGTCCAAACCGTCCGAGAGGCCGGTCTCAAAGGCCCGAAGGATGGCCTCCTTGGCGAAGCGCGTGGCCATCGGACTTTTCTCGGCGATCTGTTTGGCCAGGGCAATGGACTCCTGTAAGTACGTCTCCACCGGCAGCACGCGCGTGACAAGGCCGATGCGCATCGCCTCCTGCGCGTCGAAGAAGCGGCCTGTGAGGATCAGCTCCATCGCGCGGTACTTACCGACGACCTTCGACAATCGCTGTGTGCCACCTGCGCCGGGGATGACGCCGAGATTGATCTCGGGTTGGCCGAACTTGGCGGATTCGCTGGCGATGATCATGTCGCAGTGCATGGCCAGCTCGCAGCCGCCGCCGAGGCAGAAGCCGCTGACGGCCGCGATGATCGGCTTGCGGACGCGCTTGATGCGTTCCCAGCGTTGGAGGTTGTTTCGCTCGTACATGTCCACCACGGAAGCGTCGGCCATTTCCTTGATGTCGGCTCCCGCGGCGAAGGCCTTGTCGCTGCCGGTCAGGACGATGCAGCGGACATTCGGGTCGGTGTCCCATGTCTCCATGAGATTGATTAGCTGATCCATGAGCGGGATGTTCAGGGCGTTAAGGGCATCGGGCCGGTTGAGCCGGGCGATGATGACGTTGCCGTCGAGTTGCGAAAGGATGAAGTCGGTGGACATGGGTCGCTCCGTTTTGGTGTTTGCGTGGGGCGATATGGTAAGCAATCGGAGGGCGATCGGCGAGTAACATGTCCGGCATGACTTCTTGCAGAACGACATGGCGGATTATTCGCTTCGCGATTGTTTGCATCAGCTTGTTCACTTCTGCAGTCACCCTCGCTGCTGACTTTCACGTCGGGGACGGTCAGCCGCTCGCCACGATTGCGGCCGTTCCGTGGCCGGCGCTGATGCCGGGCGACACGGTTTGGATTCACTGGCGCGCAACGCCCTACCGGGAGAAGTGGGTCATCGGGCGACAGGGCACGATGGGGTCGCCGATCAGCGTACGCGGCGTGCCGGGGCCGGGCGGTGTGCGGCCGATCATCGACGGTGAGAACGCAACGACGCCGCCGCAGCTCAACTTTTGGAACGAGGGCCGCTCGGTCATCAAGGTGGGCGGATCGAATACGCCGAACAACACCGTCGCGCAGTGGATCGTGATCGAAGGGCTGGACGTTCGCGGGGCACGGATGCCGAATACGTACACCGGCGACGACAATCTCGTTCACACGTATTCGCAGAATGCGGCGGCGATTCACGTCGAACTGGGTGAGCACATCATCATTCGCGACTGCATCATTCGGGACAGCGGCAATGGGTTGTTTGTTTCCTCGGCCGGTGACGACGTCTCGCGCGACATCGCTATCGAAGGCAATTACATCCATTCCAACGGCAACTCGGGCAGCATCTTTGAGCATAACACCTACACGGCCGCCATCGGCATCGTGTATCAATACAACCGCTTCGGCCCGCTGCTCTCGGGCGCGGGGGGGAATAATCTCAAGGATCGCTCTGCGGGGATGGTCGTTCGCTACAACTGGATCGAGGGCGGCAATCGGCAGCTTGACCTTGTCGATGCCGAAGACAGCACGCTTATCCGCGATGACCCGGCGTACCCCCGCACCGACGTTTATGGCAACATCCTGATCGAGCCGGCCGGCGCGGGGAACAAGCAGATCATTCACTATGGCGGCGACAGCGGGACACTCGGCGACTATCGCAAGGGGTTCCTGTACCTTTATCACAACACGATCATTTCCACGCGCACCGACAGCACGACGCTCATGCGGCTCTCCACCAACGTCGAGCATTGCGATGCGCGAGACAACATCATTTACGTCACCACGGCGGGAAACGGGCTGGCGTTGCTTGATAGCAGCGGCGTGCTTGATTTCAAACGCAACTGGCTGAAGCCGGGCTATGTGAGTTCATTCGGCGGGCTGACGGGCACGATTAACAACGACGGCACCTCGATTACGGGGGCTTCGCCGGGTTTCGTGAACGAGGCGGGGCAGGATTTCTCACTGACTGCGGGCTCTGCGTGCGTCAACGCCGCCATCGCGCTGCATCCGAACGTGCTGCCCGGCGGGGCGATTGTTCGGCAATATGTGAAACACCAAACGAGTATCGCGCGAACGGTTTCCGGCGCGGCCAGCGACCTTGGGGCGTTTGAACGAATGCCGGTGGCGTGCGTTGGCGATCTGGATTGCGACGGAGATCGGGATGTGACTGATGTTTCGGCGTTCGCGCTGGCGATGCTGGATGCGGCGGCGTATGGAGCGGCGTATCCGGGATGCGATGTGAATCGAGCCGACCTCAACGGCGACGCGGAGATTAACGGGAAGGACATCTCGGCTTTCGTCAGCGCATTGCTCGACGGGCCGTGTCCGTAAAGAATGCTCCCTAATCCTTCGTGTGCTTCTTCCCATCGATCCGCGTCTCTTCCACCACGACGCCGTCATCTTTCCGATCCAGTTTCAATCGCACCTTCTTGTCCGGCGGAAGCGTATAGACAGTGCGCTTTCCGGGGTGATCGCGCAGTTCGAACCAGGCCTCGACGTGCACATCCTGTCCTTCGACGTTCTTGTCCCAGATGAACACCGTGTCGTTGCCGGTCAGCTCCGTGTAGAACAGTTTTTCAGGATCGCCGTTTCCGCATTTCATAATGCTGACGGAGATCGGCTTGCTGGTGTCGGATTCGCCGACCAGCATGTAGTGATGGCCACAGCCGGTGAGGAGCAGCATTCCTGCGACGCTGAAACGTGTCCTTTTCATAGTATTCAGATCATAATCGACCGCCATGCCGATTGCATGGCTTGTTGAATCCGACACCCGGGGATACGGTCCAATGCAGTCGGCTAGCCGCTGCTGGTGAAAACGACGGCCCGGCAAGCCAACGCATGAGCGAAAGGTACTACAAATGGCATGGATCATTCTCTTTATTGCGGGGCTGTTTGAGACCGCTTGGGCCGTCGGCCTGAAATACACGAACGGCTTCACCCGCCCCTGGCCCAGCACGTTCACTGCCATCGCCCTCATCATTAGTATGTACCTGCTTGCCATCGCGGCGAAGACGCTGCCAATCGGCACGGCCTATGCAGTCTGGGTCGGTATCGGAGCAGCCGGCACGGCGATTCTTGGCGTGTGGTTGCTCAATGAGCCGGTGAACCTTGGGCGCGTGTTCTTTCTGACGATGATGATTGTGTCCATCGTCGGATTGAAGTTAACGGCGACACCCGATGCCCCGACAACTCACTGATTTTCTTCGTGCATGGGTCGCACGATTGCGTGACGGATGAAACGCCACATCGCTCGGCTACGAAGGTGTGGTTTGGCGGCTCTGAACATACTGGGCCATCCGCTCAATGGTCTCCAAATTGTCTGACGTGATGTCGGTGGAAGGAATGGAAATCCCAAATCGCTCTTCCAGAAAGACGATGATGTCCACCATGTGGGCGGAATCAAGCAAGCCGGAGCCGAACAGGGCCGCATTCAATGGAATCTCCGCCGGGTCCGAATTGAAAACAAAGCGGTCATTGATGTACACACGGATATCGTCGGCGGCGGAATGACTCACGGGCAATCCTTTTGGCCGATTAAGCCGGCTCGGAGATCGGCGATCCGTATCTTACCGGTTGCTGTCTTGGGCAATTCATCGTGAAAGTAAATCCGACGGGGGATCATGTAATCCGGAAGTCGCGATCGGCAATAGGCGAGAAGCGGACGCGGCGCCTGATCGCCCCCTGTTTTCATGACAACATGCGCCACGACGACCTCCCCCAGCACCGTGTCTGGGTCCGCCGTTACCGCGACCTCCACAACGCCTTCACACTCTGCCAGTACCGCCGCCACCTCGGCGGGAAAGACGCGGTGGGCACCGACCTTGATCATCTCATCCTTGCGCCCCATGAAGTAAAGAAACCCCTCCGCATCACGGCGCGCCATATCACCGGTATAAAGAACCGCCTCGCCATCCCGAGCCCACTCCGGCAGCGGATGCGGCCGCAAGACGCGCGCCGTCAGTTCGGGATCGTCCCAATAGCCGAGCATTACATTCGCACCCTGACAAACCAGCTCGCCCACCTCGCCATCGGGCGCAAGGCGACCGTGCTCATCGAGTACGAAAACTTGCACTTGAGGCATGGGCTTGCCGATCGACGTGGGACGATGGTCGACTTCGATTGGATCAAGGTAGGAAATGCGAATCGTGGATTCGGTTTGGCCGAACATCAAGTAGAGTCGCACGTTGGGAAAGGCCTTTCGCAAGCGCCCCACGAGCGTCTCCGAGGATCTGGCTCCGCTGATGGTGAAGTACCGCAACGTCCTCAAGTCGCGCGATGCCAGTTCGGTCATCCCCAGAAGCATTTCGAAATGCGCGGGGACGCCGGCAAGCCCTGTAATCTTGTCGCGCTCCAGGACGTCGACGATCTCGTTGGGATAGGTAAACGACGGAGCGAGGCTCAGGCAGGCGCCGACACCAACCGACGTCAGCAATTGTGACAAGCCGTAACCGAAGTAGAGTGGCAGCACCGAAATCAATCGATCGTCCGCCGTATTGTTCAGATACGTCGTTACCCCATTCACATGATGGACGAGGTTTCTGTGTGACCACATGACGCCCTTTTGGCGGCCCGTTGATCCGGAGGTATAGATAATCGTGCTCAGGTCATGGTCGGCCCGTGGAGTCGCCGCGGCAAATCGCGCTTCGCTGCGCCAGTTCAGAAATTTCGTCTTGATTCGGGGGTGTATCGATTCCGTCAGTGCCTCGTCAAGCGTAACAAACGCTTCAAGCGTCGGCGGCAAGGTCTCATTTGTTGCGACAATATGTTTCAGGGATTTCGATGCCCCCAAGAGAAACCGTGGCCGGCAATCACGCAGGACCAACGCCAGCATGATGGTGGGCAATTTATCATTGAGATTGACCAGCACACCCCCCGCGCGCCACACGCCGTACATCGCCGCGACATTGGCGATGGACTTCTCAAAAAGGGTCGCGACGCGCTCTCCGGGCTTAAGGCCGTTCTGTACGAGCCACGCCGCCACTGCATCGGCGGCCGCGGCAAGCTGCCGGTACGTGCGGAAGTCGTCGCCCTGCCGGATCGCCGGGGAGTCGGGCCGGAGCCCGGCCGAGGCCGTCAAGAAGTCATGCACGAGCATTCGATTCCCTTCCGCACTTCGATTGAGCGACGATTACCGCGCTATCGTTCATCATTACCCGAGCCTATGGACGCATGTCAAGGTTTCGTTGGGACTCATCGCGCCATCGCGTAAGATAAACGCCGGGCGAGGAGCACTACCCTGACATGATCTTGGCGGAAAAGTCATTTTCAACGTGGTGGGACTACAGTCTTCGCCAGCCGGTGGCCACGCGCATTAGCGCATCGAATACATCGCGAGTATTGGCCACCATCGGCATTGGCATCATGTCTGCTTTGCTGATTGCGGCCATGAAGCACGGCCTGGGCTACACCGAGATCGTCATGCATGACGTCTCGATTGTGTTGCTCGCCGTACTGCTCGGAGCGATTCAACTTGTTCCGTCGGGGCGTAGAACGCACGTCTTGGCCGTCGCGAGTGTCTTGTGGCAACTCGCGCTGACGTCGCCAATCACATCAATCTCAGCGATTCTCAGCGCAGCCGGCGTTTATTACATCGTCCTTCGTCCGAATCTCTCGACGGTGCCGCGCATCGGTCTGCTCGCACCACTCATCGGGGTTTTTGTTGCGGCGGGTTGGACGGCGTTTTCCGGTTTTGGAGAACCTTGGACACCGGTGAAAGGGATCTATGCCTTCGGCTGGGGGGCCATGATCCTCCGCCTGATTTACTTCGTTGCAGAAGGACCGGCCATTCGACGCGCGATCACCGGCCACCGCATCGGCGAGTTCCTCATCTTCATGTTCTTCTACCCGTTCACGGTAAAGCTCGTGGTGATGAGCTTTGTCGAATTCACACGAAGTGTCGTCGGACCGGAGAACGTTACCGTTCGCCTGCGCGGGCTGGAAATCACCGCTCTGGCCGGGTTGAAATGCCTCGTGATCATCGGATTGCATCGCCTGATCCTGGCGTCTCGTCAACATGAGGCCGATGGCCACGCGGTCGAAACGGCCCAGACCTTGCATCTTTGGCTCGAAACCTGTTCTCCGTATGTTCTGGGCTATCTGGCGATGAGTCTGAACTTCGACCTTGGTACAGCATGGAGTCGCATGTTTGGCTGGAACCTCGAGCCCGCTTTCCGTAATCCTCTCCTGGCCCGAAATATGAAGGAGCTGTGGGTTCGATGGAATGTGTTCTTCCGCCAGGCCCTTGTGAACCTCTGCTTCTACCCGGTCGTGCGGGCCATGGGAAATCCCAATCGCGCAGGGCAACAAGCTGCAGCGTTAATCGTGGCCTGCCTGGCGACGTTTCTAATGAGCGCCGCCGTTCACATTGTCTTTTGGGGTTGGACGCCGTTGCCCAGCGTGGCGTACTTCATTCTCCAATCCGTTCCCGTTGCATTCGTGCTCGTTCATGAGCACGTCGCCATGCAACGAGCCCGGGCCTTGCGAAGGCCTCCCCCGGCGCGCGATCCTCTTCTCACGCCGCTCTTTGTCATCGCGACCGGGGTTTATCAATCGCTGCTTCATTTTCACTTCCGGGATCCGCACGAGAGTTTTTCTGAATCGATGCAAATGTTTCTGGCCGCTCCCGTGCGACTCTTTCTGCCGTTGTTCAGCGGTCAAGGGTATCTCATCGCCTGTGGACTTGTCGGCCTGCTGATCTTACGACGGCAAACTCGCATGCCTGATCGAGACACCAACCGCGCGCGGTGGCGCTTCGGCACGACATTGGCCCTGACCACATGTTTTGCATGGGCGACGTGGGGTCCCGTTCAACGGACGATACCATTGCTTCGCGCATGGACGGACCGGATTGCAGTTGGCGCTGAATGGTGTGTGATTCAGGGAATCGCCTTGTATCGCCAGGGCAGGACCGATGAGGCCTTGGCTCAGTTTCAGGCCGCACTGAGGTTTTCCTCGCATCCCATCGACGCCCGCGAACAAAGTGCACTGCTCTTCGCTGAGCGCGGTCAATACCAACAGGCTGCTGAAGAAGCGCGCCAAGTCCTGGACGCCGATCCAACGCGCGAACCTGCACGAACGACGCTTGCCGCCATCCTGCAGATGGAAGGGCGAATCGACGAGGCCATGGACCAGCTGCGAATTGCCCTTGAAGTAAATCCCCGGGCGGTGATGGCCGGCCGGAACCTCGCGAAGATCTACCTGCAACGGGAAGACTACGTTTCAGCGATGGAGGTGTATCAGCGGCTGCGTTCGGCTGTCCCCGGCCATCCGGATGTCTTGCATGACCTTGGTCTGGCATTAACGGTACAACGTCGATATTCCGACGCCTTGGCAATACTGCGGGAAGGCATCACGCTGCATCCAGATCACGAGTCGATCGCCGTCAGGTTGATTTGGCTGTTGGCAGCCGCGCCGAACGCAGCGCAACGCGACGGTCCGGAAGCCGTCCGACTCGCCGAGCGGATTACTGATCGTGGGCGATCTCAGTCGCCGCCGGCCCTTGAAGCACTGGCCATTGCCTATGCCGAAGTCGAGAGATTTAACGAGGCCGTCCAGGCGGCCCAACGCGCCGAGCAGATCGCCCGCGCCGCGGGGCAAACGCAACTCGCCGAGCAAATGGCGACGCGTGTTCAGCAATTCAATCGCCGTCAGCGAATACGGCTTCCGCAGTGATGATGGTGTGTCTTGGACGATGATCTGCTGAAAGCGATCGCGACAACGACTTACCGCACATCGAATCCGTCTCAGCCTTTACTCCATCGCCTCCCGCGCCTTCTTGTAATCCACTGGCCGCTTCTCGACGAAGGCCTTCATTCCTTCGGCGACTTCGGGCGAGAGGTTGTTCAGCGCGAGGAACTCTTTGGCGTGGCCGATGGTCTGGTGCCATGACAAGTTGCGCCAGAAGTTGAGTTGCTCCTTGGCATAGCGCAGGCAGACCGGCAGTTTGTCGATCAGCTTCGCGGCCATCTCGTCCACCGCTTTGTCGAGTTGGCCGCGGGGCACGACCTGATTCACGAGGCCCCATTCCAACGCCTTCTTCGCCGGGATGTCTTCGCAGAGGAAGAGAATCTCCCGCGCCCGGCGGTCGCCGACGATGAGCGGTAGGAACTGCGTCGCCCCGGCCGCTGCGACGCTGCCGCGGGCCGCGCCGACCTGCTTGATGATGATGTCGTCCGCCGCGATGGCGAGGTCGCAGGACATGTTGAACTCGTTGCCGCCGCCGACGACCATGCCGTTGAGTCGGGCGATGGTGGGCTTGCCGATGTTGCGCAGCTTCTCATGGGCCTCGATAAACAGGCCCATCCACTTCCAGTATTTGTTGGGCTTGCCGACGAACTCCGTGGCTTGCTCTTTCACGTCGGCCCCGGTGCAAAAGGCTTTGTCGCCCGCGCCGGTCAGGATGATGACGCGCACGTCGTCGTCCCACGCGGCATCCTGAAACGCGGCGCAAAGTTCGACGAGCATGTCGCCATTGACGGCGTTATGCACCTCGGGGCGATTGAAGGTGACCGTGGCGCGAAGATCGCGCTTGGTGTAGGTGATTGTTTTGAAGCCGAAGTCATCGGCGTGAAGGCCGTCGTAATTGCTCACGGTTTACCCTTCCACCACTTCCGTAAAATGCATCCGCACATACTTCCCCGCGAAGCCCATCAGATCCTTCGCCGAGGCCTTGCCTTCCGGGCTGGCCATCGCCGCCTTCAGCGCGTCCATGTCCTTGAAGTACATGTGCGCCGCGAGGTACGGCGTCTCGGCGTTGGGCATCGGGGAACCGATCACCTTTTCCACTTCGCATTTGATCAGCCCCGGCATCTTCTTGGCAAGCGGGACGTGCGTTTCAAAGTAATGCTTGTCGAAGGCGGCCGGGTCTTCCGGCGTGCGATAGACGGCAACGAGTTTGACCATGATGAATCTCCAATCATTGGGTCCGTGGTGCAGACCATTTTGTTTGCAAATCGGCCCGCACGGCGGACCCTACGCCTTCCTTAGTATCCGCTCCAACACCTCGCGTGGAAAGACCTTCTGAACCGTCTTGCCCGCCGCGACCATCCGATCACCCCGGAACGCCACGCAGTCGCAGGACAGCTCCCGCTCGCTCACGTCCGTCGCCGTCGCCACCACGCGAACCGTCGATCCGACCGGCGCCGGGCCCATGTGGTCGCAGCTTGCGTGGCTACCGACGCCCTCTTCGTGCGCCTCCAGAAAATCGAGCAGCACCATCCGCCCGGCCAGCTCCATGTAATGCACGATCTCCCAGGTCGAACAGACCTGGTGCACGATCTCGCCGTCAAACGCCGGACACATCTCCGGCGTGACGACGTAGCTCACTTCCTTCTGTGTACCGGGGACCAGACCGTCTTTCACGACTACGCTCCTGCCACGGGTGGCATCGTTCCCCGCATCCCAATGCAATCTTCATACTTGCGGCAATCGACTCAGCTATCGATTACTGGACGGAGTGCCGCAAATCAAACGCCCACGCGAACCGATCGCCGACCGATCATGGTATGATACGGTCACTCGCCATCACCGTGCCGACGTGGGGTCGGCCTGCTGTTTCATCTGTGAGCCATAGGCCATGCGGGACGTTTTTCGGACACTTGTTTCGATGTCGACAATCGTTCCGTTCCTCATACCCGCTTTGGCGCACGCTGCATTCCCGCCGAACTTCGCAAGCACGCCACTGGCCGCGACATGGGATCAAGCCACGGGGCTGACCTTTGCACCGGACGGACGGCTCTTCGTCTGGGAAAAGGCCGGTCGTGTCTGGCTCGTGGAAAACGGCGTCAAGGCGGCGACGCCGCTGATCGACATCAGCGAAGAGGTCGGCAACTGGCGCGACCACGGGCTGCTCGGGTTTGCCATTGATCCGAACTTCCTCGGCAATGGCCGCGTGTATTTAATGTACGTGGTCGATTACCACCACCTCGCATACTTTGGAACGCCGCAATACAACCCGACGACCAGCACCGATTTCCACGACACCATCGGTCGCATCACGCGGTACACGTGCAACGTCGGGGATGGGTTTCACAGCGTCGATTATTCCTCGCGCACCATTCTGCTCGGCGAATCCATCTCCACCGGCATTCCAATCTGCCATCAATCGCACGGCGTCGGAAGCCTCGTCTTCGGAGAAGATGGCACGCTGCTCGTTTCCTGCGGCGACGGCGCAAGCTACGTGACCATGGACGCCGGCGGGCCGATGGTCGGCAGCAGCAATACGGCCCTTGTTGATGGGATCATCACCGCAACAATGGATGTCGGCGCATTTCGCGCCCAGTTGGTGAATTGCCTTAGTGGGAAAATACTTCGCCTCGACCCGAACACGGGCGACGGTGTGCCTTCGAATCCGTACTACGACTCTTTCGTTCCACGTGCCGCGCGCTCGCGAGTTTGGGCATTGGGTCTGCGGAACCCGTTTCGAGTTTGTCTTCGCCCGGGAACCGGCAATGCCAATCCCGCGGCCGGCGACCCCGGCACACTCTTCATTGGCGACGTAGGCTGGAATGCATGGGAGGAAATCAGCATCTGCACCGGGCCCGCGCAGAATTTCGGCTGGCCGCTCTATGAAGGATTGACCGCTTCGCCCAATTACCCCCTGACGGTGACCAACAATCAAGATGCGCCAAACCCGCTTTTCAACACCACACCACCCGGCCAGGGCCTTTGCACGGAGCCATATTTCCGATTTCAGAATCTTCTAATTCAGGACACACTCGCGCCCACCTTTCCCAACCCCTGCGATCCTGCGCAACAAATTCCGTCCACGACGCCGCACTTCGTACACCGGCGGCCCGCGATTGAGTGGTTCCACAGCACCGGCCCGGCGCGCACGGGCATCTTCTCCGGCAACAACGCCGCCGAAATCAACATTGGCGCGCCCGGTGCGCCCGTTTCCGGCCCGCAGTTCGGCGGCCGGTGCGCTATCGCGGGTCTGTGGTACACAGGAGGCATGTTTCCGGCGCAGTACCAGAACACGCTCTTTTGCGGCGACTTCGATAACGGCTGGATTCGCACGTTTACGGTAAACGGAGCCGACACCCCAACCGCCGTTGGCGACTTTGCGACAAATAACACCGGCGCCATTGTCGGCTTCGCGCAACATCCGACTGACGGGTCCGTGTATTTCATCAATTTCAACGCGAGCGGTCAGGCCGTCGTTAACCGACTCGTATATGCAAGCAACACCGCGCCGACCGCAGGCGTCCAGCTCGCTCCGGCGTATGGTCCGGCACCGGTGACGGTGCAATTGGACGGCACCAGCTCTTCCGACCCAGAGGGCCAGCCTCTCACTTATTTCTGGAGTTTCGGTGACAACACGCCACCATCGACGGCGGCATCGCCGGTTCACACCTATCGCATGTTGGACGACTTCACAGCCCAGGGCACCATTGTTGCCCGTGTTTTCAGCCTGAGCCCACCCGGTCCAACCGGCGGCGGGAATCACAATCCCGAGATCATCCGTGATCTCGATTATCCGCCCGTCGGCAGCACCGATAGCGCCCGCCAATTCGACACCTATCATGGCGGCGACCAGGGAACAATCGACTGGATCGGCTATACGTTCCCAACAAGCCGGCCCATCTCAGCACTGCTCTTCCAAGAGGGCAAACATTTTTCCGATGGCGGCTATTACGAGAACTTCACCGTGCAGGTCCTCAACGGCAGTTGGCAGGCGGCAACGGGCATCACCGTGACGCCGGTCTATGCGGGGAACAACGGTGTCAACTACGAGGCGTACTTTATAACGTTCAACGCCACCAACACGCAGGGCGTGCGACTCAACGGCAACCCGGGCGGGTCGGCGAATTTCATCAGCGTCGGCGAACTTCGCGTTTTCGGCCCTCCGGCCAATCCTTCGGCACCACGGTGTGTTCAAGGCTCGCTTACCGTGACCGATCCGTTTAACGCCAATTCGACAGCGACCTTCCAAGTCGCCCTGAACAACACACCCCCGTCCGTGCAGATCACCAGTCCGGTCGACGGTATGACGCTGCCGCCCGGTCACTCCACCGTGGTGCCGCTTACTGCGACGATCAACGATGCCGAACACACGTCCGGCCAACTCACCTGCCGTTGGCAGACCATTCTTCATCACAATGAACACCTGCACCCCGAGCCGTACGACTTTAACTGCACATCGACGACCACACTCGAGTCTGGCGGTCACGGGCTTGGCGTCCTCTTCTATGAGATTCAGTTGGTTGTTGAGGACGCCGACTGCCTCTCGACGACGCAATCGGTTTACGTGTTCCCATCGTCGATCGGCGACATGGATTGTGACGGGGCCGTTGATGAACTTGACGTCGAGCCCTTCGCCCTCGCGCTGATTGACGTCTTCGCTTATAACGCTGCGTTTCCAACGTGCGATTCGGCAAACGCCGACGCCAACGAGGATGGCGCGTTGTCGGGTGCAGACATCCCCGCGTTCATTGCTATTCTTTCCGGTAAGTAGCCGCAGAGCCTTATTCGTCCGTGCGTTCGTCAATATCGACGCGATCTTCGCCTGACCAATCCCCTACCCACCATCAGGACGACTGCCACTGTGGTCATCGCGCCGGAGCCGCAAGTACCGCATGGCGGTGCCGCAACTCCTCCACCGCCGCCGCCATCACCGTTGCCGTCGCCGTCTCCATCCTGATTGACAGGCGCTGTCACCTGAATGCTCGCCGAATCGGTTGTGACACACGATGCGGAATCCGTGACTTGTACGGTCAGCGTGTGCACCCCCGCCGCACTCGGTGTGAATGCCGGCACGGCATCAGTCGAATTCAGCGTGCCCGAAGGGCCGGTGAGCATCCACGCAAACGAGTAGGGCTGCGTGCCGCCGGTGGCAACGGTCGCGGGGATTGTCACCGATTGGCCAAGCACAAATGTCTGATCAGCACCGACGATTGCGATGAGCGCTCCTCCTTCACACTCATCGGGAATGCCATTGGCTGGACAATCCTTGCTGATGCCCAGCGAAATATCAGTCGCGTCAAGCTGTCCGTTGACATTGCAATCGTGCTTTTCCACGGTCCACGAGATCATCGTGAACGCGTTGCCAGACAGGTCGGTAATCCCAGCGTCGAGTTCGATGGTCACCATTCCGTCCGCCGGCGTCGGGAATCCGCCGAACACGAATGGGCCTGCACCAGTTCCCGTCAGCGTCGTCGCGGCCGAGCCGTTCACGGTGAGATCGCCCGCATTTAATCCCGCCACAGGTTCATCAAACGTGACGGACACGGTTGCAAGCCCTCCCACCACATCCGCCGGAGCAGGAATGCGTGCCGTCACCATAGGCGCTGCCATGTCGGCGGCCAGCTTACCCGTGGACAACGCGAACGCCGTATTGACATCACACTTTTCCATGCCGGTGGCGACTTCCTCGCTGGGTTCAAACGTGTCGGACTGAAACGCGCCATCCACGTCATCCATGGTCCCGAGGATTCCGTCGTTGCCCACGCCCGCGCGGTTCAGGATATCGCCACCCTGGTCCATGATGTTGTTAATCGCAT
>CAZSBF010000065.1:0-25310 GCA_964605185.1 uncultured Planctomycetaceae bacterium
GGGCAACCATCGTTGCAATCTGCCGTGCCGTCACCGTCGGTGTCCGCATCGGCGACGCCGCATCCGCAGTTGCCTGGTGCCGTCTTGGTGGCATCATTCGGGCACCCGTCGTTGCAGTTCGCGGTGCCATCCCCATCCGTATCGGTGTCAGGATTACCGCAACCGCACTGGCCCGGGACGATCTTGCCGGCATCGTTCGGGCAACCGTCCTGGCAATCCACCGTGCCGTCGCCGTCGGTGTCGACCTGGCAACCGGGCGCGGGGGTAGCGATGGCGACGCCGTGCCGGCCGTCTGTGAGTTGGTAGAAGAAACCGACTTGGCCGGCGTCATTGAGTGCATCCCGGCCCATGGAGAGGCCGACCACCGTCGAACCAAAGAGTGCGTCCCCGGTCTTAATCACCTGGGTCGTCGTCGTTCCGTTGCCGACGAAGATCCCGCCGCCACCCGCTTCGAGGTTCGGTCGAAAGGCCGTCGCGCCTGTCGAATTGATCGACACCACGGAGCTGAACCCACTATAGATCAGGCCTCTCAGGGCGATGGTGGTGTTTGTTGTCCCATCACTAGTGAAGACTCCATCAGCCCCCGTGTCGAGGCCTGCGGTGAAGGCCAGCGTTCCCGCCGCGTTGATCGAGGGTTCATTGAAACCGCTGAAATACGGGCCGCTACTCAGGGCGATGGTTGTGGTCGTCGTCCCATTGCTGGTGAAAAGCCCCCTGTCCTCGTCTTCGAGGTATGCGGAGAAGCCCAGCGTGCCCGCCGAGTTGATCATGGGACTTACCCCCAGTTACTTGAAGATTGGGCCACTTGTCAGAGCGATGGTCGTTGTCGTGGTCCCATCGCTGGTGAAGAGTCCCTCTCCGCCCCCATCGAGGCTTGCCATGAATCCCAGCGTGCCCGCCGAGTTCATCGAGGGAGGTTGCAAGTAGCTGTAGATCGGGCCGCTGTCCAAGGCAATGGTCGTCGTCGTCGTTCCATCGCTCCTGAAAAGACCGTGGCCACCTGCGTCAAGCTCTGCCCGGAAGCCCAAGGCCCCCGTGGTTGTGATTGGAGTAAAGGACGCCGGTGAAACATTGCCGAAGGCGGCGTAGGGCAGGCCGGTCGTCAATGCTATGGTTGTTGTCGTTGTCCCATTACCCGTAAAGATCCCCTGCCCACCCACGTCGAGGAACGCCCAGAAGCCCAGCGTGCCGACCGAGTTAATCGATGGGGTGGTGCCGCCGAAGGCACTGATGGTCGGGTCGTTGGAGTCGACGACATTGGTATAGGTGTACTGTGCCCGCGCCGCCGGGGCGGTGACGATCAGGACCAAGGCAGCAGCAGTGAGAAATCGCCGACGCGGGCCGCGAAGGATGCCCGGCACACATCGAATCACCTCTTTTGGCAAAAATGTCCCTCTTTGTATTTTCGTACATGATCGTGCTAGGGGTTGCATTTGGAAGCCTCGATGGTTCGTGATCTGTCAAGTCGAACATTCCGTCGATTTCGCCGTGTCGGTCGCATGGATCGGAACATCATGAACGCGAGCGGCAACAAGCCGGTCGTGCCCATGCCGCAGGTCGTGCCTTGCTGAGCACAAGCATTCGTGGTCGGCAGAGGCGCGGGGTTTTCTTCGCAAGCGTCGCCCATGCCGTCGCCATCTGCATCGGCTTGATTGGCGTTGGCCACGGCATCACAGTTGTCCACGCAATCGGGATCACCATCGCCGTCCGTGTCGGTCTCGGGAGTGCCGCAACCGCAGGTACCCGCCACCATCTTGCTTGCATCGGTGTCGCATGCATCGTTGCAATCCGAGGTGCCGTCGCCATCGGTGTCGGTTTCGGCCACGCCGCAGCCGCAAGCACCCGCTACGGCCTTGCTCGCATCGTTCGGGCAGCCATCAATGCAATTCGGCGTACCGTCGCCATCGGTGTCCGTTTCCGCCATGCCGCAACCGCACGCACCTGCTGCGACCTTGTTCACATCGTTCGGACAGCCGTCAATGCAATCGACCGTGCCGTCGGCGTCTGTATCGGTGGCATCGGAGTTGCCGCACCCGCAGGTGCCCGGCGCGGTCTTGTTCGCATCAGCGGGGCAGCCATCGAGACAATCCACGGTGCCGTCACCGTCGGCGTCTGCCGAATCGGAGTTGCCGCACCCGCAGGTGCCGGGCGCGGTCTTGTTCGCATCCGTGGGGCAGCCGTCGAGACAATCAACGGTACCGTCACTGTCCGTATCAGCGGTGTCGGAGTTGCCGCACCCGCAGATCCCTGGGGCCGTCTTTAACGCGTCAGCGGGGCAACCATCGTTGCAATCCGCCGTGCCGTCGCCATCGGAGTCCGCTTCGGCGACACCGCATCCGCAGATGCCCGGTGCAATCTTTTGCGCATCATTCGGGCAACCGTCGTTGCAGTTGGCGGTGCCGTCACCATCCGTATCGGTGTCAGGATTGCCGCAACCACATTGGCCCGTAGCGATCTTGTTGATGTCGTTTGGGCAGCCGTCCTGGCAGTCGACCGTGCCGTCGCCGTCCGTGTCGACCTGGCAGCCGGGCGCGGGCGTAGCGATGGCGACGCCATACCGGCCGTCGGCCAGTTGGTAATAGAAGCCGATTTGGCCCGCGTCGTTGAGGGCTTCACGGCCCACAGCGAAACCGATCACCGTGGAGCCGAACAGCGCGTCCCCGGTGCGGAGCACCGGAACCGTCGTCGTCCCGTCGCCGATGAAAAGCCCGCGTCCGCCCGCCTGCAAACCGGCGTTGAAGGCCACTCGGCCCGCCGAATCAATCGAGACAATACTGACGAAGTTACTGTAGGTCAGACCCGGCAAGGCGATGGTCGTAGTTGTCGTTCCATCGCTGGTGAATACTCCATTTACGCCCGATTCGATGTTTGCATTGAAGCCTAGTTTGCCCGTCGCGTTGATTGAGGGATCAGTGAAAGCGGAAAACATCGGGCCACTTCTCAAGGCGATCGTGGTCGTCGTCGTCCCATTGCTGGTGAAGAGCCCTACGTCATCCCCGGCATCGAGGGTCGCCATGAAGCCCAGCGTGCCCGCCGCGTTGATCATGGGACTAACCCCAAGGTATTTGAAGACTGGGCCGCTGGTCAGGGCGATGGGCGTCGTGGTCACCCCATCGCTGGTGAAGAGTCCCTCGCCGCCCACATCGAAGTTTGCGAAGAAGCCCAACGTGCCCGCCGCGTTGATGGAGGGAGGCTTGACATAGTATAACTTCGGACCTCTGGTCAAGGCGATCGTCGCCGTCGTCGTCCCATCACTCCGATAGAGGCCTGCCTGCCCGGCACCGAGTTCCGCCCGGAAGCCCACCGTGCCGGTGGCGGTCAATGGGGCAAAGGAGCCAGGTGAACCAATGCCGAAGACGAAATATGGCGAACCGGTCGCTACGGCGATGGGTGTCGTCGTCGTCCCGTCGCCGGTAAAGAGTTCCTGCCCTCCGGCGGCGAGGAATACGCAATAGCCGAGGGTGCCCGCCGCGTTCAACGAGGGCAAGGGACCGACGAAGCCGGTGATAGCCGGGTTGCTGGTGTCGGCGACGTTGGTAAAGGTGTACTGCGCCGGCGCCGCGGGGTGAGTCGCCAAGGCGATGCCAGTCCTCCCGTCAGCGAGACCGAACCAAAACGTGAGCTGTCCCGCGTCGTTGAACGACTCGCGGCCGATGCGGTAGTTGGTCAGGTGGGAGCCAAACAGGGCGGCCCCGCCCCTGAACACCTCGGTCGTCGTCGTGCCGTCGCTGATAAAGAGGCCATCGCTCGCCGTGCCGTCGGGAAACCCTTGAAAGGCCAGCTTGCCGGCTGCGTTGATCGAGACCGTATCGCCGAAGCCACTCCACACCGGGCCGCTCGTCAGCGCGATCGTGGTCGTCGTGGTTCCATTGCCGGCAAAGAGGCCGAAGCCCCCCGTATCGAGGGTCGCCCGGAATCCAACCGTGCCAGATGCGTTCATCGCGGGCAAAGAGTGCAGCTGGCTATAGGTTGGACCAGACGTCAGGGCGATGGTTTTCGTCGTCGTTCCATCGCTCGTAAAAATGCCCTGCTCGCCGTCTTCGAGACCCGACCAGAAGCCCAGCGTGCCTGAGGCGTTGATGACGGGATCGTTGAACAAGTTGTAAACCGGCATGCTGCTGAGGGCGATGGGCGTCGCCGCCCCGCCATTGCCTCTGAAGAGGCCCTTGTCTCCCGCATCGAGGTACGCCAGGAAAGCGACCGCGCCCGCGGTGTTAATCGTGGGCGACTGGTAGAAGTATGAGTAGGGCGGACCACTCGACTCGGCAATGGTCGTCGTGGTGGTACCGTCGCTTGTAAAAACGCCCGAACCTGCCGCCCCATCGAGCCCGGCATAGAAGGCCAGCATCCCCGCCGCATTGATCGATGGATCAGTGCCGAACGAGGCGAAGGTCGGGCTGCTCGACAAGGCAATGGTCGTCGTCGTCGTACCATTGCCGGTAAAGAGTCCGGTCCCTCCGGCGTCGAGATTGGCATGGAATCCGACCTGGCCTCCCGCGTTGACCGACGGAATTTGGCCGAAGCCACTGAAAGTCGGGCTCGAGCTGTCGGCGATAATTGTGAACGTGTACTGCGCCCGCGCCTCCGGGGCGGCGGCGAGCAGGAGCAAGGAAGCGGCGGCGAGCAAGCGCCGAGGCGAGGCCGTGTGGGGCCGGTCTCCCGACCGGTCAATGCCTGACGCACGATGCGGCAAGGCCGCGCACGATTGTAGTTGATGTTGCATTTCAAATTCTCCGAGGCAGGCAAGTTGACAAGCCAGGCGTTCCCGCCGTGAGCCGGTATCCGTGCTCTATCCGGTATCCGTCCACCGTGGCGGACCTTCGGTCTGGACAAGGAAAGAAGCGGAAAGTCGCGGCTCGCATACACGCCGGATCGCTATCGACTCGTCGCTGCGTTCAGCAGGTCAAAGACGAAGGCGGTGATGTCGGCTTGGGTGAGACCCGGAATTCCGTCCATTTCCGCACACGCGCAGCTCCCGCCAGAAACCATGCCGTCAGTGAACTGTTGAATATCACGGCCATCCTTAAATCCGTCGGCGTTCATGTCGCCGGGGCAGACGCAGAGGACTTCGGTGATCGACACGGTATCGAGCGCACACAGGTAGTTGTTCGCTGCACTCCCGTTGTAGAACGTGACCGTGGTAGTGGCACTCGTCGCGGTGAATTCCACGGTAAACAACTTCCAATTCAGCATGTTGGACGGGCCGTTGGGGTTGGTGTAACCCACGCGGGCACCGCCGTTGATGCTGAGATCCACGGTGGCGGGGAAGAAGGGGCCGCCGGTGGCCGAGCCGACGTAGAAGCTGAGTTCATAGACCCCGCCGATCATCGTCGCGACGTTTTGCGTCACCCCGCTGGAACTCGAATTCGACGTGACGCCCGCGAGGTCGATCCACTGGTTCCCGTTTTGAGCTTGGAACACGATGCCGCTCTGCGTGAACGATCCGCTGACCACAGACGAGTCGACACCCACCACGGTCCAACCGGTGATGGCCGTTGACCCGGCCGCAAAATTGGTGAATCCGCTGAAGGGGACGATCGGAACCTCGAACGAACCGTTTACGATCGGAACCGCCTCAGCCGGCGCGACCGCCAGGGTCAGCACGGCGGCGCACGCGACGGCCAGTTGGGCCCTGCATACTCTTTTTTTGAACATCCCAATTTCCTTGTTGATCCTATGAACTGAGCGCCGTGAGCCGGTATCCGTCTGGATATGGAAAGAAGCGGAGAATCGCGGTTCGCATACACGCAAAATCGCTTCGGCTTGGAAAAGCCTCTTGGGTGCCAAGCCGTTGGATCGTCGGCATCTACAGCGAAAAGACGGTCAGATTCTGTTAAAATGGGTGACTTGGCGACGCGAGATCGCAGGCTCACGCGAGGAATCCTGTTCCCATGACCGACTCCGAGGACGAATTTGTGAACCGAGCGATTGGCGGGGATATGTCCGCGTTGACGTCGCTGTTGGAACAGAATTGCGACGCGGTGCGCGCCAGCCTGAGCATCGATCAAAAATGGGCCAGCGTGCTTGATCCGGATGACGTGATGCAGGTGACATTCCTGGAGGCGTTTCTTCAGATTGGCAAATTCAAGGCGGAAGGCCCTGGGGCCTTTCTCGCCTGGTTAAATCGAATCGCCCAGAACAACCTTCGGGATGCGCTTCGCGAATTGACCGCGGTCAAGCGACCTCAACCCGGTCAGCGTGTCGCGGCCGGTGGTCCGCAGGATTCGGCCTCGCATCTGCTTGCTAATCTGGGGATGACGACCACAACGCCCAGCCGCAGTGCGGCAGACGCGGAAATCATCGCTGCCATCAACAATGCGGTTGCATTGATGCCGCCGGATTACGGCACGGTCGTGCGACTGTATGACCTTGAAAGCAAGGCGATTGGGGATGTCGCCGCAGCCATGGGACGGACCACCGGGGCCGTCCACATGCTACGCACGCGGGCCCACGAGCATCTTCGGGAAATACTCGGTTCCGACACGGCATTTTTTTCACAATGCGCGTAAATGTCAGGAAGCCATTTCCGCTTAACCCCGGGGGCGAACAACCGCCGGTCCGCGAATTGACATGACGAACAACCGCTCCGCCTCCGGTCACTCCAGCTATCGCGACCTCATCGCCGGCGCGCGGCGCCAGGCCGAGGCGGCCCGCGACCTGCCCGATCGGAGCGATCGAATCGCCGCGGTGCGGGCCTCGCTGGCGGTTGCGGACGCGCGAAGCGGCAGACTTCTTGATTCCGACGCCCTTCCCAAGGAACTGCTCGAACACTATCAGGTCACCGGCCAGGTCTATCGCGGCGGTCAGGGCTTCGTTTGCGTGGCGGTGCAGAAATCAACGGGACGCCGGGTCGCGATCAAGATCATGCGAGACGGTCCCTTCTCGAGCCGGGAGGATTGCCTGCGCTTCGAGCGCGAAGCGCGGATTCTCGCGCAGCTTGATCATCCCAACATCGTAGGCATCATCGACAGCGGGCTGTCGCGCGGGCTTTTCTATTTTGTCATGGACTTTGTGGAAGGCGAGCCGCTCAGCACATGGATGAGCACCCGGGCCGAGTCATTTTCACAGGCCAAGCGGGAACGGTCGTCTGCGCGCCACTCGCTGCGTTTCAATCGCGGCACAGGCCGGGACCGCGAAGAGATGAACGACATTCTGAAGCTGTTTCTCAAGGTCGCCAACGCCATTCATGCAGCGCATCTGCGCGGCGTCATTCACCGCGATCTCAAACCGGGCAACATTCAGGTCGATTCCGCGGGCGAACCGCACATTCTTGATTTCGGAATGGCCAAAGTCGACGACGTCGGCATTGACGGCAGCAGTGCTTCGGCCATGACTCAGAGCGGCCGTTTTTTTGGTTCACTGCCCTGGGCATCGCCGGAGCAGGCGGCTGGGCGATTCACCGAGGTGGATGTTCGCAGCGATGTCTATGCGCTGGGTGTCATCCTGTATCAGATGCTCACCGGCACGTTTCCCTATTCTCTCGACGGCGGACCGGCGAATGTGTTGAACGTCATTCAGAACGTGGAACCCACGCGCGTCCGTTCGCGCAATGCGCTCATCGATGATGAACTGGAAACGATCGTTCACAAGTGTCTCCAGAAGGAACCGGCGCGCCGCTATCAATCCGCAGGCGATCTCGCCGAAGATTTGCGCCGGCATCAGGCCGGCGAGCCCATTGCCGCGAAGCGCGACGCGCTGCCGTACCTGATCAAGAAGGCCGCCCGCCGCTACGCTATGCCGCTGGGGATCGCTGCGACCTTCATGGTTCTCGTGGTCAGTGCGCTGTTCGTGTCTGTCTGGCTCTGGCGCGTCGCGGCGGATGCCGAAAAGACGGCACTGAGCGAGCGGGATCGAACGCTGGCGTCCGAACGGGAGCAGGCCCGGCAGCGCGCCCGGGCAGAGATGGAGGCGGCACACGCTCGCTCAGTCAATTCACTGCTGCAGCAATTACTGACCGGTTCAAGCCCCTATCACACCACCAATCGCGAAGTGACCGCTCGTGAACTGCTTGAAGACGCTGCCCGAAAACTTGAGGTCGGCGCGGCGGACCGACCCGAGGTGGAAGCGCGGGCTCGAATCACGCTTGGTGCGGCGTTTTTCGGCATTGGCCATCCGAAGGAAGCCGCGCAACAACTGACCACCGCACTGAAAATGTGGACCGACCTGCGCGGCGACGAATCGCCGGAGATTGTCGAAGCCCTTGGATTGTTGTCACTGGTACGACTGGTGGAGGCTGACCGGGACGAAGCGGAATCGCTGGCCCGCCGCTGCCTGGACATGTCGCGTCGCCTGTACCCGAACGATCACGCGCAGAAAGGAATTGCCCTGGAGTGCATGGCAAAAGCCCTAATTGAAAAGGGTAAATCAGCGGAGGGAGAGCCGCTGATACGCGAAGCGGTCGCGATGTATCGCAGACTCGAAGGCGAGAACAGTCTTCGCGTCTCGCGAGGGCTCGTCAACCTTGCGCGGGCGCTCCGGCATGATCGCTCCAGAGTAAGCGAGTCGCTGAAAATCCTCGAAGACGCACTGGCCATCAATCGCCGCCAGTTCGAGGGAAGACATGCCGACATGGTGCAGAATCTGTCCGCGCTCGCGGATACTCTTGCGATTAATCAAAACGACGTGGACGCGGAGTCGCGCTATCGTGAAGCCATTGCGCTGGGCCGCGAAGTCTTTGGCACAGACCATCCGGATGTGGTAACGCCGCAGGTCAACCTCATGACCTTGTACATCCGCAACAACAGGCTCGCGGAGGCCGAAGCCCTGGTGCATCAGGTCCATGAAGCGGAGTTGCGCATCTTCGGGCCGGACAATCCGCGTATCCTCTGCCATGAGCAAACGCTGGGCGAAATTCGAGAGCGGATCCCGGACCTGCCCGGCGCGGAGGCCCACTATCGCTCGGCGATGGCGAATGCCGCTCGCCTCAATGCGGAAAGGAGTACGCCCGCGTGCATCGTTAGGTCGAACCTCGCAATGCTGCTGGTCGATGCTGGTCGTTACGACGAAGCCCAGACGCTGCTGGAAGAGCAAATCGTGAATGCGCCCGCTGATTCAGTTCTCACCAAATGGTTCATCTTTCACGCCAAGTCACTGCTGGGCGAAATTCGAATGGCCCAGGGTCAGTTAGCTGAGGCCGAGCCTCTGTTGAAGGAGGGCGCCGACGGGCTGCGGAGTACTTCAATGTCACCGCCGCGCCGCCGCCGCCGCGCGATCGAGCAGCTCGCCCGCTGCTACGACGAATTGAACATTGCGTCGCCCGGCGCCGGATATGACACGAAGGCGGCGCTCTGCCGTGAGCAACTCAAGCCCTGAGCAGTTGTGACCCAGGGCGATGCCGCTGGGCTGGGGCTATTGCGCCCCGTTGGGGCTAATTGCAAATCAACTCCGGTCGTAGTCGAGAGTTAAACGGACCGCCGGGGGCGGGGCCTGCTCGCAGTGTTCGCACGGGGGCGAGTGAACACGTACAATTCCTGCATAGAAACGCAGGAGGTGGTGCGATGGATTTTCAGCAACTCCTCAAATTCGCCGTCGACAATCACGCGTCGGATCTTCACATTCAGGCCGGCTCGGCGCCAATGCTTCGGGTGGCCGGTCAGACGCGGTTTGTAAATGCCGATCCGCTGAACAACGATCAGGTCCGGGGTTTTGTCCACGCGTTGATGCCGCCGGCTCGGCGCGAGGATGCGGCCGCCGCCATCATCAATGGTCTGGACTTTGCGTATTCCGCGCCGAATCTCGGCCGATTCCGATGCAGCGCGTACAGTCAACTGGGGCAGTTCGGCATTGTCCTTCGCATTATTCTCCCGAAGATTCTGAACATCGAGCAGCTCAATCTGCCCGAGGCGATTCGGGATGTGGCGCTCGCGCAGCGCGGGCTGACCCTGGTGACCGGCACCACCAATTGCGGCAAGAGCAGCACGCTGGCGGCCATGATCGAGCTGATCAATGAGAACTATCGCAGCAAGATCATCGCCGTCGAAGACCCGGTTGAATACGTCTATGCCAACAAGAAGTCGATGATCTCGCAGCTTGAGGTCGGCGTGGATACTCCATCCTTCGAGCAGGCATTGCGGCAGGCGCTTCGACAGAACCCGGATGTGATCCTCGTCGGCGAGCTTCGCGACGTAGAGACGCTGCGCATCGCATTGCGCGCGGCCGACACGGGGCACCAGGTCTTCAGCACGCTGCACAGCGCGAACGCCACACAGACGATCGAGCGGATCATCGCCATGTTTCCGCCCCATGAGCACGAACTGCTCCTGTCGCAGCTTGCCGCCAGCGTCGAGGCGATCGTCAGCCAGCGGTTGGTGACGGGGCTGGACGGGTCGCGTCGTCCTGCGGTGGAGATCCTCCGCGGCAGCCCGGTGACGGAGAAGTTCATCCTGCAGAAGCGGCTGACGGAGTTGCATACGTACATCGAGACGAATGAGTCGGGCATGCAGTCGTTTAACCAGCACCTGCTGAGGATGTATCAGGGACAGGTGATCAGCGGCACGGAGGCGCTGCGGGCGGCGAGCAACCCCGAGGCGCTGGGCATGGCGATGCGCGGGATTCAGCGCGTCGGCGTGAAGCGGCCGTCGGACGGGAAAGAGGTCAAGCTGGAGAAGGTGGAAGGTCCGAGGCGAGTGTAGGAAACGTCAGTGCCTCAATGCCTGTCGCGGAACGATTGGTCCATTCACATTTGCACGTCCTATTGAGTGGGACCGTTTACTAATTCGACAAATAAATCGGCGGCCAAGGCCGGGGGGGGCGTTTGGCGGCGGAGGCGTCGTCTTCGAGGGCCGAGGAGAGGCAGGAGATCACGGCGCAAAGGCGTTTGGCGCGGCGGGAGACGTCGGGCTCGGCGAGGAATTCCTGCTTTTCATCGGGGCATTGCAGGAGCATGGAGGCAAGGACGTCAAGCATGTCGGAGAGGGTGAGTTCCGAGCAGTTGAACAGGTCGAGCCAGCCGGCTTTTTCGGCGAGTTCGCCGATCGGGCCCTCGGAGAGGTAGCGACGCAATTCGGCGCGATAGGCATGTTCGATGTCGGGCGGCGGCGAGGGGCAGTAGATCGGTTCGACGGAGACGCGGCGGTATTTGAGCGACTTGTTCTCGTCGGTGACTTTACAACGAGTGAGGCCCTGGATGAGGAAGTTGTAACGGCCGTCGGGGAGCATCTCTTCGCGGAGGATTCGCCCGACGCAGATGATCGGGTGTATTTCGGCGCAGAGGGTGTGGTATTTCGGTTCGTGGCCGGGCTTGAGCAGGGCCATGGCAATGAGTCGCGGCCCGCTGAGGGCGTCGGCGGTCATGATGCGGTAGCGCGGCTCGAAAATATGCAGGGGCAGGATGGCCTTGGGGAGGAGCACGGCGTTGGGCAGGGGAAAGAGGGGGATCCACTGGGGCCAATCGGGGGAGTGATGATTCATGGAGGCACAAGACTCTTCCATAACGATCGGCAACCTCGTGGTACGCGACATTGTAGCAAACCGGCAGCCTGGTTTCAGAAGCGAATCCGGTTCTGCGTTTGCAGTATTGCCGACAGGGTTGGACCCGGTTGGTACGGTTGATATCGCGGTCGGCCATGTCTGACGGTCGCCGAACGCGCGGCAGTATCACCACGGGGGTTCGCACAGATTTAACTAAAGCGTGTCCGATTCGTTTGATCAATTTTTCATTGTTGCCGATAGGTCGTGCTCAGTGCCCGAGGCGAATTCCGCCGTCGGGCGATCCCAACATCACGAGTCGTAGGGCATGCGACTCGCCGAACTGATGATCGCAATTTGAGGATCACGCACCCTGAAATCAGAACCCACTTCGATGCGAAAGCCGACCGCGCGGATTGAACCTCGCGTGGACGCCGGGCGTGCCGGCGGCGATTCGCATTGAAATTTCGCCGTGACAGCGGCAAGGAGTAACAGGTCATGTTTCACCCGTATTCGGTCCATGGCGGCACCGCCACCCTCGACCCGCAGGCGACCGGCCAGAACGGTCAGTCGCGCATTCCCGAGATGTTCAACGGCTATCCGCAGAACATCACGGGTTCGATTCCGTTCAACACGATTCCGACCACGCCGGTGACGGGTTATCCCACTCCGACGGGCTACGCAACGCCGACGACGATCAACCCGGCCTATGCAACGCCCTTCGGCGGCGTCCCCTTTGCCGCTCCGACGTATTGCAACCCGATGATGCCGTTCGGAATCTACAACGCCATGCCGACGTACAACCCCTCGTGGAACCTGGCGTTCAATCCTGCGTTCAACCCGGCAATCAATCCGGCGGTGCCTTTCGGCGGCTGCACGATTCCGCAGACTGCCTACCCGACGCCGTTCGTCAACGCGTTCAACCCGTTCGTGAATCCGGTCAATCCGTACGTCAACGGTTACAACACCGTCAATCCGTACGTCAATGGCTTTAACACTGTGAACCCGTTCGTCAACGGCTTCAACACCGTGAACCCGTTTGTCAACGGTTTCAACCCGGTCAATCCGCTCGCCACGATGTTCAATCAGACCATCCCGACTCCGGTGAACACACTTCCGACCACGATTGTGAACACGCCGTACGGCCCGGTCTGCTGCCCGACGCCTGTTCAGGGATTCAACCCGGTCACGGGGGTGTCTCCCTTTCGCGGTGGCTTTCCCACCGGCGGCTTTGGCAACTTTCCCAACCCGACCGGCGGCCTCACCACGACGCCGTTCAGCACGACGACCCCGTGGAACACGGGCTGCGAAGGGACGATCGGTTGGAACAACCCGCTCACGACGCTGAACCCGATGACCGCCTGGCAGACGGGCCTCAATCCATTTGGCGGCGTCACCACTCCGTGGAATACCATCCCGACGAACTTCAACACGTATGGCATTCGCCCGACCACCGGCGGCTTCAACACGTTGAATCCGTTTGCGACGGGTCTGAACACCACGCTCGGCTTCGGCACGAGCCCGATCAACACGACGCCATGGGGCGGTGTTAACGGATGGGTCAATCCATTCGGTGGATTTGGGGGCTACGGCTCCTTTTCCAATTCGCTCTTCGGCTATTCGACGACGACTCCGAACGGCGCACTGGCGGCGACGACCATCAACCCGCTGAGCGGCGTGACGAATCCATTTTTCAACCCGACCAACATCGCGTTCGGTATTCCGGGCGTGAACGGCCTGGTGAATCCGACGACGGGCCTGAACAACTGCGGCCCGATTTGCTGCAACTAGGTAACGCTGTCAGCCTTTGGCAACCGGCGGTTCGCGTCTTTATTGACGGAGCCGCCGGTTGCTGATCGCTTTTTCCGGGTGATGCCCGAGAAGGATGGAATCCATGAACTCGATCCGACAACGATTGATCAGCCTGCGAAATCGGGCCCGCGATCTGCAGACGACCCTGCGACGCTGGGCGATGTACGACGATTCGCTGCCTCGGGAAATGAAGGAGGACCTTCTGTCGCGGATGACGCCGGCCGAAGAGACGGCGTTTGAGACTGATCTGGAGCTGACCAAGGCCCGGTTACGGCCGGTGTCGGTGCAGCTCAAGACGGTTTCGAAGTGGTATGACTACGTCCTGGAGACGATCAATGAACAGATTGAACGTGCCCGGATGTATCTGGATCAGGGAAGGAATCAGGAATGCCTGACTGTGCTGGGCGATGTCGATGGGCGCTTGCTTTCGCCCAATGAAGACACGCTGGGATTCGTGTTCCGCTCGTGCACGCAGCATGCGAGCCATGAGTATCACCAGAAACTGGCAACGATCGACGCGGTCATTCGCGATCTGTATCTGCCGACGGTGAAGCTGGCCCATCAGCGCGGGTCTGTGTCCAAGGAGGGCCTGTCGCAGACGCCGCTGGCGTATCTGACCGACGGCCCGGAAGGAATGTACACGTGGCGACAGCACGCCCAGGTCGCGCTGAACAACGGCCGACGACTTCCGGTGACGATGCTGGCAGTGCCGCGAAAGGTGCTGGCACAGCCGTGGAATCTCCCGGCGATCGCGCATGAGGTCGGGTTGTGTCTCTATGGACAATTCGAAATGAACTGGGAGTTCGCGGGCAAGCTGCAGGCCGAGTCGGTCAATGCGGGCGTATCACCGCAGACGGCGGGCTTGTGGGCGAAGTGGCATGAGACGGTGTTTGCCGATGTTTTCGGCACGCTGAAGCTCGGCCCCGCGTACATCTCCACGATGATTGAACTGCTCGGCACGGATGTGACGGCATGCACGACGGTGGATTTCAACTCGCCCGTCCCGCCGGCATATGTGCGATGGAATGTCATGTTGCAGACGCTGCAACTGATGCAGTTCCCGGATCAGGCGCGGGAGTTGTTTAATCAGATTCACCTGCTCTGCGGCGACCCGAACCAGGCGGCCATGCGCGGCGGTGCGGCGATCACGCAGTTGGTGAGTGACAGCCGCGGAATCGCGGGCCTGGCGGCGTTTGGCCCGATGCGGCGGCTCGGCGGTGCGCGGCTTATTGACATCGCGCAGCCGTTCATGGCGGTCGAATGGCAGACGGCCGTGAAGGCGCGGGATGTGTTGCAGACGACCGATGAGCGATTCTCGAACGACGAGAATTTCTCGTGGGCAGAGCCGGTGACGAAGATTCCGGCGGCGGCGCATGTGGCGCTGGCGGGTCTGCGATTGGCGTATGACACGACACCGGAGTTCGAGGCATCGCGGCGGATGTGGGTTCGATTCTGGTCGCTGATGCAGTGTCTGACCGGCAACACCGAGCCGACGCGCGAGCGCGAGGACAAAGAGTTCGCGCTTGGCGATGCGATCCTGCGGACGATCGCGCAGCAGCCTGCGACGGTTCATCCGGGTGCGCGGACGGTTGCGCCTGTGATGGCGGGGGCGCGGGCATAGGTTGACGTTCGCGTTCGACGAGTGTTTTTTGCATCACCCAGCGTTTGCCGGGGTGTCGCGATAAGCGGCTCCCGGCAACGCTTTTTTGTGGAGGGATCGTGTCGTGACGAGCCCTTCGCGAATTGCTGGGAATGCGTGTTGAACCTATCATCCGTGGCGGAGTATTGATTGCCGAAGCGAGTCATCATCTTGGGGTCCACGGGGTCGATTGGGTGCAACGCCCTCGCGGTTGCGGAAAATCTGCCGGAGGAATTCGAGATCGTCGGTCTTGCGGCGGGGTCGAACTGGAGAAAAATGTCGGAGCAGGTGCGGCGCTGGAAGCCGCGCGTGGCGGTGCTCACCAACCCCGAATCGGCCGAGGCGCTGGATCACTCCATTGAGGGGGCGACCACCTCGGTGTGGAGCGGGATTGATTCGCTGGTTCGCTTGATAAACGAAGTCGAGTGCGATTTGGTGCTTTCAGCCATCGTGGGGGTCGCGGGATTGCCGGCGACATTGGCGGCGGTGCAACGCGGGCTGACCGTCGGGTTGGCGAACAAGGAGTCGCTGGTCGTCGCGGGTGAATTGATGGTGAACGCGGCAACGGCCTCGGGCGCGCGGCTGATTCCCGTTGATAGCGAACATTCGGCGATTTACCAATCGCTGCACTCCGGTCGTCATGAGGAGATTGAACGGATATTGCTGACCGCATCGGGCGGGCCCTTTCGAACCTGGACGCGCGAGCAGATGCGCGGGGCGTCGATTGCCGACGCGATGCGTCACCCGACGTGGTCGATGGGTCCGAAAATTACCATCGACTCCGCGACGATGATGAACAAGGCGCTGGAGATTATCGAAGCGAAGTGGCTGTTCGACGTACCGGCGGAACGAATTGAAGTGGTCATTCATCCTGAGTCGATCATCCATTCGATGGTGGCGTTCCATGATGGGTCGATCGTCGCCCAGATGGGCCAGCCGGACATGCGAACGCCGATTCAGTATGCGATGACCTATCCGCGCCGCCTTGCGGGAGCCGGAGCACGGTTGGATTTCTCGAAGTTGGAACGCATGCACTTTGAGCCGCCGGACATTGAGCGTTTCCCGGCCTTGCGGCTCGGCCACGCGGTGGCGGTGCAGGGCGGAACGGCCGGAGTGGCGTTCAATGCGGCCAATGAGGCGGCGGTGGAGCGATTCCGGGCGGGTCGAATGGGTTTTCTGGAGATCGCCGAAACGGTGGAAGATGTCCTTCGTCGGCACAAATTTGAAAAGCACCCGGGTCTGGATACGTTGATGACAGTGGATGCGTGGGCCCGGAATGAGGTAATGCAATGCGCGGTAGCTTAGAAACGTCGAAGCGTCGAAAAGTCGAATCGTCGAAAAGTCGGAACGGCATGCCTGCTCGGCGCATGGTTTCCACCATGGCGGTGGGCCTTCCGGCGGTGATGCTGGCGGCGGGGATTATGCCGGAGTGGGTGTCAAGCGTATGGTCGTTCATTCTGCTTGCGCTGGGGTTCTCGCTGGTGATCTTCGTTCATGAACTGGGGCACTTCATGGCCGCGAAGTGGGCCGGTGTGCGCGTGGATCAGTTCGCGATCGGATTCGGCAAGGAGCTTTTTGGATTCACGAAGGGCGAGACGCGATATTCGATGAATGTTCTGCCGCTGGGCGGCTATGTGAAGATGCTGGGGCAGGAGGATTTCGTCGTCGACAAGTCCGGCGAGTTGAAGGTCAAGCACGATCCCGGTTCGTTCACGAACAAGTCGATCGGGCAACGTATGGTGATCATCTCGGCTGGCGTGATCATGAATTTGATTTTCTCCACGGTGGCGTTTGCCGTCGTGTCGATGGTGGGGCGGTATCAGGCGCCGCCGGTGGTGGGGAGCGTGGTTCAGAATTCTCCGGCCGCACGGGCAGGTCTACAGACCGACGACCGGATACTTCGGGTTAATGATGATAAGATGCATAGCTGGGCGGATTTGACGACATCGGTGGTGCTGTCGAATCAGGATGAGCCGTTGGTGCTCGATGTCGAGCGCGACGGAAAGCTCCTTGAGCCGAAGCCGCGGTTGTTGCCGGAATTCAAGAAGAGCGAGAGTGTGCGGCAGCTTGGGATTTCGCCGGGGTTCAACCGACGTGTGGCGATCCCGTCGATCTGGGAAAAGACCGAGCCGCAAGACGGTGAATTGCACCGCAACGATGAGTTGTACAAACTGGTCTTGCCGAGCGGCGAGGCGAAGGAATTCAAAGATCTTGGCGTGTTCCATCGGGCCATGGTGGAAGCGCGCGGCGCGCCGGTGGACGTCGTGGTGCGTCGGCCTACGAAGCCGGATGAGATCACCGAAGAGCAGTTTCTCAGCGGAAGCGCGGACATCCCGAGCACGGAGATTCGCACGTCGGTGCGGGCGCTTTGGATTCCGGGGAGCCATGTTCAGGGCGATACCGTGAGCGGTTCGCTTCTAGGCATGGTGCCGCGGCTGACGATTTTTGTGACGGACGAGGGTAAGTCGTTTGAACAGGCCGGTGCGAAGTCGGGCGATGTGATCACGAAGATCGGCAGCAATTCGTACCCGAGCCAGGCAACGTTGAAGAGCACGATCGAAGAGAACGCGGGCAAGGAAGTTGCGCTCGAGGTGCGACGGCCCTACTCCGACAACCAGGGGCTGGCCGGTCGGACGGTGAGTTTCGTCTGCGAGAATCGCGAAGAGTTCATCAACGCCGGGCGAAAGGGCGTGGCGCCGGCGATGTCAATGGTGATCGAGAAGGCCAAGACCGCGGGGATTTCGGACGGCGAGCGCGACAAGCTCTCCGCCGCGCTGAAGGGTCTTGCTGATGCGTCGGCGTGGCGGCGCTGGATGGAGACGGTGGATGTTCATGCATTGAAGCCGCTCAAGCCCAGGCGGCCGTTCACACTGATCGGCAAGTCGCCGCCCGCGCCGGTGGAGGCGATGCTGCACACCGTGGATGAGAATCATCTCGTTGTGGCGGACATCGTGGATAACGTGGACGGCAAACCGACACCGGCGAAGGCCGCGGGGATTCCCGTGGGCGCGGTGATTCAGTCGGTGGATGGAAAGGCCGTAACGCAGTGGTGGCAGCTTTCGGAGGCGCTGCGACTGGCTGCGGGCAAGACGGTGGAGATCGGCTATCGCGTGGCGGACGAGGCGCGGACGGCGAAGTTCGTCGTGCCGCTGTGCATTACGTCGGCACTCAACCTCGGCCCGGGCACGCGCATCACGAAGATCGACGGCAAGATCAATCTGGAAGTGAAGAACGCCGAGGGGCAGTTGGAAGAAGTCGCGCTGCCGGATCATCGGGCGGTGAAGGCGATCCTTGAGAGTTGCAAGGGGCGTACGGTGGATGTTGAGTATGTCACGCTGCAAGGCAAGTCGGGCAACGGGAAGTTCGCCGTGACGGCGGACAACACGGACCCGTGGCTGCAGCGGATTCAATTCGCCCAGACGTTTTATTGTCAGCCGCTGGCCGAGCGATTCCAGATCAGCAACCCCATCGCCGCGGCGGGCGAGGGCTTCCGCCAGGCCTATGGCGTGACCATGCAGACGATCAAGACGATCGAGCACATGCTGATCACGCGGAAGGTGGGCGTCGACAAGGTGAGCGGGCCGGTGGGCATCTTCCGATTGGGCACAAAGGTGGCCGATCAGGGATTGCTTAATCTGCTGTTCTTCCTCGCGTTGATCTCCGCGAACCTGGCGGTGCTGAACTTCCTGCCGATGCCGATCGTGGATGGCGGCTTGTTCATGTTCCTGATTCTGGAAAAGATTCGCGGCGAGCCGGTGAGCATCAAGACGCAGGTGGCGACGCAGATCATCGGGATTGCGCTGATCGCGACGCTGTTTGTGCTGGTGACTTATCAGGATATCAAGAATTGGATTACGGGGACGTGAGTTGTTTCACCCGCCGATTTGCGACATCTGGCGGTTGCCGTGGTAGGAGTGCACTTCGGGTTTGAAGGCGACGCAGCGGATGAAGGCTTGGCGGAGGTCTTCGTTGGGAGCGGGATTTTGCGGGTGCACGTTTTGTTCGCTTTCGCGACCCCACCCTGGCCCTCCCCTTAGCAAGGGGAGGGAATCTGCACCTGGCTCGTGCTCATCCTCTTGGTGCAACATGGAATAATTGCCACGCACGATGGGACGGAGTTCCACTTCGCCGCCGTCGAAGAGGCAGCTTCGGAGTTGGCCTTCGGCGGTGAGGCGCAGGCGGTTGCAGGTTGCACAGAAGGGTTTGCTCATGGCGCTGATGAAACCGATGCGGCCTTTTGCGTTGGGGATGCGCCAGACGTTGGCGGGGCCGTGGCCGGTGTCGCGGGTGGCGGGTTCGAGCGGGCCGAATCGATTCTCAATGTGGCGGCGGATTTCGGATTCTGAAATGAAGCGCGATTCGTAGTCGCCGCCCAGCGCGGTGCGGCCGAGCGGCATGTATTCGATGAAGCGGACGGTGAGGTCGGCGTTCAAGGTAAGCGCGGCGAAGTCGGCAAACTCGTCGTCGTTGATCCCCTTCATGGCGACGCAGTTGATCTTTGGGTGCTTGAAGCCGGCGGCGACGGCGGCGCGGATGCCGCGCCAAACATGGTCGAGGTCGGCGCCGCGGGTGATGTCGCGAAAGCGGCCGCGGTTCTGCGAGTCCATGCTGACGGTGATGCGATTGAGGCCGGCGGATTTCAGGGCCGGGGCGTACTGGTCGAGGAGCGCGCCGTTGCTGGTCATCGAAAGGTCTGTGACGCCGGGCAGTGCGCGGAGCATTCCGACGAGCAGCGGCAGATGGTGACGGATGAGCGGCTCACCGCCGGTGAGTTTGAAGGAGGTGATGCCGAGGTCGATGGCGGTGCGGGCGATGGTGACGATTTCTTCAAAGGTCAGCAGCTCGTCGCGCGGCACCCAGTCGAGCTTGTCCTCGGGCATGCAATAGACGCAGCGGAAGTTGCAGCGGTCGGTGACGCTGATGCGGAGCGTCTTGACGGCGCGGATGTCGCGCGGGCCGGTGATGTTGTCCGGGCGGATGTCGGGGGCATCGGCAATGGGCAGCGCAATCGGCATCGTGGGGTATTGTATCATGCGGAAAAGGGGCGTTTCGGGCGGTTGGAACCGAGGGTTGCGGTTTGGCGTCAAAGGATGGGACATCGGTGTTCGACGAAGCGGCACTGCTTGCCCGCAGCCGGTCCGGCGAGACGGCGGCGTTTGGGCGGCTCGTGGAGTTATACGCCGACCGGGTGGTGACGGTTTGCGCTAGGATGGTGGGCGACCGGGCCACGGCCGAGGATCTGGCGCAGGAGGCCTTTGTGAAGGCGTGGCAGTCGCTGGCGAGCTTCGACGGGCGGTCGGCGTTCTACACGTGGCTGTATCGCATCGCGATGAACCTGTGCCTGAGCGAGCGGCGGCGGCCACGGCGCGTGGTGAGCATCGCGGAGGGGGCGCTGGCCGATCGACGCGTCAGCGGCGAGGCGCGGCCCGGCGATGCGGCCGAGTTGAAAGAGGAGCATGCCCGTGTGCTGGCAGCGCTGGCGGAGTTGGACGAAGAGTTTCGGGCGGTCGTCGTGCTGCGCGATGTGCAGGGTTTGGATTATGAGGAGATCGCGGGGATACTGGGCGTGCCGCGCGGGACGGTGAAATCGCGATTGCATCGGGGGCGGATGGAGTTGCGGGAGAAGTTGAGGGTCCAAGGGGTCGAAGGGCCAAGGGACCAAGGGTGAGGAAAACCCCACCTCGCCACGGCGAGTTGCCTTTGGAGACCCGGCCCTCCCCTTTGTAAGGGGAGGGAGTAAGGGTCCGAGGGGCCAATGGGTCAAGGGTGAGAAAGACCCCACCCCAGCCCTCCCCTTATCAAGGGGAGGGAGAATTGGGCTAAGCGTGAGGATGTATGGCCGGTCCGCTGGAACATTATGAGCAACTGACGGCTTACCTCGATGGGGAGCTTTCAGAGGCGGAGCGCGCCGAGGTGGAGCGGTTGCTGGAGCGCGATGCCGAGGCGCGGGCCCTGTTGGAGGAATTGCGCGAGACGGCGCGATTGATTGGGACAGTGCCGAAGGAATTCGCGGGGATGGGATTCAACGAGGCCGTGCGGGTGCGGCTGGAGCGGTCGAGTTTGCCGGACGAGGTTCCGTCGCGACGGATGAGTTGGTGGAAACCGGTGGCGCTGGCTGCGTCGCTGGTGATCGTGTGCACGATTGGCTACTTCAGCATGGAGAAGTTGCAGAAGGAACGCGAGCGGCAAGTATTCGCGCTGGCGGACAAAGCGGAACCGGGCAGGCCGGTGGTGAAGTCGCCGGTGGGGGAGACTGCGTTGGCATCTCGTGATTCGCGCGGACATGCCGTTATGCAGGAACAGATGGCGACCGCGGGACGGCGTGATGAGTCGAAGGATCGATCGGAACTTGGCATGATGAAGGCGGTGCCAGCGTCGCCGAGCGCGGACATAGCGGCGCGCCGCGGAGCAGAAGTGCCGAAGGCGGCGCCGGCGTTTGGTATGGAGGCAGACGAGGATTTACGCTTTAAAGAGTTTCAGTCGGAGTCCGTGACGATGTCCAAACGCGTCGGTGGAGGTTTCTTTGCTTTCGATCCAAAGACCGGAGCAGTTGAATTCAAAGGACAACTACCGAATTGGCTACCGGCCTCCAAGCCGGCAGCCGCGGAACCAACCTCGCAATTAACATCACGGCCTGTGACTTCAAGGCCTACTACACAGCCGACATCACAACCCGCGACGAGTCAGCCCGCATCGGAGAAGCCGCGTGAGTAAAGATCGCGATGACGATCGGCCGCGCAAGGGGCGTAAGGTTCGCATTGATCTACGAAAGAACCGGGGTAAGGTTGCGCGCGATGGAGCCGGATTGACGCGGCGGATGAAGCGCGGGGACGAATCCGTTGACGACGAGAAACAAAATGAGAACGTGCGGGCCAAGGGGGATTTATCGCGGAAGCGAACGATCATCATTCAGGAAGAAGGCGAGCAGCGGACGGATTTGCATGACGGCGTCGTGGTGGCGATGCGCGGGCTAATGACGGAAGTGGATGACGGCGTCACGCAATGGGCCTGCACGGTGCGGCGGATGATGCGGACGCGGATGATTGGCGATCGGCAGTCGATCACGGTGGGGGATCGGGTGCGGATTGCGCCGGTGTTTCATAATGACGTGGCAGGGCAGATCGAGATCGATGGGCTGATGTTTGCCGAGGGCGTGATTGAAGAAGTGGAAGAGCGCGAGAGCGTGCTGGTGCGCGAGTACGAGCGCAAGCGACAGGTCATCGCGGCCAATGTGGATACGGTCGTGATTACCGTGGCCGCAAATCAGCCGACGCTGCGGCCGCACCTGATCGATCGGTATCTGGTGTCAGTTCACAAGGGCGAGATGCGGCCGGTTGTTTGCATTAACAAGGCCGATCTGGATGAAGATGGCACGGCGGCGGCGGTGGCCGAGCGGTATCGTGCGATTGGGTATCGGGCGCTGTTGGTGAGCGTGGAGCAAGGCGTGGGGCTGGAGCCGCTGCGTGAGACGATTCGTGACAAGACGTCGGTGTTTGTGGGGCCCTCGGGCGTGGGGAAGAGTTCGATCATCAATGCGCTGGCGCCGGACTTGCGATTGAAAGTCGGCACGGTGTCGGATGTGGAGCGGGGGCGGCACACGACGACGATGGCGCGTCTGCTGAAGTGGCCGTTCGGCGGGTATGTGGTGGATACGCCGGGGATGCGGCAGTTCGAGCTGGCGGGCGTGGAGGCGGGGGAGTTGGAGGCGTTTTTCACGGAGTTCGTGGAGTTGCTGTCGGATTGCAAGTTCAAGGACTGCACGCACACGCATGAGATCGGCTGCGCGATTAAAGAGGCGGTGGAGGATGGGCGGATCACGCCGGAGCGGTATGACAGCTATTGCAAGATGATTGAGGAGATCGCGGCTCGGGGGGGGAAGTATTGAGCGCAGGTGGCGAACAGTCGGGCGGAGGGGCTTCGCCGCGCCGGCGGATCGGGGGGATGCTGCTTCTTATTGTTCTTTTTCTGGTCATTAGTAACGTCACCACTCTTTCGAAGTTGAGCGGCTTTGTTGTTGTGACCGAGGCGCCCCTTTCGCTGCTCATTCTCCTGGCGGGCACGGGGCTGGGACTGATTCTATTACGTGTATGCGGAATCAGCGCGGACTCGGGATTGCCCCGGCTCATTCTGGCGACGGGAATCGGGCTGGGTGCATGGTCGATTATCGCACTCTTGCTTGGAACGTTGGGCATTTTCTACCGACCCTTCTGGTGGATTGCGGTGAGCGTGTGCGCGGCGACTTCAATTCCGTCGCTGCGAGAGTTGATTCGGGAGTGGGGAACCGGCGCACAACAAGAACGAAATCCAACGGACGAGAAGCGGGCCGAGCAGCAGATTGTGTCGTCATGGTTGGTGTTGCCGGTGGTTGCCGGATTCTCGCTTGTGTTTGCAAGTTTCCCGCCGGGCGTATTTTGGCCCGCCGAGGGAAATGGCTACGACGTGCTGGAGTATCACCTTGGCGCGGTGCGGGACTTTCTCGACGCGGGGCGGATTGCGTATCTGCCGCACAACGTCTACAGCAATTTCCCGTTCGGCGTCGAGATGCTCTACCTGATGGGAATGATTCTGCGCGGCGATCCGCTGAAGGCGGCGTTCACGGCGCAGCTGCTTCATGCGATGTTGGGCATTCTCGCGGGCGTGGCCGTGTGGTGCGCAGCGCGGTCGGCGCTGCGCGATGAAGTGCCGGCGCGGCGAAGCGCGGCGCACGTTGCGGGGCTGATCGCGGTGTCGTGTCCAATGGTGCTGTATGTCGGTGCGCTGGCGTACACGGAAAACGGTCTTGTTCTCTATGCGGCGCTGGCGTTGTGGGCCGTGTTTGAGGGCGGCAGGAGGGAACAGAGTCACCCGATGCGGTGGTTCGCATTGGCGGGGGCGCTGGCCGGTTTTGCATTCGGGTGTAAGTACATTGCAGCGCCGCAGGTGGTGATTCCGCTGGCAATCGGGGCCCTATGGGCGGGACGCCGCGTGGGTGCGGCACGGGCATTGGTTGTGTACGGCGTTGGCGCGGCGTTGACGATGTCGCCGTGGTTGATTCGCAATGCTGTGAACACGGGCAACCCGGTGTTTCCGCTGGCGCGAACAGTATTTGCCGAGAAGGCGGGCATTTGGAACGACGACGGCGCGGCGCGGTGGGAGGATGGACACTTGCCGGGGCCAGAGCACCGATCGGTGGGCGGGCGATTGGAGCGGCTGTGGAATCAGGTGTTGTGGAATCCGCTGTACGGCCCGGTGATGGGGCTGGGGATCGTGTCGGCGTTGATATGGGTTGTGCGCAGGAACAGTGATGCGAACGCTGTCTGTGTGATCCTGCTCGTCGGCGCGCTTGTGACGTGGTTGGCCTTCACGCATCTGGTGGATCGGTTTGCGATGGTGGCGCTGGTGCCGGCCTCGATTTTGGTTGCGGCGGTCATTGGGGCGGCGATTCCAGTCGTACCGAGACCGCTTTTCTCTATGGCGATCGTGGCCGCGAATATGTTGTTGTTTGTGTTCGCGACGTTCGACATGCTGAAATTGGTAACGGCCCGCGATTCGGTCGGCATCAAGTGGTTCACCGAGGGCGAGTGGCCGACGCATCAGCATGTGCCGAAGTTAAATGAGATCGTGCGCGGCGGTGGAAAGGTGCTGATGGTCGCGGATGCGCGGCGGTTCTATCTGGATCGCGGCGTGGATTACTTCGTAGTGTTCAATCGCAATCCATTTGCCGAGGCGGCGGAGCGCATGTCGGCGAAGGAATTGATTGTGTGGCTGCGCGAGCAGGGCTATACGCACGTGTTTGTGAATTGGAGCGAAATGGCGCGGCTACGCGGGTCGCGGTATGGCTTTTGGAAGTCGATCGATGGCGAGTTGTTCAAGCGCATGATGGATGCGGGGTTGACGGTTGCCGGACAGTTTGCATTCGATCAGGAGCGAGCGCCGTATGGTACCTTGTTTGCAGTTTCGCCAAGGTAGACGCAGCGTTTGCTTTCGAACGATCTGTTAATCGGCAAGCCCGAATCGACACCACCTCAAATCGCTCGGCTACTTCGGAGATTCGCCGGTAAGGGCGAAGTCTTTCGGGTCGAGCTTCTTGAAGAGCACTTCCGGTATGGGACCGAGGGCGAGGCCCTCGGGGAGCGGCTGCGTCGCGCGCGACCATTTCCATTCGTCCTGATTGACGCCGAGCGATATGCGAATCTTCTCCGCTGCGAACGGCAGGAATGGGTCCAGCAAGACACCGAGGGTGCGAACGGCCTGAATGCAGGTATGGATCGTCGTCGCGGTGCGGACCATGTCGGTCTTGCGGCTGGTCCATGGGGCGCGGGTGTCGATGTAGCGGTTGCACTCGCGGAAGACCTCCATGATGCGGCCGAGGGCGGATTTGAAGCGGGCGGCCTCGATGTCGGCGGCAACGTCGGCGGGGAGTTTGGCAACCTTTGCGAGCAGATCGGTTTCCAGCGATTCGGGATTCGTGGAC
>CAZSBF010000066.1:0-24810 GCA_964605185.1 uncultured Planctomycetaceae bacterium
TGCCATGCGGCGGTCTTTGATATGAATGGCAAGGTTGTGTCCGGACCGCCACCCAAGGCACTGCCCGAATATGCGGTGTCGGTGGCGCAGGGCGAAGTCATTATTAAGGGTCCGAAGGAAGGCTAGGCGATCACGATGTGGACACGACTCAAGCGTCTGCCCGGCTATCTCGATGAGCGGATTGCGTATACGCCGGTTCACCACTTTATGGTGAAACAGCTATACAAGCGCCTTCCGCCGCACACCGGCTGGATGCATGTCTTCGGCAGCGTCGCCCTGTTTACCTTTGTGAGCCAGTTTGTCACCGGAATCCTGTTGCTCTTGTATTACCGGCCGACCTTGAAGGAGGCCCATGAGTCAATTCAGTACATCACCGGCGAAGTTCCTTTCGGCTGGTTGATGCGCCAGGTTCACGCGTGGGGGGCCACATTCATGATGGCGGCAGTGCTCATGCACATGACGCGGACCTATTTCATGGGTTCGTTCAAGAAGCCACGCGAATTCACCTGGGTGCTGGGCGTGGTGTTGTTTCTATTGACGATGTTCTTCGGCTTTACGGGTTATTTGCTGCCGTGGAATCAGTTGTCGTATTGGGCGACCACGGTCGGCACTGAAGTCGTCGGCGCAATTCCCTATGCAGGCGAACACTTGAAGCAAGTGCTGCTGGGCGGCCCGACGGTCGGACAGGAAACGCTTTCACGATTCTTCGTGGTTCACGTAGCCCTCCTGCCATGGGCCCTGGTCATCGTCCTGACGGCCCACTTGGTGTTGATGCGCCTGCACAATCTCGCCACCCTCGAGGATGTCGGCCAGGAAAAACCATTCACGCCGGAATCAGGCGTTCCGTTTTGGCCGGTCCACATGGCCAAGGAAGGCGCAGTTGCGGCGGTCATCTTTGCATCGTTGTTCACTCTGTCGGTGTTGTCGCCGTGGGAAATCGGTGAGCCGGCCAATCCGCTCGAAACACCGGAAGGCATCAAGCCGGAGTGGTACTTCCTCCCGACGTATCAACTGCTCAAGTACTTCTCCGGGCCGCTCGGAAAATTCCTCGGCATCATGATCTCAGGCGTTCCGTTTGCGCTTCTTTTCCTGTGGCCATTCATCGAACGTAGCCCGGCCCGGCACCCGCGAAAGCGAAAATGGGCAACGCGCCTTGGAATTGTCGCGGTCGCATTGGCCCTGGGTTTCGGCATCCTCGGCCACCTTTCCGAAACCACCGTTCATTTTGGGAGCATGGCCATCCAGTTTGATGTGTACGGAAAGCCAAAACTATTGGACGCCAGCGCTGCAGCAGAACATGCGGCCAAGAAGCACTGATGCGAAACGAATCGCGGCTCACACGGGCTACTGTGGGCGGTTTAGCAATTCGCGAATTTGCCTCTGATTGAGCACGGTGTCAAGGTGGACTTTTGCGGCGATCTCCGCGGCACGCTCGGGCGTAAACGCGAGCGTCGGCAATGACACGGAATTGTGGCATCGCAGGCAGACCATGTCGGCGGTAATCGCGGCCCTCCCCTCGGAATCGAGTCGAACCGTCATCTTATCGTCGCTCAAGAACGCGTTGAAATCCACCTGTTCACCGCTAAGGCGGAAGATATGCGACTGACGATCCGCAACGTGAGCGTATGGGCCTACGACCTCAGGCGGCATCACCATGTCCTTGAGAACTGCATTGGGCAAATGGCAGCTTTCGCAGGTCAGCGTTTCCACATAATCGACACCGGTAAACGTCACACCCTTGTGCAACGCCATGTTCTGGTCGTCGTGGCAGGCGACACACTCATTACGCAATCCATTGGGCCGGTCGTTAACCGTCGAATAGTGTGGATCGTGACAGTAGCCGCAGTTAAACGACGAGTGTCCACCGCTGGCTCGTAATTCGACCCACTGTTGATTCTGATCAACGAAGTCATCCCGGGCTCGAATTTCCCCGGCATCCGCATCGGGCGGCTTTCCATGACATTTGCCGCACGTCTGGGCACCGGTGAGGTCAACATAGAGCATTCGGGCGAATGGATTCGGCAGGTGATTGGAGCCGGGGCCGTGGCATTCCTCGCAATCAAACGCATTGTGCGCGTGCTGCTCCACCCGTTCGGCATAGTCGGGGTGGCAGGACGCGCAGGCGGCTTTGCCGACAGTCGTGGCCCCCCCATTTGTGGGGTCGGTTGTGTTGTTGTAGTTGTAAGGATTCGGTTGGGCGGGGGGAATCGTCGGGCAACCCGTCGCCCCGGTAAAGAAAAGAAAGGTCGCACCGAGGGCGGCCAGGATCAATGGTTGCGACCAAAGTGTCTTCGCGCTGCGTGCGCCCATAGTGTTCACCAGTGCGAGGGCGTCATTGTACGAAAAAACCGAGGCTCGAGGCGCCGGTGTTCGGGAAGAGAGGATGGCACCCCGAGTCTCGATGTACTGATCACGGCTGTTCCACGCTTCGCTCCCGGAGCGAGTGAGCCGGGAGCGAAGCGAATATGAAGCCGGTTATGGAACCACGTCCGGTGCGTTGAGGGCGAGTTCCTCTGCAATCATGAGTCCTTCCCGGACGAAATCAGGATTGTGTGCGCCGCTGCCGCCACCTTCTCGCACATAGTAGAGAATGTAGCGGGCCTTTTTGATCTCATTCGGGATCTTGGCCTGGCCGGTTGCGTCATTCTTCGGCCCGCACTCGCTGGTGAATTCCCAGCAGTGCTCAACCGAGGCGCACCCGGTGGCAGGAGCCAAGCCGGCGCACCACATGGCCTGAGCCGGTCGGGCGGACCACGCTTCCAGAGCTTCTTCAACCAGTGCGAGGCGAACTTCGATTTCTGACTTCAATGCTTCAAGTTTGGCCTCGGCAATTTCCTCCGTGCCGTGGCACTGCACGCAATTGATGAAAGTGACGCCAAACGTATGCCCGGAGACTGCCGGAGCCACGCCCTCTTCGAACGGCTTTCGGGCCACGTGACACGTCGAGCACTGTTCGGGGGCATTGAGGTGGACCGAGGCCCGCGGCGGAATGATCGGTTCCGGGTACGCCGCTGGCGAGGGAATCTCGCCGAAGAACACGTTGGCCTGATCGCTGGGGTGCGGCTCACGAGAGGAGTCCGTCCATACGCGATCGCGGGTATGGTGGCACTGTCCGCAGATGTTGAATCGAGTCGGGTCCTGAACCGCGGCAAGGTCCGTGGTCGGAGTCGTGAATTTGATCTGGGGGTATCGGAGCTGATAGTCGCGCCCGTCTTCCGGCGCTGCCGCATTGCCCGTCTTGGCGTGCGGATTATGACAAACGGCACAAGTTATGCCGGCCATCTGCTCGCTGGTTAAACCGGCCAGAGCATTTTCCGGAACGGTCTCGCCCTTGATGATGGCCTTGTAGAAATAGTCACCCGAGTGGCACTTGCCGCAACTCGACAGCGATGTGCCGGCCGCGAATCTTGGAACCAATTCCGGCTCGACGGCGGCATGTTTCGACATGCCCCAATCCTCAAAATTCGGATGATGCTCACCGGTGTGGCACTGCCCGCAGACGTCCGCCATGATGCTGATCTTCGGACGAAGTGACTCGTCACTGGCATTCATCGCGTGTTCAGCCGCGGCGCCGTGGCAATTCTCGCATTGCACGCCGGCAAGCGAATTGGTCGTGGCCCGATCGACGTAGCCGCCCTCTTCGCCAAACCCAACGGTGTGGCAGCCAAGACAGTTGGCGTTGGTGCCCTGTCCGATCGCTTCAAGCGTCTCCAATGCCGTAGAGTGGAGCGTGCCCACCCAGTCGGTGTGAATATTGTTGTGGCACTGCATGCAAACGGTGGCACCCTTGTACTTCCCGGTAACACCCGAATCTCCGGGAGTCACTGGGTCGCCATCACCATCCCCATCATCAGGCGGCGGAACGTTCAGGCAACCGGCCGGACCGGTTAATCCCATAAAGATGGGAAGAGAAAAGCCAATCACAATCATCGCATGGAGGGAGGACTTTCGGGGGAACTTAAACATGATGACTCCTCGCACGTGGGACTGGCCGCCAAAACCGCTCAGCGGCAGGACTCGGACAGATGGATCGCACCCGTCCGAAATGATATCGCCCGAACTAATGGCAGTTTGCGTGCCACTCGGTGGTCACTGTCGAAAGATCGCCGTTTTTGCGGTTTCTTCGCCAATTGTTGCCAAAACCGATGCACCCATCGCCCTGACCATTGCGCGAGAGTCCGCCCCCCGCTGCGGCTGGGTCCACACCCTCGAATCGCGGAATATTGCCCCATAGAGGACGCGCAAACGGTCCGGGAATTGCCAAGATATCTTCACGGATGCAACCTCCAAGAGCGAAAACCCAGACCCCGAGGACCGGAATTCGGCTGGCGGCCCCGCCGTATGACCCCATAATAACGGCCATGGTGCCGCCAACTGTGCGACGAATTACGTTCTTGGCCGCCGGGCTGCTCGTGGGAATCCTCGCTGCGGATACACGCGCGGATGACCCGGACAATTGCCTCCTCTGTCACCAATTTCGTGGCCTGAGCCGACTCGACCCGGAAACATCCAAGCTACACCTGTTTTTCGCCGATCCGGACTATTCAAATCACCGTCGTGGCCCGCACGCACGATTGGGCTGCACCGACTGTCACGAGCGATCCGAAGTGTCGGTGATCCCCCACAAAACCGTGACGCCGGTCGACTGCGCCCGCGCTTGTCACCTTGCCAACCAGTCGGGCGTAGCCCGGGAATTCAACCACGCCCATGTAAAGCGCATGTTGCAGGAAAGCGCGCACACCGCAGACATTCTGTCAAAGTTGCAATTCTCGAAAGGTCCGCTCCTTTCGCCCGATCAATCGAATTGCCTGTACTGCCACGACGAGCCGGTCTTCCGCAATCCGGCAAAGGCGATTCCCCGCGTCGCGGAAATGCCCAGCCACGTATTCGACCGTTGTGACGTCTGCCATAAAGAAGCAGCACCACTCGATACCGAGTATTTCCTGCGCCACGTCGCATCGCGCCTGGTGCCGGCCCGTCCTCCGTTGGAATTAGCACAAGTTTGCGCCGTCTGCCATAGCGATCCACTCGTTAACAAATCGCATGAACTCCCGGACGCAGTTGCGAGCTTCGTTCGCAGTTTCCACGGCAAGGCAGCGCTCCTTGGAGACGACACCTCGGCGAATTGCCTTTCATGTCACGTCAGCGCGGGCGACAACGCCCATCGAATGTTGGGAAAGAGCAACGCATTGTCGCCGGTGAATCCTGTGCGCATTGCGGACTCATGCCGCAGCACCGACTGCCACCCCGGCGCCGACAAGAGCATCGCCGCTACCGCCGTTCATCTCGATCTTCCGACGGCGCACGGGTCGATGGAATACTTGCTGGCCGTCACGTTCATTGTGCTTACGATCTTGACCTTCGGGCCGTCGGCACTCCTCGTATTGCTTGAGTTGTTCCAGATCATTGTGGGCCGCGAGCAGCATGAGGATCATCACGTTCGTGGCTTGGCCCAGAAGCTGATGGCCGACCCGCGCGGACGCGAACGGCTCAAGCGTTTCAAACCGCGCCACCGCGTTCAGCACTGGATCCTGACCGTGCTTTTCACGCTGCTGGTCATGACCGGTTTCCCGATGAAGTTCGCCGATCATGCCTGGGCCGAGGCGATGGTTAACCTCTTCGGCGGATTGCAAATCGCCCGCGTAGTTCATCACTGGGCGGGTATCTTCCTCGTCATCGGATTCATCACGCACATGGTGGACGTGTTTTTCGTATTCCTCGCAAGGGCGCGGGAACTCATGGAGGTGGGCCACAAGAATGGCTACAGGAAGGCGTTCACCTCGCTGCCGATGTGGATTTCACCGACCGACGTAAAAAAGACGTTCCAACTGCTGGCTTGTTTGCTGTTCCTGCGAAAAGACCGCCCGACGTTCGGCCGCTTCAGCCCCGCGGAAAAGTTTGAGTACCTCGGCGTTTTCTGGGGCACGATGCTCCTCGGAATCACCGGCGCAATTCTCTGGGGCGAGCAATATGCCTCGCATTGGCTGGGCGGCCTCTTTGGCGGCCGCGTGTTCAATCTCTCGACCATTGCCCACACCTATGAAGCGTTTCTCGCCGTCATTCACGTCGGCATCCTGCATATTTACAACGTAATCCTCGCACCACGTGTCTTCCCGCTTTCGCCCGCCACCATCACGGGCCATACGCCGCTCGACAAACTTGTCGAGGAACACAGCGAACTCGTCGAAGAGGTTGCCCGCGATCTGGGACTCTTGCCGCAGGAGAAGCCGAATGAGCCAGCCTGACGGCATCCCCACGACCGATCCGATCTCCTCCGCGAAGCGCTGGTATCGCAGCGTGCGCAAGACGATTTCGCGCATCTATGCGACGTTCCTGATGGCACTGATTCTTTACCTAACGCTATCGGCCGTGTGGTACCTGATCTCGTCACTCGCCAAGAGCAGCACACCCGAGCAACTCACCAACATCCCCGTCAAGATGGATCGTGCCTTGCTCGACACCGAGCGGGCCGCCTGGCGCGGGTTTGAAGTCTCCGACAATCCACGAACGCCACTGGCTCACTATCACCGCGTTGACGGGTGGATTCAGCCCGACAAATTCAATGGCTGCACGCAATCGGGGTGTCACGCGCCTTTGCCACACTCAAAGCGAAAGGAAGTTCGAGCCTTCCTGAACATGCATGCCACCAGCCTGCACTGCGGCGTTTGTCACATGCAGACCGACAAGATTCCGCTCGACGTTTTGTGGTATGACCTCGCCAATGGTCAGCCACAAAGTTCGCCTGCGATCCTCGAAGCGTATGGCTTGCTGCTTGGCTCGCCCCCAAAGCCCGACGACGAGGCCGCCTTAAAGGCGCTGCAGGAGAAACTCGTTCGACTCCTGAACGATGCTGCCACGGGTGCGGGAAACCCACCGGCGATTCAGGATTTGGCAGAGCACTTTGCAGCCGTCCGGGCCACCAGCGAAGCATTCCCGAAGCTGCTCACGGCCGGTCGTGAATCCTTGCCCAAACATTTTCGAGGTGAGTATGGCGCGAAGCTCGCCCTGGCGGGCGGGTCACCCCGCAGCCCAATACTGGCTCATCCAAACACGGAACAGGCCGTCAATGCATTTCTGGATCGACGCGATTCGGCAACCGGCGAAAACCGAAAGGCTCTGCTCGACGCCGTTCATCCGCTTAAACGGCCCAAGGCGCTGCATTGCTCCGATTGCCATACGACCGGCCAATCACTGATTGACTTCGCCAAAGTCGGCTACCCGGCCGCGCGGGGCGATGCCTTACGATCGCCCATCATTGTGCGCATGATCGAAAGCATCAACGCCGGCCGCGAGATGCACCTGCCGGGAATTGTGAAGCCGAACTCGCCTTAATTCGCATCATTTGCCAATTCGCCCTGACGGCCTAGCATATGGCCGCATGACACAAGCACACAGTTCGCGTCGATCACTATTGGGTGTTTTCACGCTTGCCGTACTCGCCACGACGGGCTGCAAGAGCGCTGCCCCTCCAACGATTGCGTACACGACCGAGGATTGGACCTTTCAGGGCGCCAAAGGGAGCAAACTCTCGTCAGACCACTATGTGCTCTACACAACGTGCCGTTCCAAGCCGTTCGTCGATGCTCTGCCTGCCTTCATGGAAACCTGCCGCGCTGAATACGGGAAGCACATCATCCCGCTTTCCACGCAGGAGAAATGTGAGGCCTATCTGTTCGGCACACGTCGGCAATGGGAACGATTCACCGAAGAGTTCGCGCCAACTCGCGCCTCCATCTACAAGCGCATCCGCTCAGGCGGCTATTCCGAACGCGGCCTGACGGTGTCGCATTACGACACGCAGCGAAGCACCCTGTCGGTGCTGGCCCACGAAGGCCTGCATCAATACCTGGAGGCGACGAGACCACGCGAAGTGCCCGCCTGGCTTAATGAAGGGCTCGCGTGCTATTTCGAGGCGTTTGTGCTCAACCCGGATGGTCGCCCCACGTTCACCCCAACAAAGAATCCACTGCGATCCCCCGGGCTTGCGCGAAGCGCTCATCGGAAAGAACCTGATTCCGTTGAAAGATATCCTGAACACCCACGCAGGCCTCGAAGTCCAAAAAAAAGCTGTGCAGGTTCGTAATTACTACTCACAGGAATGGGCACTCATCGTTTTCCTGATGCGACAAGAGAAGGAAAACCGCTACAAAGAATCGTTTCGCATCCTCCTCGACGAACTGGGAACCGACGACATGCTGCGCAAGGCAAACGCGATGCTGGCGGCGGACACGGAAGGCAGCATGACACTCGGCGAGGCCGTGTTCCGCGCCTACGTCAACGATGATCTCGATGGTTTCCAAGCCGAGTACGAGGCGTACCTCCACAAATTAATGGACATGGGCGACTAGGAAATGGCGAAACGCCGAAACAAGTTGAGCGACGGTGCGGTGTATGAAAGCCCGCTCGTCGCCAGAAATGCGTCCGCTGACATGGCGGCCAACTTCTCCCCCATCCGACGAGCCAGTACATGGCGGCGCATTTGGCTGGCACTCGCCGAAGCAGAACGTGAAATGGGGCTGCCCATATCGGCCGCGCAAATTCGCGCGCTTCGGGCCGCGCAAGATAAAATTAACCTGCGCCGCGTGGCGGAACACGAGCGTCGCCTTCGACACGATGTGATGGCCCACCTGCACGCCTTCGCGGATGAAGCCCCTTCCGCAAGGGGCATTCTGCACATGGGTGCGACGAGCATGGATGTCGTCGACAATGCGGATCTAATCTTGATGCGCGAGGCCTTGGGCATCCTTGAGGAATGGCTGGCGACCGTCGTCGACGCCATGGCGCGCCAGGCAAGGGCCTATCGCGACCTGCCGTGCTTGGGCTTCACGCATTATCAACCCGCGCAACTCACAACGGTCGGCAAACGAATCAGCTTGTGGTGCTGGGACTTCCTGCGCGACCTTGACGAAGTGTCGCGGCTCAAATCATCGCAACGCTTCCGGGGCATACGCGGCGCAACCGGCACACAAGCAAGCTTCCTCAAACTGTTCGACGGCAATGCGGCGAAAGTGGCCCGACTCGAATCGCTCGTGGCAAAAAAACTCGGTTTCACCGCCTGCGAACCGGTGACGGGGCAAACCTATTCGCGCAAGGTCGATGCACAGGTCGTTGCCGCACTCGCCAACATCGCCGCGGGCGTGCATAAATTTGCCAACGACATTCGACTCCTGGCAAACCTCAAAGAGATCGAAGAGCCCTTCGAGCGGGCGCAGATCGGCAGCTCCGCGATGCCCTACAAACGAAACCCCATGCTCTGCGAACGCGCCACCGGTCTTGCTCGATTCGTGATCAGCCTCGCGACGTCGGGCTTTCAGACCGCCGCGGAGCAGTGGCTCGAGCGAACGCTGGACGATTCATCCAACAAGCGGCTCCTCATTCCCGAGGTGTTCCTTGCAACCGATGGCATGCTTCAGATCGCTGCGCGTGTGGCAGGCGGATTGGTCGTAAACCGCAAGGTCATCTCAGCCCACATCAACGCAGAGTTGCCCTTCATCGCCTCCGAGGACATTCTTATGGCGGCGGTGAAATCCGGTGGCGATCGACAGGCATTGCATGAGCGAATTCGCGTGCACTCACAAGCCGCAGGCACCGAGGTCAAACAACACGGCCGCCCGAATGATCTGATCGACCGATTGCGATCCGACAAGGCATTCTCGCGCGTACCGCTGGACAAAGTGCTGGCCCACTCCTCATACGTGGGCCTCGCCCCGCAACAGGTCGATGGTTTCCTGAAGCATTACGTCGGAGCCGACTTTCGTCGTCGCTATGCCAAAATCAAGCGGCGGCGTGCGGAGATCAAAGTATGACTCATGAGCAACTCGCCGAGCGAATCCGTTCCGTCGCCTACCTCGAAGGCGACTTCACCCTGCGCTCCGGTAAGAAATCCACCTTCTACGTCGACAAGTATCTCTTCGAAACCCAACCGGACATCCTCTCCGAGTTGGGCCGCCTCCTCGCCGAACGGCGAACCGCGCGCACCACGCTGATCGCCGGCGCTGAACTTGGCGGTGTAGCGCTGGCGGCCGCGGCATCAATGGCCGCCGGACTTCCCTTCGTCATCATGCGGAATGCCAAAAAGGATTATGGAACGAGCAAGATGTATGAAGGCAAACTCGCGCCCGGCGATGTAATCCTGCTCGTCGAGGACATCGCCACGACCGGTGGGCAAGTGCTGGAAGCGGCGAAGGTGATCCGCGAGTCCGGCGCGACCGTTGAGAGAATCGTCGCCGTCGTCGATCGCGGCCAGGGCGCTGCGGAGAATATTCAAATGGCCGGATTCGAGTTCAACGCATTATTCAACTCACGCGATCTTCGCCTGCCAACGGCCTGATGTCTCCGCAGGCGCATGAGGATCGCGCTAAATACACGCGTCTACCTGCAAAGTTTTCCTGAAAGAAAGGTCATTCGCTTGAGTCGCGACAGCGGCATCGGGTAGGATGCGACGCGGGGGGAAGTGTTTGCGTTCGGGAAATTCATTTTCTAGTGCGGAGCATGAAACATGACAATTCAAGCATCTGGGTGGTTTGCTAGCGTGAAATTCGTTGCGGCGCGGACGTGTCTGACACTGGCTGCACTTGCGATGATCGTCGCATTGCCTGCAAGTGTCATGGCCAGTGACCCTGACCACGATGGCGACGGCATCCCAAATTCAATCGACAACTGCCCGAATGATTTCAATCCCGGTCAGGACGACGGTGATGGCGATGGCATCGGTGATGATTGTGATTTGTGTCCGATTGATTTTGATCCTTCCAACGCCGACGGCGATAGCGACAGCGTCGGCGATGTATGCGATCTTTGCCCAAATGATTTTGATCCCACCAATGCCGACAGTGATGGTGATGGCGTCGGCGATGCATGCGATGGCTGTCCGGATGACTTCTTCAAAACCGAGCCAGGGCAATGCGGCTGCGGCCAGTCCGATTTCGACAGCGACAGCGATGGCGTGGCCGACTGCATCGATAACTGCCCGTTCATAGGGAACAGCGATCAAGCCAATAATGATACCGACAAGTATGGGGATGCCTGCGACAATTGCCCCGATGTCTTCAACGACGACCAGCTGGACTCCGACGCCGACGGCATTGGTGATCCTTGCGATCTGTGTCCCAACGGCCCGACGCATTCACGGAGCGTCCCGAATTTTGACGAAGATGGTGACGGCGTAGGCGATGAGTGCGACAACTGCCCCACCGTTTACAATGACGTTCAATCAGATTTCGACTCCGATAGCCTTGGCGACGCCTGCGACAATTGCCCCGATACTGCCAATGTCGACCAACTGGATTCCGACAACGATGGCATCGGTGACGTCTGCGACCTGTGCCCCAATACTCCGTCACCCTCTGCCCGGGGCGCATTAAGTCCCGATATCGACGCCGACGGAGTCGGCAATGAGTGCGACAATTGCCCAAACACACCCAACACCGATCAAACCGACTCCGACGGTGACAAAATTGGCGACGCATGCGACAACTGCCCGCGTCGACCGAACCCATTGCAGGAAGATTCCAACAACAATGGGCGCGGCGATGCGTGCGATCTTGTCGCCCATCCACGGCCGGAACTCATCGGCAACGACACCCCCGAGCGGCCCCGCCAAAAGGGCAATACCGCCCTCGATCAAGGAATGCAGTCATGCGGTGTCGGGACGGGGCTGGGCATGGCCGGCGTGATGTTGAGCATGCTGGGAGTTCGCGGAATTCGACGCCGCGACCCCAACAATCGAATAGGATAGTCACCGCCTGAGCTTGGCATCCAAACCCGCAACCTGTATAATCCAACCTCGTCGGGGAGGGTGACGATTCAATCGGCGTCGGGTGAACCTCGCAATTCGCGCCGAAAAAAAGGGTAGGAACATGCTTAAGAAACAAAAAAACATATGGGGTGGAGTCTATCCCTGCGCGCTGGTTTTCCTGTTGGCACAATCGGCCCTTGCCGTCGACACCGATGGCGATGGTATCGACGATTCAGTTGATAACTGCATCTATTACGACAACCCATCACAGGCCGATCAGGACACCGACGGGCTGGGCGACGACTGCGACCTCTGCCCGCTCGATTTCGACCCCTCGAACAACGACCGCGACTTCGACGGCGTCGGCGATGCCTGTGACGGATGCCCTGACGATCCCTCTGAATACACGCCCGGTCCCTGCGGCTGCGGCGTCCCCGCGCCCGACAACGACAACGATGGTGTCGCCGACTGCATCGACAACTGCCCGATTGTCTTCAATCCGGGCCAGGACGACGTGGATAACAACGGAGTGGGCAACGCCTGCGATCTTGGGTTCATTGACTCCGACGGCGACGGCGTGCAGGACGCAAGCGATAACTGCCCCAATTCGGCGAACCCGAATCAGGAAGATGCCGACAGCGATGGCGCGGGTGATGCCTGTGACGGATGTCCCACCGATTCGAGCAAGACCCATGCCGGCACGTGTGGCTGCGGCGTGTCAGACCTTGATCGCGACTCCGATGGTTGGGCCGATTGCGTGGACAACTGCCTTAGCATGCCCAATGCCGGTCAAGCCGACGGCGACCTCGATGCGATCGGTGATGCCTGCGACAACTGTCCAGGCCGACCGAACCCCGATCAACTGGATTCCAACGGCAATGGCCGTGGCGATGCTTGCGACCTGCCTGCCGCTACATCCGCGGCAGTAACCGACTCGGCCCCACCGACCGTCCGTCAGGGCCGGAAGCCGACAAACTCCCTCGATCAAAGCATGGAGAACTGCGGCGTCGGCACCGGCCTCGGAGTCGCCGGTGTCATGCTCGGCCTCATCGGTGCCGGCCGGCGACGACGCTGATCGCCTCTAAGGAAAGAAGAACGAAGTACCATTGATTAAGGCACGGCCGGATTCGCTCCGGCCGTGCCTTTCGTTTGGGGACCGGACCTTGGAATGTCCGGGCATTGAGGAGGAGTCTGGTGCTTATGGTCCGACGGCGAGCGAACCGGAGAGTGACCCAACTTGGATCACGGTACCAACCGTGAGATTCGTATCGACTCCGGCAGGCCACGGCGTGTGGTTCGGTTCCATCTCGATCTGAGTATCGAATTCAATTTCAGTTTCGCCCAACGAGCCGATCGTCAGATCGCCGGCCGATACGCCGTTAATGGAAATGGGCAATACCGCCCCCGGCGCGGCATCTTCCACTTCAATGTCCAGCCGAATTCTCGCGCCGATCACACGATAACGCGCGTGTCCGCTGGCCGGCGGCGCGCCGGTCAAATTCGCAACAAGTTCGACATCGGCCGGGCCGTCATCACTGTCCTGCCCGCCATTATCGTCATTGACGTCATCGCTTCCATTGTCATCGCCGGAGCTGTCATCCTGACTGTTGCTGCCGGATTGATTTGAGGAAAGTGCCGCCAGCAAGTTGGTCAGCGCCGTAACGTCGCATCCCTGCGTCTGAGCGAGCATTCCGACAGGCAGAGTCAGCATTAACAGAGTCAGGATTCTTGCATGCATGGAAGTCATCATCATTCTCCAGTGTGTTGTCAACCCGGATAGGCAAAAGGTACCCGGCGTATGGAATGCTACTATTAGCAACTCTCATGCCAGCAGCCAATGACCAACTGAATTGTCAAACAACTGGAAATGGCTCGAAAAAACGGTGGAGACTGGGTCCTAGATGCAATCGGGGTGTAACACCGGACACAGTGGGGGTGCAAAAACAAACACACTTCAGTTCAGGGGAGGCTTAGTCAGGCTGGTAGTTCCACCGCCACCACGGCTCATTGAGCGGCTGCCGCGATGAAAGGACGTGCCCGCCGATGAAGCCGACGTTTACGCTGCCCCGATGGCGAAAGGCCGGAAACCAATACTTGCCGCTAAGGTAGATATCCGGTCCGGCGTCCTTCGGAAGCGGTGGCGCTGCGTAATAGGGAACGATCCCGCGCGAAACCGCCAGTTCGCCATCCACATCAAATAGCAACGGTACATCGGGAAACTGAAGTATCTTCTCGCCGAGGTACGTCTTCACACCGGCCTGAACCCCGTTGACGACTATTGTCTTCGTTTCCAGACGCTTGTTGAAACCGACGGTGACGCTCTTTTGCGGTGCGATGGCACCGGAGCTGCACGGTATTCCGCTTCGACGCTCCATCCTCGCGGGGCTGGCCGGGCAGAACATCGGCGGCGGATTGACGGAATATGCCGCACGCGCAACGATCGGCCCTTCCCAGAATTCATGAATCCGGTAGATCGACTCCTGAAAATCCTCGATGCGAAACAAGCGGTCCAGCTTTTCGCTGTCGCCACGATTCACACCGCTGGTGTCACTCGCAAACGACAGAAAAGATTGTGTCACGTTTCGGAATTGATTGCGGCATCGAAGGTCGAGCGCCGCCTGACGGCTCGCGCTGAGCGCCGGAAGAAGGATGGCCGCAAGGACTGAAACGATGCTCACGACGATCAGCAGCTCAATGAGCGTGAACGCCGGGCGCGCGTCTAAATCTCGCCGGAAGTGCGGCATAGGCGAATAAGTCCCAACCCCAAGAGGCCCGGCCCGGCCAGACTTCGCCATCTTACCACAGGGATCGGTTGGTACAAACAAAATGCCCGACAGGGACTGAGGGAACCCTCGACAAGACGCTTATCGAACGTTTTTCATCCAGTCTTTCCACTGCCGCGTCCACTTCTCATCCAGCTTGCCAAAGGCCTTCTCGAATGCGGCAAGGTCCTTTTCCGGGCCGGGCTCGAAGTCCGCGGGCCGGGAATTAATCAGTTCCACATACACTTTGATCCGCGGCCGCTTGGTCCGGTTCAGGTAATGAGCCAGGGCCCATGCCTGCGAGTAGGCATCGCCAATCGTGTTCGGGTCAGTAAACAACTCGGGATGCGACACGAACTCCTTCAGCTCTTTCACCTTTCCAGCCTTTTCCAGCGCCTGAAACTCGGTCAATCGCTTCTTGTTCACCGCCCCGATGTTGGATGCCTTTCCAGTACCGGCCGTCTCAAACATCATGGCCGTGCCTTCTGCAAACCATCGCGGATTCGCGAAGAAGCTCTTGGGGTTGTGTAGTCCGACATTCCACAAGACATGATGCGTGACTTCGTGCTGGACCGTTTCCTCGGTGTACCCACCGCCTTGCACGCCCGAAGCGTTCGCCTGCGCCTTGGCAACGCGGATCTGTTCGTTAATTCCCTTGCGCGACTCATTGGAGACCTTGCCCTGCAACTGCTTCTTCAATTCCGCGATCTTCGCTTCTGCTTCTTCCCGTGCCTTCTTGAAGGAGTCCTGATTGCGAAAGTCATAAAACATACTGCGGTTGAGATCGGGAAAGAATACGCCCGGCTGCGTCTGGGGCCGCTCGCCCTTGCCGAGCGTTCTTGAATAATTGTCGTATTCCGGATGCTGTGCGAAATAGAAGATGATGAGCTTCTTCTCGGGCTTCTTGGGCACAATGTCCAGCGACAATGTGTAATTCAGATTTGAGCGATAGGTCTTCTCGATGGCCGTGCTGAAGGCCTTGACCTCGGTGTCCGTGACATTGTGCAACACCGAGAAATGGGAGGTGCGATAGGCCTTGAATTTCTCGCCGAGCTTCTTCAGTTCCTTCGCCTCGGCCTTTTCATCCGCCGGAAGGTCTGACAGATCGGCGGACTTCTTGGTGTCGGCGCCTTTCTTGGTGTCGGCGGCCTTCTCCTTGCCCTTGGTGTCGTCGAATGCCAACAACGGCGATGCGAACCACACCGCCAAGCCGCACACCAACCCCGGAATCCAGCGATTCATAAGACGCCCTCTCCGCCTTATTTGTAGGCCGCCTACGCGTAGCTATGCAAGCCCACGATGTAGAAATTGACGACCCACCAGTTGAACTGCATCACCGCAAAGCCGACCACGGACAATACGCTGGTCCACAAGGGCCCGCGTCGGGTCACGAACTTCGCGTGAATCAGGATCGCATAGATCAACCACGTGCAAAGGGCGAAGACTTCCTTCGGATCCCACCCCCACGGTCGCCCCCACGAATAGTCCGCCCATACCGCCCCCAGCACGAGACCGACGAAAAGCGAGATGGTCGCGGTGTAAATCAATACGCGATGAGAAAAGTCGAACTCCTCCAGCATGGATCGTTTCACCGGGAAATCCCCCGCGCTGAAACCGGTCGTGGCAAGTTTCGGAGCGCCCCTGAGAAACACGCCGCCCAATCCACGCGCCACCAGCGCTCCGCCCAACGCCGCCGACGCAAACGCGAGGAGGTACATCTCCGGTCGCGAACCATGTATCCAATCCATCTTGATGGCCGCAAGGGCCGCCAACACGCCGAACTGAGCGCCGATCGTGCTCTGAGCAAGTGGCACTCGATCGCGAAGGGCGGATACAAACAGATAGCAATTCGCCACTCCGAACGCCAGCGTGATGACGGCGTAGCTTGCGATAATCAGCACCGTATGAATGCGAAGCATGATGTCATCGAGGATCGGCATCATCGTCGTCAGCTTGTTGTCCACTTGGTCGGGCAGCAACTCAGGCAACGCAAGGGTAATGAACCCGAGAAGCGCCGACCCGAGCAGAAAGACGCGTTTCCGCAGGAACAACTCCAGCAGTAGCCCCAGCATCGCACCGATCCACGTCGACGACGTCACCGCTTCATACATGTTCGCTACCGGAATGCGCCCGATCACCGCCCAGCGCAGCGCGATGTCGTAGCCATGCAACCCGACCGCCGCGATCAGGAAAACCAATCCAAACCAGCGAACCCACACATACCCTGAGGCCACCGCAAAGATGGAAACGAAGAACGCGAAAATGTAGACACCCCACGCCCAGCGCATCAGGTTCAATCGCCGATACGTCACTTCCTTGGAGCGGGACTCGGCGCTCGGGTACACCCCCGCCGGCGCAAGCGATTGCATCGTCTGCTCTAAGTCGGATATCGACGAGTTAATCGCCGCCGCATCGCGCCTGGACCACGCGAGCCGCATCTTCATCGCCAGATCACTGACCTTCAGCGTTTGCACGTCGTTCAGACCTGTGTCTCCCCGCGAAGACATGGCCGACGCCGCCAGCAACGGCGACCACGGCGCGTCGGGCTGCCCATTGGCGTGCGGCACAATATTGAGCGTAAAGCCGATGGACTCATACATATTGATGGCCGTCTGAAGCCGATCCATCGCCGTCTTGCGTAACGTATCACCCGAAAGCTGCTTGATCCGCTCCGCCACAATCGGCGAGCGCAGAAAATCGTAACTCACCATCTTGGTCGTCAGGATGCGCCGCCGCTCGTCATCCGGCAGCGTCACCGGGTGCGCGACCAGATCCTTCAGCACCGCGAGGTCCTTAACATAGATCACCGGCTCTTTGTGATATGCGTTGCCGTTAAACATCAGTTCGAACGCAGCCAACACCGGATCGAGATCGTGAAATGGCTTTGATCCGTGAATGCTCTTGATCGCATCGCGGGCCCACGAATCCACCGTGGCATACCGCCAACTATGCTGCACGGCGATGGAACTCAGCTTCGTAACGTCGATCTGGCCCGCAATGGCCGCCAGATTCGTCGCTGCGTCCGGCATATCCGCCGCACGGGCGACCGAGCCGCCAATGAGCATCGCAGTCAGTAGCGCAACCGTCGCCGCCTGACGCCGCGGCTTCGCGGCCGGCTCCTTCGGAATGTTCGACTCTTCCATCGCATCGCGTTGGTTCATCTGTGCGAACCTCCTCTTGCGTCGTTCGACCAGGATCGGCTTGACTGTCCACGCATAAATCATGCCGAGCGTAATGAGCAGACAGCCAAAACCCATCGAATAGACCCCCTGCCGATTGCCCACACCCAGCACCGTCCAGCTCTTGCCGTCGGCCGGTGCCTGCGATTGAAACAAGGTCCACTCACCAACGCGGGCCGTATTGTTCAACCACGCCTTGCTCTGCAGAACGACGCCGGTTTCCAAATCTTGCTGTCGGAAATAACTCGACCACATGCTGGCCTGCTGACGGCCGGGGTAATACTCGGTGTGCAGTCGCTCAAGGGCCAGCCTGCCCGGCAGAATGCGCTTCGTTCGGCCATAGACCAGCCGGACATCCCCGATACCCGGAATGTCCGAAACCACCGTCGGCCGCGTGCCGTCGTGATCGGTGTTGTATTGGCTGAACGGGACCCACACCCGTTTCGTCCATTTGCCGTCCTTGCCGGTGAGTACGACCCTAATAAGAGACTCACCCCGCCGGACGCTCTGCAGGCTCCGCCGATTTCGCGGAGGAATCACCGTCGGCTGCGTTACGAATTCGGGCCGCTGAATATAGTCGGACATCGTCAACTGCACGCGCGGAGCCGGCGCAAACGGCGTGTTTGCTTCCAGCTTCTGCAAGGTGCGCTTGCCGCCCGGCGAGGTGTGAATCACCATCGGCGCGAGACTCTCGCCCGCGACAATCGTAAACCAGTCGCGAGAAGCATCGACGTATGTCAACTCGATGTTGTCATCGACGAGGCTGCCGTCGGCGATGATCTTCTTGCCTTCCTTGTCGCGATCCTGGTTCAGCTTCGGATACCGCTGCATCACACTTCGTTGAAACGCCCCCTTGGTTCCACCCTCCACCCACACCAGCGCGATCGGCGTTCGGGCATTCTGAAATCCCGGCGACATCAGCGGCCAATTCGGGCGAAGCTCCTGAACCGTGAGTTTGTAATCCGTGCCATCGACTGTTACCGACTGTCCCTCACTCACATCAAACGTCTTACGGATGTTCTTGTCCTTGACGAACACCTCCAGCACATGGCTGCCCTCGACCGATCGCGTCCACTCAGAATCGACCAACGTCGCCGCATCCACCCAGCGAAACTCGGCCACTGCCCGGCCTTCCAACTCGATCAGCGACCGCTCCGGCATCTGCGCCACCAGCCAGTCGCTTTCGCTCATCGCGCCGGAGTCCAGCCTGGCGCGCATGATCGGCATCATCGGGCCGTTCCCGGAGATCGGCCTTGGGTCGAGCCGCGCATACGGCAGATAGCCGTCGATCGAAACCGAGAAGCCCCAATCCGCGCTGCTCGCACGGCTGTCATCCCGAAAATCGATCGGCATTTGCCACCGCTCAAACGGCGGCACCGAACGCGTGCGGTCGGATGCAACCGGCTTGTTGTCGGTATCAACGATCGGCTCCACGCCCTCAACGAATCGTTCGGCGTAATACGGAAGCGACGGGATCTCGAATCCATCGCGATGTCCACCCGCGGTAATTTCCAATAGCGCCGTGGTCTCATCGTAAAACGCATCCGTCACCGCCGATGGCTTCAATAACACCGCAAGGCGATCGTTCAGCTTGGCGACCATCGTCTCCTTGGTGTCGCTCGTCAGCGTGATCGGCGTCGGAGATTCCGATCCGCCGGCCGAAAACTTCAACTCAACACTGTGTCCCGTGGTCAACCCCGAGTGCTTCACGTCGAGCACTTCCACGCGGTGCTTGCCGCCGAGCATGGGGATGTCGGTATCCCACGCCTCGCCTTTTGTCGCGACGACTTCGCCAATCACGGCCGACTCCGGATCGCGCCTCATGCGGTCGATGGAGAGAATCTGCACCTTCGGCGCGTCCAGCCAGACATCGCCCTCGATCTTTTGGCCGAAGTAAACGACCGACGCCCCGCAAAGGGTCAGCAGTCCCGTATGCACGGTGAGCACTCCCGCATTTCGCCAATTAAAGGCGATGCGCCTCAGCGTGGTCACGGTAAGTGTTATGCAAAACAGCGCGATGAGCGTGACAAATACGGGGTGGTTGAAGAATTGAAACTCCGTCAGCTCAAAGGTCTGTCGAAACGTGGGCACCGCAGACCCGATCGCGCTGTACAGAAAAATCAGCACGATCAGGAAGATGCCCAGCCAGATACTGTCGAAGGCATCGACAATCACGGCCAGGGGGTTGCGGTTTTGAGAAGTTACGGCTTTTGCGGGTGCGTTCATCGTTGCGGCATTTTAGCCGAATGCGCAAAAAAAGCCCCGAGGACGCGCCCCGGGGCTTCGTGAGCTTCAATTTTCAACAAAGCTGAACGCTACTTCGCGTATTCCACGGCCCGCACTTCCCGCAGGCACGTCACCTTAATCTCACCGGGATACGTCATCTCCGCCTCGATCCGCTTGGCGATTTCGCGGGCAATCCGCATCGCATTCGCGTCGTCAATATCCTCGGGATCGACGATCACGCGCACCTCGCGGCCTGCCTGAATCGCATGCGCCTGCTTGACGCCCTTCATACTCGTCGCGATGTGTTCAAGCTCCTCAAGACGCTTGATGTAGCGCTCCAGCGATTCGCGCCGACTGCCCGGACGGGCCGCGCTGATCGCGTCGGCCGCGGCAACCAGCGGCGTATACGGGCTCGTCGCCGGCACGTCGCCGTGGTGACCGGCGACGGCGTTGAGGACTTCTTCGCGCTCGCCGAGCTTTCGACAAAGCTCCTCGCCAATGGCCGGGTGACCACCTTCGACCTCATGATCGATGGCCTTGCCGATGTCATGCAACAATCCGCAACGCCGAGCAAGCGTGCCGTTCAGGCCCAGCTCATCCGCCATAACCTGACAGAGATACGCCACTTCAATGGAGTGCCGCAGGACGTTCTGTCCATAGCTGGTGCGATAGTTCATCCGGCCGAGCAGTTCGATCAGCTTCTTGGGCAGACCCTGCACGTTGGCCTCGAGCGCCGCCTTCTTGCCGTGCTCGACGATTTCCTTCTCCACGTTTTGCCGGACTTCCTCGACCACCTCTTCAATGCGCGTCGGGTGAATCCGGCCGTCGCTGATAAGTTTGCTCAGCGCCTGTCGGGCCACTTCGCGCTTCACGGGGTCAAAGCAGGTAATCAGGATCACGCCCGGCGTATCGTCGACGATGATGTCCACACCGCTCGCTTTTTCGAATGCCCGGATGTTTCGACCTTCGCGGCCGATGATGCGGCCCTTCATCTCATCCGACGGAATATCAACCGTGCTGACCGTCGACGCTGATGTGTGACCGGCCGCGTAACGCTGAATCGCGGTGATGACAACGTCGCGAGAGCGGGACTCCGCCTCTTCCTGCGCCTCGTTCACGCGATTGGCGATGATCTCGGCGCACTCATGCTCTAGCTCCTGCTCCAGCTTGGAGAAGAGTTGCTTCTTGGCATCGTCCGGCGAAAGCCCGGTGACCTTGAGCAGCTCGTTCTTCTGCTGCGTCAGGTACTCGTCGGCCTGCTGATACTTCTTGTCGATCTGGGTCTGCTTCTCTCTGACCTGAACCTCGCCGCGTTCGATGTTCTTTTCCTTGATGTTCAGGGCGTCCATCTTTCGCTCGAGTTGGTCCTCGCGCTTGTCCAGACGCTTTTCGGCCTCGCGAATCTCATTTCGCGTGACCGCCGTTTGTTTCTCGAATTCTTCCTGTCTCTTCAGGAAGGTCGCCTTGGTCTCCAGTTCCGCCTTGCGGGCGATGTCCACTGCGCGGCTTTGTGCATCTTGCAACACACGCGCCGCCTCCTGATCGGCCGAGGCCTTCTTGGCCTTGGCCTGCATGGTCAGGACGACATAAACCAGTCCTCCGCCGAGGGCCAGTCCCAGAACTATCCAAACTGCAACCATACCCGTCGAGACCTGTGCCAATAGCATCGGTCCCATGACTTCACACTTTCTTTAAGCAAGTAGTCGCCTCGGATTGAGCCGCGAGCCGTGGCCCGGCGTGCGTGTTCTCGTGCGCGCGACGTCAGTGCCGTCGCCTCAATTCCAAAGCGCGGATTCACAAACAGCACTTGCGCGTGATAGAAGGATGCGGATGTTCACCGATTGCAAACCGGCGCCACATCACCCGCGGTGAAGGCCCAACTGGACTTGAACCCGATGCACCCGGCATCGGAACGTGAGACTCATGCGGTTAAAGGAACGTGACACGCCGTTGCGAGCGATCCTTGCGGCCGGTGCCGATACTTTGTATCGGTGAGGCCCATCTTTCTCGAAACGTCGGTCAAGGGTTTCCTTTCTTGTTGCTGAGTATCCACGGTTCCGATTTACTCGCCGACGCCCGAACACGGTCGCCGGCACTTGTTGGGGGTGTCACCCTCGCCCGAAATCCGGGCAAGGTCAGGATCAAGTATGTGAGGGAACGCGTCCCTCGAATTCGCCTTCGGCCGCATTCGCACGCGCGAAGTCGAACTCCTTTCTGATTTGGTCTTTGGACGGCCCAACGAGCAGCCTGCCCGAGAAGCCGCCACGACCCGGATTTATGTTAAAAGGGCGGACAAACCCGCCCTTAGTTACGTTGGAGTATAAACCTGTGTTCGAACCCGTCAAGAAAATTGGCCGGGCGGTATTACCGGAACCCGCACCAGTCGACGGGAATCGAAACCCGTTGGCGGCGGGTTAATGCGGTGGAATCATGTCACCATCGCCCCCACGGCCCAGTGGTAATATGGGGGAGTTGGGGATCAAGTTAACCAGCCACTGGCACCCGGAGAATCATGAGCGCCGTTACCTCGAAAAAACTCCTAGTTTCTGCCCTGCTACTCGTCTCCTACCTACCAAGTCCGACCCTTGGCGAGCAACCCGAATCCAAGCCGAAAAAGGCCGGAGCCGTCACCGCCCAGGCCTTCGCCGACCGAAAGGCCGTCGCGCCCGGTGAGGTCGTGACCCTCGCTGTTGAACTGAAGACCGACGATGCCTGGCACATCTACTGGGCCAGCCCCGGCCCCGGAACCGGCGCGCCGACCGTCATCGACTGGAAGCTCCCAACCGGCTGGAACCAAGGCCGCACACAGTTCCCCGTCCCGCAAACCAAGTACGACAAGGAACTCGACGAAACCACCTACATTCTCGAAGGCAAACCGGTTCTGCTCACGCGCGTGATGGTCCCCGACTCCGCCAAGCCCGGCGAGACTGTCACGCTCACCGCCAACGTCGGTTGGCTCATGTGCAAGAAAGAGTGCATCCCCGGCAACGCAGAACTTTCTCTGTCGCTGCCCGTCGTGGCAAAGGGCACCAAGGCCGAACCGGCCAACGCCGAACTCATGTCGCGCGCTCGCGACATGCTCCCCTCCCCCCTCGACAAGGCCGAGCACATCAAAGTCGCTGGCGTGATTGCTGGCAGCCCGCTCAAGCCCGGCGCGAAGGCGACCGCCACGCTCTCCATCGAGATCGAAGCCAAGCACCACATGCAGTCGCACAAGCCGTATCAAGAGGATCTGATCCCGGCCTTCCTGTTTTTGGAAAACACACCCGGCCTCGACATCGGCGACGTGGAATACCCCAAGGGCCACGACCGCGTCGACAAAGGCCTCGGCAAACTGAGCGAATACTCCGGCAAGATCGAGCTAAAGATCCCGATCACCGTCGATGAAAACGCTAACGCCGACCCAACATGGATTCGTCGAGTTTTGGAATACCCACGTTTTGTCCACGGAGTGTTGCAGTATCAAATCTGTACTGATTCCGGCACTTGTTTCCCACCGCAACAGGTGGAAGTCACAATCCCTGTGCAAATAGTCGGTGGACTGGTACCAACGAGAGCCGACGAAGGAGCGGCGGCTTCCAGCGCAGGCACCCAAGCGCCTGGCGCAAGCGTTCCAACCGCCGGAGCAGTCGACGCCCACGAATCTTCCCTCACACGCCTTCAGAACTGGCTCCTCTCCTTCGGCTATTTCGGCGCATTACTCGTCGCATTCGTCGGTGGATTAATCCTCAACGTTATGCCGTGCGTACTGCCGGTCATCTCGCTGAAGATCCTCTCCTTCGTACGCCAATCTCACGAAGATCGCGGCCGAATCTTCCGGCTCGGCCTCACCTACTCCGCAGGCATCCTCGTCTTCTTCGGCATACTCGCTGCATTCTTCACGATCGGCGGACAAGGCTGGGGCCAGCTCTTTCAGAACCCCCGCGTCGTCCTCGGCCTCGCCGCAGTCGTGACTGCCTTCGCCATGAGTCTCTTCGGCGTCTGGGCACTCTTCACGCCGCAGGTCATCAACAAACTTGGTGAAAAAGCCGAAGGTGAAGGCTATTCCTCCGCCTTCTTCACCGGCGTGCTGGCTACTTTTCTTGGCACAGCCTGCACCGCCCCTTTCCTCAGCGCCGCACTCGGCGCCGCCAGTCGATTCAACGGTGTTCAAGGCGCCGGCATCTTCCTCGCCGTCGGCGTCGGCATGGCCTTGCCCTTTGTCATGCTCGCCGCAAATCCGGCATGGCTGAAGTTCGTACCCAGACCCGGCCCGTGGATGAGCACCTTTGAAGCAGGCATGGGCTTCATTCTCCTCGGCACCGTTGTCTGGTTGCTCAATCCCCTGCGCGGACAACTCGGCGACTTCGGCCTCCTACTCAGTCTCATCTTTCTGCTCGCCGTCGCCATGGCCGCTTGGATCAAAGGCATGATCAAATTCGGCGACGACGCGACCCGAAAGGCCAAGCTCTACTGCATCGCATTTCTAATCCTCGTCGCCGGCTGGGCACTCCCCTTTCGCGTCTTCGCCACCATAGACGGCCTCATCGAAGAGCAGATCGAACGCCTCGATTTGATCGACGCCGGCCAGCGCGCCAAAAGCGGCGAGAAAGTCGCCGACCTCATCGACAAACCCGACTGGTCGAAAGACAAGATCCAATGGAAGCGCTACAAGCGCGACCGCGCCCACGCCACGGTCAACGCCGGCTATACCGTCTTCATTGACTACACCGCCGACTGGTGCGCGAACTGCAAGACAATGCTCAAGACCGCCATCGAAACCAAAGAGTCAATCGCAGTCATGAAGGAACTCAACGTCGTCGCATACTCTGCCGACTACACCCTGCGAGTCCCGGAAATTGCGGCCGATCTTAAACGCTTCGAACGCGGCGGCGTTCCCGTGTTCGTCGTCTATCGCCCCGGCGAC
>CAZSBF010000067.1:0-24771 GCA_964605185.1 uncultured Planctomycetaceae bacterium
ATTAATTAACTGGCACGATGGCGTATCTACTCGACACAAACCTATGTGCCGCATACCTGAATGGGCGATCGCCGGCAATTCGGCGGCGTCTGGATTCGATGGCTGCGGAATCCCTCTTTGTCTGTGCCGTTGTCCGCGCCGAACTGCTATTCGGGGCGGCCAAGAGTCAGAATCCCGCCCTTACTGAAGCGAAACAACATGCCTTTCTTGATCGATTTGTCTCACTGCCGTTTGATGATCGCGCGGCCGCAGTGTATGCGACGGTTCGGGCAGACCTCGAGCGTCGCGGCGAGATGATTGGAGCCAATGACCTGATGATCGCGTCGATTGCCATAGCCAATGATCTCACGGTAGTCACGCATAATGTAAGTGAGTTTGGTCGGGTTGCCGGCGTGCGTTTGGAGGATTGGCAAACCGATTAGTCGTCGAGACGGTCCTTTACAGCTACAGGCTGGGTTGGTTGAATCCACCGAATGAAAGCCGCTCGATATCATCAAACGGGTCAACCCGACATCATCAAGCTCGAAGAGATACCCGATCCTGTGCCGCAGGCGGGGGAAGTGCTATTGCGCGTGAAAGCGGCGGCCGTGAACCGGCTCGACGTTTTTCTGCGCAGCGGCGCGGCGACGATGCCGGGGTGGAGTCTTCCGCATATCGGTGGGTTCGACACGGCCGGCGTGGTGGAGGCGGTCGGGCCGGGGGTTGATTCGAAACACATCGGGCGTGAGTGCGTCGTTAATGCGCGCGTCACCGGGCCGGCGGCGAAGGGGAAACTCGACATCATCGGCATCGCGCGGCCCGGCGGATTTGCGGAGAAGGTGGTCGTGCCGGTGCAGTGTCTCGCGCCGAAGCCGGCGCACTACACATGGGAAGAGGCGGCGGCGTTCGGCTGTGTGTATCTCACGGCGTATTACGGGCTAATCCTGCATGCACGGTTGAAACCGGGCGAGGTGGTTCTCGTTCACGCGGCGGGCAGTGGAGCGGGAACGGCGGCCATTCAGGTGGCCAAGGCGGCCGGCGCGACGGTGATTACGACGGCGGGCAGCGATGAGAAGTGTGCGAAGGCGCGCGAGATGCTTGGGGCCGATCACACAGTGAATTACAAGACAGCCGACTTCACGAAGGTCGTGCAGGATGTGACCGGCGGGCGCGGCGTCGATGTGTGCTTCGATCCGGTATGGGGCGAGACGGCGACGAAGACGCAGGAGGCGATGGGGTTTCGCAGCCGGTGGATCGTGCTGGGCATGGTCGGCGGGCAGAATGCATCGCTGGCGGCGGCGACGCTGCTGTTCAAGGAAATCACACTGCGCGGGATTGTGGAGTTCTATTCCGATGAGGCCGAGATCGCCGGAGCATGGTCGCTGGCACATAAGAAGCTGGTGAAGCCGATCATCGCGAAGGCGTGGCCGCTGGCGCAGACGGCGGAGGCGCATCGGCTGATGGAGCAGGGGGATTTCTTTGGGAAGATTGCGGTGGTGCCGTAAGGCTGTTACTGCGTTTCTCTTAGTTCTCAAACCCCACCCTGACCCTCCCCTTCGTAAGGGGAGGGAAAGCGGGCGATCGTGTTCTTGAAGACGTGCGCAATGGGTGCATTAGAACCGTTCTATGTTGGTCGGTTGATTTTCAATCAGCAGGTTCAATCCAAGCGTCAATTCGATTTGAGAATCTAACTCGTCAATACCGATGGCTTGCAGCGCGGAGATGGCAGCTTCAGCGACGCCATTCACGTCAACAGGCTTTGCCGTCGAGCTGTCACACTTGTTGAACACAATGATCCGTGGCATTTCGGGTGGCAGTGCTGCGACGGCGCGGGCGAGGGCTGCGCGTTGAACTTCGGCTGGTGCGGTTGCATCGAGAACGATCAGGACGAGGTCGGCGGCGTGCGCTTGCTGAGTACCGCGGCGGATGGCCTCGGCTTCGATGGCGCAGTCGGCGTCGCGCAGGCCGGCGGTGTCGGTGAGCGTGACGGGCCAGCCGCGAATCAGGGCCGTTTCGGTGATCCAGTCGCGCGTGGTGCCGGGTTGGTCGGAGGTGATGACGCGGTCGTGGCCGATGAGTCGGTTGGCGAGGGTGCTCTTGCCGGCGTTGGGCGGACCGATGAGGGCGATGGTGATTCCGCGAAGGAGCCGCGCGGCGATTCGCGAGCGATGGTCAAAGGCGGCGCGATCGGCGGTGGTGATCTGATCGAGGCGAGCGAGGTATGGCGGGAGGATGGAACGCTGCGCGAGGAGCCACTCGGTCAGGCGGCGGCTTTGCGAGCGGATGAGAGCGGCGTCGATTGCGCGTTCGACGGGGTTCACGGTGGACGTGCGTTCAATAAACTCGTCGGCGGGCACGATCGTTGCGCCGAGCGCCCCAAGGAGCATGAGGAGGCGCTGGGCGATTCGGACGCCGCCGTGGGTGTGCAGTTCGGCGAGGTCTGCATCCGAAATCAGGACGATCGCGTCGTCGAGAGTCTGGTCCGCGTCGACGATTCGGCAAAGCGCCGGCGTGTCGGGTTTGAGGTCGGGAGTTTGATCGGATTTCGGTCTACGAAGGATGGTGGTGAGGATGGACGGCGTGCGCGGGCCGGCGATGGCGACGACGGCAATGGCGCCGGGGGCAAGGGCGGTCAAGAGTGCCGCAATCGTTTCGTCGGGGGACTTGTCTGTTGAAGGTGACGCCATGTTGCGAGGCTAGTCGTCGAAGGCCGCGAAGTGCTTTCGGTAGGCAAGGGCGATTCCGCGAAGGCACAAGTCGGGGACGACGTTGTCGATGAAGTCGCACTCGGCTTTGATCAGCTCGGCCTGTCCGCCGGTGACGACAAGCTGGGGCCAGGCGTTCATTTCAGTGGCGTAGCGTTCAACGATCTCGCGGAGAGCACCGACGACACCATAGAGGATGCCGTTACGAATGGCCTGTTCGGTGCTATCGCCAAAGGCTGCGCCGGTTGGCTCCACCTTGACGAGCGGGAGCGCGGCCGTGCCATCGTTCAAACTCTTCGCCTGTAGATTCACGCCGGGCAGGATGGCCCCGCCCATAAAGACGCCTTCATCGTTCACGCAGTCGATGGTGATGGCGGTGCCGAAGCTTGCCACGACGCAGGCACGTTGCAGCGTGTCGTATGCGGCGGCAGCCGAGCAGACGCGGTCGATGCCGACGCGCTCGGGCTGCTCCACGGCGAGCGACATAGGCCGATGCAATTCATAACCAACCTGCAGGAGCGGAGATTGCAGTGCATCGGCGAGTGGGTCGCGGACCTTGGCCATGGCCTCGGGCACGACTGATGCGCCGGCGACGGCCTTGATGCGATCATCCGGCATGGCGGACCACGCTTTCGTCGCGTAGGTCACGACTTGGTCGAATTGGTCGAGACCGAATCGTTCGTTGGTGCGAATTTGATTTGCAATGTGCGTGGCGACACTGATGTGCGAGTTGCCGATCTCGACGATCAGGAGGCTGGCGTTGGTCTGCAGGTCGTTGGGGATGTCCACGTTTTCACCGGGCGAAAAGGGTTCGCCGGATTATACGTGTTGGACGGGGCCTGCGGCGAGGTATTCCGCGATGTCGGTCGCGAGGCGGGTGACGCCCGGGGAGCCGAGGGGTTTGGCTGGTCGGACCTTCGGCAGGGCTTCGCGGAGTTTGCGAGGCGAGTCGATCCAGCAGAAATCGTAGTGCGTGGAGAGGTGCTGCAGGAATTCCAGCTGGTGGTTTCCCGCCTTGGTGTCGTTGACGACGGCGATGAAGGGGCGGCCCAGCGTGATGAACTCGCAGAGCGAGCCGGTGCCGGCGTGGGTGATGATGAGGCTGGCCTTCGCGGCGCGGTCGAGCAGGTTTGCGTCGAAGGCAAAGTGTTGCATGTGACGCGGCTTTGTCTTTGAGAGGCCGATCTGTGCGAAGACGGGTTCGGAGAACACGCCTTCTGCAGCAAGCTTGTCGGCTTCATCAATTAGTTCGTCGAAGAACTGCGTGCCGACGGTGAGCAGGATCATAAGACGGCTCCTGCATATTGCGTGCCGTCGAGTTCGCGGGCGAGGCGCTCCCATTGGACATACAGGCGATCGGCGAGGCCAAGGCGGTGGACGATGCGGCCGGTGAGGGAGAGTTTTTCGACGCGAGTGAGCGATTCGATGAAGACGCACTTTGCGCCGTAGCGCTTTGCGGCGAGGAAGAGCGGGATGGCGGTTGCCGCACCGACGACGAAGACGGCATGTGGGCGAAGTTGGCCGACGATGTCATAGGCTTCGACGATGCTGGAGAGGAAGCGGATGGGGTTAAGGATGAACCGGCTGAGCGACTTGCGTGTCGGGCCGAGGTAGTGGATCGGATAGCACGGTCCGTCGAAGGGCACAGGCAGGCGGGCCGCGCCGTGGACGCCGCCCTGGTGGCCATAGGCGTAGGCAAAGCGGAACTCATCGCGCGGGAAGCGTTCAAGGATGCGAACGGTTTCGCGATGCCAGCCGCCGCCGCAGAGGGCGACGAGGATGAGCGGCAGTTCTCGTGAATTGTTTTCGGACATCCCCCGTGATCCCCCGTGTTCTGGTGCTCTTGTCCCGTCAGGCGTTCATCGTCGCGCGCCGGATCGCCCTGAAATAGCAAGGGAAGCGGGGTCATCCGGCCGATCCCTTATGAGACGGTCCGATTTGATGGATGCGAGCAGGCATACTGGGAGAGCACCATGAGCAGCATGAGCGCGCCGATGATCGGCGCGGGGCAACGGGCGATATCGGAACCGGCGGCGACGAAGCCGGCCGCGCTGCAGGTCCATGCGGATCACTACCTTGGCGACTATCTGAATCTGCCGCGGATGATGACCTATTGGTATCAGGCGAAGGCGGTGCGCGATTGCGGCGGGCGGAGCGTTCTGGAGGTCGGGATTGGTATGGGGCTGACGTCGTGGATCATGAAGCGCTGGGGGCTGGAGGTGAGCACGCTCGACCTGGACGCGGAGTTGTCGCCGACGTGCATCGGGGATTTGCGGGCCATGCCATTTGCGGATGGGAGCTTTGACACGATTCTGATCGCGGAGGTCCTGGAGCATTTGCCGTTCGATCAGTTCGCGGCGAGCCTGGCGGAATTGCGGCGTGTGTGTCGGAAGAATGTGATCGTGACGCTGCCGTGTCCGCTGGTGGGGATTCACGTGGGGATCAACGTGCCGCTGCTGGAGCCGATTTTCTTGTCGATGGGTTTTCGGCAATACAGCAAGCCACGATTTGATGGACAGCATTACTGGGAGCTGGATCGGCTGGGGTATCCGAAGCGGCGAATTCGAAGAGAGCTTCGTGCAGCGGGGCTTGAGATTGAGCGGGAATTTCGGCCGGGGCTGAGTTTGTACAATTACTTTTTTGTCTTGCGCAAGGCGTGATTTCGGCACGATCGTAACGATTGCAGTAGAATCCCGCCCTCTTAGCAAAGGGCGAGCGAGAAGGGATTCATGCTGCGGCCGTATCTACAACTTCCCCGGGCGGTTCATATTCTCTGCCTCGGCACGTTCGTGAATCGGGCCGGGACGTTTCTCATTCCATTCTTGACGATCTATCTCAGCGTAAAGCTCGGACTTTCGGCACGGACCGCGACGTTGACGATGGGTCTCTACGGGCTTGGGGCGATCGTCGCGTCAATGTTGGGCGGGCACTTGGCGGATTGGATTGGCCGACGGCGCGTGATGCTCATCAGCCTCTTCGGCGGCGGTGCTTCGCTTTTTATTTTCAGTTTTCTTTCATCGGCAACGGCCGTTATGGCAACGGTGACGGCGTTCGGGATTATCGCGGAGATGTATCGACCGGCTGCAAGCGCGATGATCGGTGATCTGGTCGAACCGGCGCGGCGCCCGCATGCGTTTGGGCTGCTGTATGTGGCGATCAATCTGGGGTTCGCGGTGGGGCCGGTGATCGGCGGACTGATTGCGGCGTATTCGTTTCGATGGTTGTTCTGGGGCGATGCAGTCACGTCGTGCTTGTATGGGCTGATCGTTTTGTACTTTATCAAGGAGACGATGCCCTCGAAGCTGAAGCCGACTGTGACGGATCCGACGGCCGAATCAACCATGGGCATGGCCAGTGCCGAGGGGATGGAAAGCCCGGCGGTGGAGTATGCGACGGTGCATGAAGAGCCGCACGTGCCGCTGGGTGAGGCTGTGATGCACATTCTTCGAGACCGGCCGTTTCAGGTGTTTTGCTTCGCGGGGTTTATCCTTGCGGTGATCTTCATGCAATCAATGTCGACGTTTCCTCTGTATCTGGCGGAGCGGGGGATCGATGCGAAGACGTATGGTCGCCTGATCGCGATTAACGGTGTCATGATTGTGGCGCTTCAGTTGCCTGTGACTGCATTTCTGGCGCGGTTTGACCGGAGCCTGGTAGTGGCTGTTGGCGCAATTGTGACCGGAATAGGGTTCGCAATGACGGGGCTGGCGTCGAGCGTTCCGATGTTCGCGGTGACGATCTGCATCTGGACGCTCGGGGAAATCATGCAGTCGTCCTATTTGTTTGCAATCGCGACGGATCTGGCGCCAGCGCGGATGCGCGGGCGGTACATGGGGATGTTCGGCATGTCCCATTCGCTGGCGATGACGTTGGGCGTGCCGCTGGGCGGCGAAGTGCTCTCGCGACTGGGTGGAAATTATCTGTGGTCGGGGTGCATGGCGCTTGGGATCTTCTCGTCTCTGCTGTATCTGAGCATTCGGAAGCACACGCGGGCAAGGGCGGCAACACCCTGAGCGCGGCGGGCAATTCGCCAATCACAAGAATGACGAGGCCGGTCGCTTATGCAAAGATGAGTCGCATAGGCACTTCGTCCCGGTCGGCAAACAACGACATCGGGCATCTGCCAAGGGTCGTGCTTAGGGCACGATCGCATCGACAAACGGGCCGAGGTCGCGGCCGTCCACGGTTCCATCGGCATTCACATCTGCGATGGGAAGTTTGGCGCAGTCGGTGTCGAGTCCGAGCAGGATGGCCACCATGACGGGTACGTCGGCGAGATCGACGACGCTGTTGGCGTTGAAGTCGCCGCGCGGGCCGTAATAGACACGGACGGTGTTGACGTTGCCCGCGCCGCTGCCGAGCGGATTGGCGGTGGTCAGTTCCACGCGGCCGATGGCGGAGTCGTAGCTGTAGGTGATCGGGGCGCAGTCGAGTGTGACGGCGTAGACCACGGAGCCTGCGGGCACACGGAGGCTGGCTCGGAAGTTGAGCGTGCCGCCGGTGACGTTCGTAAACGTGATGCTGCTGAGACCGGGCTGCTCGGCACACACAGCATTGAAACGCTTACCGCCGAGGTAGAGGTTGTTAAAGGTCATGGAAGGCCAGCCGGTCGGCAGCTTCGGGTCGATGCGGAAGAAGTTGCTTGGGGCGTCGGGCGCGTAATCGAGAAATGCCATGACCGCGTCGACGAAGGTGGACATGGATTCCCATGCATTCGGCCACGCGGTCTGAAGCACGAAGTCATTCTGATTCTGATATTGCAGACTTCCACAATTCGGGCAGCCGCAGACCGGCCCGCAGTAGGGGGCGATCTGTTCGGCGCCGAAGCCGACGGGGCCGACGCGGTCGAGGCAAAGATCGACGCGATATTTGTGGTTGTCGATATCACCCTTGTTAGCAGTGAGGTCGGCGCGCTCAGCGTAGTAGAGGCCGTACCAAAGCGTGCTAAGGAACCACGGGCCCGCGCCCCACGGCGTGTTGACCGGGTCATCGCTGCGGCCCCAGTAGTTGTCGCCCCAATAGCGATTGATGAGATCGAGCCAACCATAGGTGTTGGTGAAGTTGATGAGTGGGTGGCTATTGCCGGTGGTGTCGTTCTGTACGCCGTTCATGCGGTCGATGTAGCGGACGGCCTGGGTGTCGGTGGGCGAGTACACCTTGAACGGATAGACGATACCGAGCTGCGAGATGTCGGTGATTTCATTGTTGTCGTTCAGCCAGTCGTCGAGTCCGCCCTTGATGGTGTTGCCCCAGAAGTTGAAATCGGAGGCGTCGGAGGGGAAGCCAAGGGCGGTGGCGAGCGCGGCGGCATCGTAGAGGCCGCGGACGACGTTGGCGTTGGAGTATGCGAAGAAGTTGTACTGATCCTCCCAGACGTTGTTGCTCCACATGAGCCGGCGCACGGGGTTGTAATTAAGCTTGGGAAGCAGCGCGGGGTTTCCGGGGTCGCTGTGGATGGTGGTGGCGGCTTCCTTCATTGTGGCGTAGTGGCCGGAGACAAATGTGGTGTCGCCGGTGATTTGGTAGTGGTAATACAGGCCCCAGGGGAAGACGGCTGTTTCGTCGATCTGCGGGCTGGACCAGACGGTGTAGCCGTCGGTGGTGTATTTCTGTTTCCAGTAGCCTTTGCCCCAGGATTCGTTGTCGCGGTAGCAGGTGTCGCGCATCCAGTCATAGACGCCGGCAGATTCGGGGATGTGGCCGGTGCGCGCGAGGCAAACGGCGGCGTAGACGGCGTCACGCGGCCAGCAGAATGGATACGCGCCATTGTGGAAGCCGGCGATAATGCCTTTGCTCTGGCCGTCGATGTGCAAAGCGGTTGCGAGCAGTCCGCGGCGGAAGACCTCGTCGTACCGATTATCGGGGAAGTCGATGGTGACACCGTTAGTGAGCCAGTCGGTCCAGTAGGTGTTGGTGGTGGTTTCGACCGTCGACATGGAGTTCGAGAAGAACCAGTCGAAGACAGGGCGGACTTGGTCATTTCCAACGTTTGGATTGTTTGCGCCGACGACGTAGCCGCCGCCGACGGCGAGGTCGATCTCGACGGGGACGCCGGGGGTAAGGGTGAGCTGCATACCGATCCAGCCCTGGCCGTTGTCGGCGCTGGTGTCGCGCCATGAGTCGGTCGCGGGTGTGCCGGCTGCACTGCCGACGCCGGCGCAGTGTTTCAGCGCGGTGCCGAAGTAGATGGAATTGTTCTTAGGGTAGTCGGGGTCGAACGTGGGGTTGTATTCACCACGAGAATTAGCCGAGCCGCCGGCGTTGTCATAGGCGAACATCGCCCCGTGGGATGCGCCGCCGTCCTGATACATGGCGTCGGATCCATCACCGCCGTTGATGGCGTAGTCGCCATAGGCATAGAAGTTGATGGTCTTGGGGCTGCCGCCGTTGTTTGTGAGGACGAAGCGCTTGATGTAAACGCCGCGGTTGGGGCCGCCGCCGCTGATGGTGGGGAAAGTGATGCCGGCGGGCGAAAAGTCGGTCTGTTGAATCGAAATGTCATTGCCGTTGGCGTAAAATCGGGCCGTGGTGCTGACGGTATTGGATGTCGGGTGGTAGGCTTGGGCTACGTTGTCGTATCCGAGGCCGCTTTGGTTGGACATCCAGTAGGTCGTGCCACCCTCGCGGATGCCGGCCATGAGTTGATTGACATGCATCTGCCCGCGGCCGCTGGTAAGCGCGGGAAAGGTGTCGTTGCCGTTGGCGTACCCTTCGTTCTTCGTGCCGACGCCATAGACCGCGCCGGCGCCAGGGAAGTGGATATCGTAGACCGTGCCGTTCTGATCGATCATGACGTTGATGTAGTTGTTGCCGACGACGGCTTCTTCCTTCCAGAAGGAGACGGGCGGGTAGCCTTCATTTGGATTCGGCGAACCTGCGCCCGCGCCGGGCCAGGCGAGCTTGTTGGTGAATTGGTAGGCATTGCCGCTGTTCGCGAACACTTCGGGGCCGCCGCCGGAGTCCCATGCGGAGAGTTTGTATTTGATGATGAGCCCGTAGGCGCGCGTCGGCGCGGGGAAGGTGGCTTTCCACCAGTCGTAAGTTCCGCCGCTCACTTCGTTGAATTGGAATTGGATATCGCCGCCGAGACTGGTGAGGACGGAGGTTGCGCCGTTGCCGGGGGCGCCGAAGGCGCCGACAGGATCGGAGCCGTCGGTGGTGTAGTAGATAGCCACGCGGTCGTAAGTAAATTGAAAGGCGACGCGGGCCCAGAGTGAGACGGTGTCTTCCTCACGAGGGATCTCGGGTTCGCGTTGGGTGATGTCGGCGGGTTGAGAAAAGACCGAGCCGTCGGGGGCGTGCTCGATCGATGTCGGCGAGGCCAATGCGATGGTGCAAGTAGAGGCAACAAGGAGAGTCAGACGAATAAGCGCGATCATGGGAAGTCCAGATAAAACGTTTTACCATTGGCTGCCGAAGCGTCTGGCTTGAGGTCCAAGTGAAGTCAGCTCGGCCAATTTCAGGGGGTTCAGATAGCCGTAGTTTACATTTTTTCGAGCGATAATTCAATTCCCAGCGGGAGTATTGTGGCTTGGTTGTTGAATTGCTGATTAGACTCGTTTTACCGGCAATTGGGCGTGGAGTTCGATGTGCTCGGTACCGTGGGCGAATGGAAGTCCAATGAAGGATTCGAAGCAGGGGTGATCGTCGGGCACATAACCACTCTTGGGGAGCCAGACTCCAAAGAGCCATTGGAGCGCGCGTAATTCGAGATCGACTCCCCCGCGAAGTTCGACTTGCGCAACGACCATTGGCGGGAATCTGAAGCGACCGATCTCTCCCTTCGGGGTAAATCGCTCGGCTTCGACGGCGATGTGATACACGCAGCGTTCGAGGGGCGTGATTTCCGGATTATCCCATTGGTATCCGAGCCATTGGCCGTGTGCCAGGGAATTGGCTTCAGCCCAGTTGACGAGGCGCTGGACGGCCTTGTTGACGGCGTCGCCCTGGTAGGGGTTGCGGACACGGATGTATGCCACGGTGCGCGCCGGGAGATCACGAATTCTCACTTTGAATCCATCGGGGTTGTTCCTCTCGGGCAGACGCACGAGATGTGATCGTTCAGCCGATCCGGGCATCATGGCCTCAAGTTCGGCTCGATGAGCCTCCCGCCACGCCCTGGTATCGAACTTACTTGGCGGCGCGCCGAAGCGCTGCCGGAAGCACCGTGAAAAATCGGACGAGGATGAAAACCCGCACGCGAGGGCGATGGTGGTGAGCGACGACCGAGGTGCGTGGCACATCTTGACTATCGCCCTTTCTAGCCGGAGTTCCTTTACGAACTCCGCCGGCGTCGTGCCGACAAGGGCCTGAAACACGCGATGAAAATGAAAGGGCGAGAGCATTGCGGCGCGAGCCATGTCCGTAAGGCGCAAGGGCTCGGCGAGGCGATTCACGACGTGGTCAATTGCGCGGTTGACCCGCTCGATGTACGCCGTCGGTGAGGTGGTGAGCGTTTTTGTTTTCGTTCGCAAGATTTGGCAAGACCTCCACTGGACGTTCTCATACTATAAAGGGGCCACGCCATGAATGGTCTGGCGCGGAATGACCAAACCAGGAGCCAACCATGACACGATTCGTCATCACTCTTCTCGTAGGTTTCGTCGGAGGATTTGCATCCATGAACGGCCCCAAGACTAAGGCCACCAAGGAAGCGGACAATACGCCCCTGCGACTCGGTAATTTTTCAGTCAGCCTCAACGTGAAGGATCTGAATGCATCCCGCGCGTTCTACGAGAAGCTCGGCTTTCGGCCGTTCGGCAAGACGGCTTCCAAGAACATGGTGATCATGCAAAACGAGACCTGCACCATCGGGCTTTTTCACGGGATGATTGAAAAGAACTCGCTGACGTTCAACCCCGGCTGGGATCGCTCCACCAAGACGCTCGCTGATTTTGATGACGTGCGCGAGATTCAGCGCATCCTCAAGTCCCGAGGCCTGACGTTGACGGTGGAAACGGATGAATCGAAGACCGGTCCTGCGTTCGTGACGCTTACCGACCCGGATGGAAACCCGGTCCTCATCGATCAACACGTGCCCGGCCCCAAGAAGTAACCAGCAGTAGCGAAATTGGTTCGCTCGTTCGTTGATGGATGCCTTGCTTTAGGCCGATCCGACCGCCGCGATGAACCGCTCGATGAGGTCGGCGGACTTCACGCCGGGCGACGATTCAACTCCTCCCGAGACATCGACGCCATGGGGGCGAACCGAGCGGATCGCCGTGCGGACATTTTGCGGGGTGAGGCCGCCGGCGAGGATGAGAGGCGGGGCGAAGTCGAGTGCGCCGGCCTGTCGCGCCTGATTTACCAAATCCCAGTCGAATCGTTTGCCACTGCCGCCACGAGCGGTGGGAGAGTATGCATCGAGGAGGATTCCGCAGACGCCGGCGTCGCGGAAGCGGGCCAGATCGTCTACAAACGAACGGTCGCGGACGCGCAAGGCCTTGATGACTTGAAGTGGCGCAAGCTCCGCGATGCGGGCCGGTGTCTCATCGCCGTGGAGTTGCACGGTGGAGAGGCCGACGAAATCGGCGATTCGGCGAATGGTGACGGGGCGGGCATTTACAAAGACTCCGACGGCGGTGACGAAGGGCGACAGGGCGGCGACGATCTCGCGGGCGCGGGAGGGCGTAACGAGGCGCGGGCTCTTGGCGAAAACGAGACCGATGGCATCGGCGCCGGCATCGGCGGCGGTGACGGCGTCTTGTGGGCGGGTGATGCCGCAGATTTTGACGCGGGTCATGGGAACACTCTGGCAGGAAAACCACGAGTAATCAAGGGTAATTCGGCCGGCTGTGAAGCGCCTGCGGGTGGGATACCATGGTGGCGAATGGTATTTCAGGGACGGGAGAAGAATCGGATGCCGAAGGATTGGCTGATACCGCCGCCGCACCCGCTGCGCGATGAGCTGGCGGCGGCGCTGCGCATCTCGCCGGTGGTGGCACAGGTGCTGCTCAATCGGGGAATCGAGGATGCCGAGACGGCACGACAGTTTCTTCGGCCGGCGGCGAGCGATCTGATTCCGCCGGAGCGATTGCCGGGGGCGGCGGAGGCGGCGGAGCGGATCGCGGCGGCGCTGCGAGATGGCCGACGAATCGTGCTGTTCGGCGATTATGACGTCGACGGAATCACGGGGGTCTCCATTCTCTGGCATTGCCTGAAGCTGGCCGGCGGCGATCCGGCGTTTTACATCCCGCATCGACTCGAAGAAGGTTATGGCATCAGTGCCGAGGCGATCACATCGCTCGCCGATGAAGGGGCTCAGCTGATTGTCTCTGTGGATTGCGGCGTGACGGCGGTCGAGCCGGCGCGGATTGCGAAGGAGCGCGGGGTTGAGCTGATCATCACGGATCACCATGCGCCGCATCGCGGTGCCGATGGCACGATGGAGTTGCCGGATGCGCTCATTGTGCATCCGGGGCTGAGCGAAGGGTCGTATCCAAATCCGCATCTGTCGGGCGCGGGCGTGGCGCTGAAGGTAGCGTGGGCGGTTGCGCAGAATCTTTCGGGGGCGAAGAAGGTCAGCGAGGAGTATCGGGCGTTTCTGATCGACGCGATGGGACTCGCGGCACTGGGGACGATTGCCGACATCGTGCCGCTGCTCGGCGAGAATCGAATCATCGCACATCACGGGCTGCTGGGGTTGCCGCAGAGCAGGCTTGCGGGCGTGCGGGCGTTGATTGCGTCGGCGGGCTTGGCGGGCAAGGCGCTGGATGGCTATGACATCGGCTTCAAGATCGCGCCGCGATTGAATGCGATCGGCCGCATGGGGCACGCGCAGGTGGCGGTGGAGTTGCTGACGCGCGCGGATGAGGCGGCTGCGATGAAGATTGCGGCAAACCTGGAGCAGCAGAACAAGGCGCGGCAGACGCTGGAGCGCAAGATCGCCGGTGAGGCAGAGCAGATGGTGCGAGCGCAAGGGCAGGACGCCGACTCGGTGCGGGCGATTGTGCTGGCGTCGCATGGGTGGCACGCGGGGGTGATAGGGATCGTGGCGAGCCGAATGACGGAGATGTTCGGCAAACCGACAGTGATGATCGCGCTGGAGAATGAGACGGGGCAGGGTTCGGCGCGGAGCGTGCGGAACTTTGCGCTCAATGAGGCGCTGGCCGATTGCGCGGAATATCTCGTTACTTATGGCGGGCATGCGATGGCGGCAGGCCTGCGGATCAAGGCGGAGCGCGTGGATGAGTTTCGCACGGCGTTTCAGAACCGTGCCGGGCAATTGCTAACGCCGCGCGATCTGATGCCGTCGCTCCGCGTGGATGATGTCGTCTCGCTGGATCGATTGAATGAATCGCTGGTGAAGGAGCTCAAGCAGCTTGCGCCGTTCGGCGCGGGCAACCCGGCGGCGCGGCTGGCGACGGATTGGCTCGATGTCTTCGGCGATCCTCGCACCGTCGGCTCGACGGGGACGCACTTGCAACTGCAACTCACCGATGGCCGGACGCGATGCAAGGGCATCGCGTTTGGCCAGGCCAAGGCGAGTGGGCAATTGGCCGATCATCGGCGGTGCCGGGTGGTGTTTGAGCCGGTGATCAACGAGTGGAATGGCCGTCGAAGCGTGGAGATGCAGGTTCTCGATATCAAGTTTCCGGAGTGAGTGAGTCTGGCCACGACTGAGAGAACACGTTCAGGGGCGGACGTTGCGGCGCTGGTGATGATTGCGCTGGTCGTGGGGTTGATGGGCCTGCCGGGAATTACCAAGGGCGGGCTGGGCTGGTCGGATGCGCCGAATCATGCGTTTGATGGGGTCTTTGTTTACGAATTTGTAAAGCAGTGGCCGATCGGGCACGCGCGGGAGTGGGCCGAACAGTTCTATCTGCGCTATCCGGCGCTGGGGATCATTGTGTATTACCCGCCGGGGTTTGCCTTGATCGAGGCGGGGGCGTTTGCACTTCTCGGCGTGAATATTGTTGCAGCGCGGCTGACGGTGGTGGGCTTCGCGCTCGGTGCGGCGTGGCTGATGTACCTGCTGGGGCGGCGAAGGTTTGATCGGCCGAGCGGGTTGTTGGCGGCGCTGTTGCTGGTGACGTGCCCGCATGGATTTCTTTGGATGAACGACGTCATGCTGGAGTGGCCGGCGACGTTCTGGATTCTGGCGTGCGTGTATTGCTTTGAACGTGATCGCGCGGCGACGCATGCGCGGTGGGCGGTGGCGCTCGCGGCGTGCATCGTCATGGCGTATCTGACGAAACAGACAGCGGGGTTCATCCTGCCGGTGTTGCTTGCTTACGCGGTGATTGCGCGTGTGCCGCGTATGTATTACACGAATGGGCTGCGTGTGGCGTCGATCGTCCTCGCCGTCGGGATCATTGCGGCGTATCACTTCGCGACGAAGAAGTATGCGGCGCTGCCGTCGCACCTGCTGGCGACGTCGGTGGACATTCATTTTTATCCGCGGCATCTGCCCGAGATTCTGGGGTGGCCGATGCTGGGCGTGGCGGTGCTGGGGATGGTGACGATGATCGCGCGCCCGTCGCGCGGACCGGGTGCGCTGCTCATGGTGTGGTTCATCGCGTGGGCGGGGTTCAGCAGTGTGATCGCCGCGAAGGAGCCGCGGTATTTCTTCTTTGCGATCCCGCCGATGGCGTTTGCAGCAGTACGGTTTTTCCTACCGGCGACGGGCTCGGTGGTTGCGTGGCGCACGGATAAGGCGCGGATTGTGTTGCTGGCGGCGCTGGTGTTGGTGCAGGCCGGCATCGCGCGGGCGCGGGATGTGGGGCGATTGCCGCGATTCGAAGCCGCGGTGGAGGCGTTGGTGAGCCGGGTGGATGCGGATGTGGTGCTGGTGGATGCAGTGCGCGACGGGCAGATGATTTTTGACCTGTATCAGAACGAGACGGCGCGGAAACGGATCCTGCCGCTGCGGGCGAGCAAGATGCTCTATGCCCGGGCGGCGCGGGAGAAGTACGACTATCAACAATTCGTGCAAAACGAGGCGGAGATCGTCGCGCTGCTGGACCGGTATGGCATTCGCTACATCCTCATCGAGTCGGCCTATCCGTCCACGCCCTACACGGACGCCGATGCGCCGCCGAGGAAGATGCTGAGGAATCTGCTAACGACTGATCCGCGGTTCCGCATGGTGAAGACGTGGCCGATGCGCTGCGGCGACGCGATCTGGAACGACGTGGAGCTGCGGCTGTATGAATATCCATCGTGCCCGGCGCGGGCGTCGAAGACGATCACGCTGTCGATTCCGGCAATGGGGAAGGATGTAAAGTTTGAATTGCCGTGAGGGGGCGGCGCGTTACATCGGCGCGGGGCCATGGGTGCCGGCGCTGTCGATGCCTTGCTTGGGTTTGGCGGGGAGTGTGACGCGGATGACGGTGCCCTGGCCGGCGACCGAGTTCACGTTGATCGTGCCCATGTGTTCATCGACGATCTTTTTGGCGACGGCGAGGCCGAGGCCGGTGCCGCCGTGGCCTTTGGTGGAGTAGAAGGCATCGAAGATTCGATCCTGCTTTTCCTTCGGGATGCCGGGGCCGTTGTCGCCGACGGTGACGGCGGCGGAATCCGCGGCGGGGTCGAAGGCAGTTTTCACGGTGACGATGCCGGTGCTTTTGGCGACCGCGTCGACGGCGTTGTTGATGATGTTGAGCACGACCTGGTGGATGCCGTGTTCGTCGAGCGGGATCGCGGGCATGGGCTCGCCGAATTCGTGCTTGAGGATGACGCCCTTGTCCTCGGCGCGGCGCGTGGCGAGGCGGATGCAATCTTCCACGAGGAAGTTGAGTTGCACAGGTTCGAGGCGCGGCTCGCGCTGTTTGGCGAAGGCAAGCATGTTCATCGTGAGGGCATGCACCTTGTCCATGTTGCGGCGAACGACCTGCCAGCCTTGTTCGACGGTGGAGATGTTCTGACCGCGCAGGCCCATCTCCAGCACTTCGCTGCCGCCCATCAACCCCTGCAGAATGTTCTTGATGTAATGCGAGAGCGCGGCGACGGTTTCGCCCGCGGCGGCGAGTCGCTCGGTGCGGACGCGCTCGTTGACGAGTCGGGCATCTTCAATGGCAAGGCCGGCCATCTGGCCAATCGCGGCAACGAGTCGAAGCTGCTCCTCGGTATAGATGTGGCGCGACATGGCGCAGTCGACATAGATAACGCCGAGGACTTCCTCGCGGGTGACGAGCGGTACGCAAATGACGGATTGCAGACCGATCTTGCTTACTTCGGCGGCGGCCTGGCCCTTGAAGCGGGCGTCGCTCATGGCGTTGCTGCAGAGGATGCCTTCGCGGTTGCTGATGACGTGATCGACGATAGCCTTGCTGGCGCGGATTTTATCGCGGGTTTCGTCGGACCAGCGGACGACGTCGGCGTCGAACTTGCCCGAACGCGAGTCCTTCATGAGGATGAAGCCGCGATCAGCGGGCACCTCCTGAAAGACGAGGTCCATGGTGCGCTCGACTAATTGGTGCGGCGTGAGCACGGCGCCGACGGCATCGAGCAGGGCCGACATAACACGCCACGAGCGCACGGCCTCGGCGGCGGCGGGCGTGGCGAGGATCATGCTGTCATCGGCCGCGCCGACGGAGCCGATGATGGAGGCATCGAGTCGACCGGGCCCGGCATCGAGATCGACAAGGTCGCCGACGACGGCGGCGGCATCGCGCGGTTCGAGGCCAAGTTCATCGCTGCTGTCCCAGATCATGAGCGTGCCGCCCATGCGGATCTGATCGCCATGTTTGAGGCGTGTGGGGCGTTCGAGGCGTTTGCCGTTGAGGTAGGTGCCGTTGGCGCTTTTCAAATCTTCGATGACCCAGCCACGGCCGGAGGGTTTTAGTTCGGCGTGACGGCGTGAAACGGTGAAATCGGTGAGGGAAACATCGGGGCTGCTTCGGCCGAGAAGGGCGCTGCCGCCCTCGGTGGGGGTGTAGCGCAGCCCCTTGTCGGGGCCTTGAAGGACGAGAACGCTCGGCACGGTCGAACCTCAAAGACGTTGGTGGTCGGCGAATGGCCCCCGCAGACTCGACCGCGGGTCGAAGAAAGGCCGACCGGCGAGAACCGCCGAGGCCTCGGAGCCGTACCATAGGGACGGCGACGCTGATCCACCCACGTGAAAGTGAGTTTATCCCTCGATAATACGAGGGTCAAACTAGGTCGGTGATCGGAGGTCGCGACTGAAGCAGCGGGCGCGGGGAAATGCGTGCATCGCTGAAGCGTCACGTGAAGCTAAAGTACGTTGCGAAAGAGCCGAGAAAACGTTATAATTCGGCGATTCTGAAGGGGCTTATCGGCCCCGTGGTAGTCTTGCCCATCACGAGAAAAGGAAGCAACGAACGAATGTCCCAAGTTCAGTCTGCACAGCGCGAGCGGCTACACGAAGCGATTCACACGCACGATTTTCTGCATCGGGTGATGCGGCAGATCGAGCATCTTCATCGCGTTGTGTTTCACGAGCAGTGCAAGAAGCTGGATGTGCAGTTCATTCGGGATTCGGCGGAGGAGATTCTGGTCGCCGACTTAATTTCGCGGCACCAGGGGAACATCGATGGCGTGTATTTCTATCTGCGAAAGCTGGAGGACTCCGGCAAGTCGTGGGCCCAGGCCATCGCGGAGTACGCGACCTACGCGCACAACTATTACACGACACCGCTCGGCGTCATCATGCGCCGCGATCTGTTCGGCGACGATTGTCACTTTGTGACGCCGGCAGCCGGGAAGTACGCGGGCGTAAAGGCCGAAAAAGAGAAGCGGATGGAAGCCGCAGCCGTGTGAGTGAGACATCGCAAGTCAGGCGTGGGTCAGGCCGGCGCGTTGGAGCAGCATGGTAAGGCCCTTCTCGTCCGACTCATCGAACGAGGCCACATCCCAACTATCCACATCGAACACCCCCCAGCATCGGCCGTCACGTTCCAAGAGTGGCAGCACGATCTCGGACTTGTCGCGCGGATCGCAGGCGATGTAGTTCGGGCCGAGGTCGGCGACATCGCGGACGATTAACACCTTACGACTTGTGAAGGCCTGGCCGCAGGCACCGTGTAGGCCGATGGGCGAGCAGGCGGGTTTGTCGCGTCGCGGTCCGAGGATGAGTTCGTCGCCATTTTGATGCAAGTAAAAGCCGAGCCATGAGACGCCGGTCGGGTGCAGGGCAGGCCAGAGGGCATCGACGAACAATTGCATCGCCGCCGCGCGATCGGGGTTGGGCGTGTCGTATGGCAGGAGTGATTCGTAGGGACGCGGCATGGAGGGAGATTGTCGGGGAAGCGGCGCTTATCGCCAACCGGCGTCGTGGGCAGGCCGCGATGGTGTGAATCTTGCCCGGTGAATCCTCCGCGCGTAGAACAGTCGGCCATGGGTACCGCGATCATTCTAGCAGCCATCGGACTCGCATGGGTCGTGCTGGCGGCCGTGGGGTCGGCGATGCGCACGCGATCAGCGCGACGGCGGGCCTATGCCGAGGCGATCGACCGGTTCATCCGCGGCGAGACGTGGGAACAGGGCGTGGTTGCGGCGTCCGGTGAGATTGACGCGGCGACGTGGTACCTGGCGGGCGTTCAGGCGCTTCGTGCAGGGAGGGTGCGTGAGGCGGCGCGGGCGTTTGGGATTGCCCATCATGCGGATCATCGATTGATGACGGCGGCGCTGTTGACGTTCGCGGGGCTGAAGGCGTCGGGCGGCGGATCATCCGATTTGATCCAGGCGATTGCCCAGACGTGGCGTGAGATGAAGTGCCCAGCGCTGCGGGCGAGCGAGGTCGATGCGTTGATGATGGATGCGCTTGTGCGAACCGGCGCGCCGGAAATGGCGGGGCTTTCGGACCTGGGAACGCTGACTTGGTGCGTGACCAGTGACGCCGAACGGACGAGGCTCCGGGAGTTGATTGTATCCGGCCCGGAGTGGGCGCGGGCGCTGCGGGCATAGACCGGGCGAACTATTTCGCGCCGGTTGCGACGGTCATTCCGGATGATTGCCAATTTTTCAACCCGCCTTCGTAGACCGAGACATGGGTGTAGCCCCAGGAGGCAGCTTTGTTCGCGGCCATTCGACCGACCGGACACATGCCGCCGGTGCAATAGAAGATGAGCGGCTGATCCTTTTGCGCCGGAAGCATTTCGGGTTTCATCTTTTCGTAGTCGATGTTTTCGGCGCCGGGGATGTGACCCTTGGCGTAGTGCTCGGCGTCGAGGGCGTGGATGACGCGGACGCCGCCGACATCCATTTTGGTTTTCATGTCCTGGGCCGACTTGATTTCGGCGACGTTGGCGGCGCGGGGGGCGCAGCCGGCGAGCAGGGGGATGATGACGATGGCGGCGAGTTTGAATTGACTCATGTTCGCTCCGTGGTATTCCAATCTTTCGCCCCTTCGGGGCTTTGTATTTGCGGGTCGTCATCCGAGGGCTTGCGCCATCGGCTATTGGCTTTCGCCCCTCCGGGGCTTTTTTTGTGCCACCGATTCAGCACAATCGTTGGTTATTGAATCTCGACGAGTTTCTTGCTCGTGGTGGTCAGGTTGTCGATGCCGGTTTCGGTGACGGCGATCATGTCTTCGATGCGGACGCCGCCCCAGCCTTCGTAGTAGAGGCCCGGTTCGACGGTGAAGACCATGCCGGGGGCGACTTTGTTCTCGAATGTTTTCTTGATTCGCGGATCTTCATGGATGGCGAGGCCGACGCCGTGGCCGGTGCCGTGCATGAAGGCGTCGGCGCAGCCCTTTGACGCGAAGTAATCGCGGCAGAGTGCGTCGAGTTCGTGGCAGGTCTTTCCCGGGGCGATGCCGGCGAGGCACTTTTCCTGCGCGGCGAGGACGGTGTCATAGACCTCGCGCATGCGGGCGTCGGCCTTGCCCATGACGATCATGCGGGTGAGGTCGCCGCAGTAGCCTTGCCAGATGCCGCCGAAGTCGGTGAGGACCATTTGGCCTGCCTTGAGGACGCGGTCGGGCGAGGGGACGTAGTGTGGGAAGGCGCCGGTTTCCGCGAAGGCGACGATGGGGTTGAAGCTGTTGCCCTCGCTGTTCTTGCGGAGGTAGTTGCCGATTTCCAGGGCGACATCTTTCTCCGTCATGCCGACGCGGATGACTTTGCAGATATGCTCGAAGGCCTGGCCGGTGATGGCCTGGGCCTTGCGGATGAGTTCGATTTCGTCGCGCGACTTGATGATGCGCAGATTGGCGAGCATGTCTTCGCAGGTTTTCCACGTGACGGATGGAATCGCCGCCATGAGGCCGAGCGCGTCGCGGTGAAGCAGTGCGTCGGCCTCGTAGCCGAGCGTCTTCACGCCGGGGGTGAGCAGGCCTTTGACGCGATTGCCGATGGACGTCGCGGAGACGGGGGCTTCGAGCAGGTTCGTGGTGTAGCCCTTGCGGCCCTGAATTGCGCCGATGTAGCGGCCATCGCAGAGGACGTCGACGCGGTCGGCCTGCACGAGGGCGAAATACTCGGGGTCGGCCAGCGGCAGCACCAGCCCCTCCATCATCGGCGGGATGCCGGTGAGGTACAGGACGTTCTTCGGACTGCTGACGAAGACGGCATCGAGGCCGGCGGATTGCATGGCGGTTCGCAGGCGGGTGATTCGGTTGGGGTCCATGGTGGGTGCTCCTTGCCCGGTGGGCTGGCCGACGCCCCGGGGCGTTGTTTTTACATCGGGGGTCGTGCGGGGGCAAATGGCATGGGGCGATTGGGGCTGTAGGACGAAAGACATGGGAAAAACCAGTATCGTCCTGGGACGGGACTGAAAAACAACTGGGAAAAAGTGGGAAAAAGTGGGACGGCCGACCTCGAATGTGTGCGGAGACACATTTGCGGCAGTTTGTCTTTTGATTCGTTGCAGGTGTTGCAGGTTCCCTATCTTGACATTTGTTTGGGTTTTGTAAGGGATGTTCCACGTGGAACATTTGGACCGAAGGGACCGGGAACAGGGCAAAAGGGGCTTCGATGTCGCAAGCGTTCATGCGGGTTGGCGTGGTGCGGGAGCGGAATAGGCGGTGCTTTTTTCTCATGCTTATCAATCTTGCTCACCGTTCCGCGCCTGGGTGATTTTCTTATAAATGGTTGGGCTGTATAGAGTTGGGTTGTAAACGTCGGATTGGGTTGTCAGTTGCTTAGGAGGCGGGTGACGAAGGGGGGGATGTCGTCGGGGGTGACGATGCCTTCGCCGGTGAGGTCGAAGGCGCAGAGCGGGGCGGCGTTGGTGAGGACATCAATGAATAAGGGTTCAATGACCCCTAATCTGCTCAGCGTAATCGTTGTTATCGTTTTCGTCAGGCTGGCTACTATTTCAAAAGGTCGGAGTTACACGCAGCCGCAACGTGGGCAGCTATTCCTCGGACGAATGGTTCAAATCTCAGCTCGTTGTCCGGCTCGCGGTATTCACCATTGGGCCCCTTTGTTGCGCTCGATACGAGAAAGCACGTACCGTCATAAAGGCGGTCTCGCTGAAGCTTCTGGATCAAAATCTCATATCTTCGCATGTAGGATGCGCCTTGGAACTCGGGGAAAACAGGGAAGTGTGACTGGGATACCTTCACCCCGGACTGCGATGCATCGCAGTCTTCCAAAAGCATCAAGTAGCCCAGCCACGGTCGCGGTGATGGTTTGAAGGCACCTTCCCGGTACGCGGCCCAAATATCGGTGGCACTCCCCAGTGCTTCTTCGGTGCGGTTATTGAAGTTGTTGCCGAACGATGGTCCGATTTGCGACTTGAATTCGACTGCCGCAACGAGTTGTTTGTTATGCACGACCACGAGGTCCCACTGCTTTTCGGCGCGAAACCAACCAGGAAGTTCCACTCGCTTGCCAAAGTGGAGCGATTCGGTCGGGCAGCCCGCTTTGACCAGCAGATCGCGTACGAGCGAAACAAATCCGTCCATTTGCTTGCCGCCTGTGACGGCAGAGCGAGCACCTGCATCACGCTGGCCCGAAGCCCCCTGCTTTGCGTTCTGATTCGTACGGGTTGACCAAAAGAATTTCACCGCTTCCGCAACTCTGGTCTCAATTTCACCCACGGCGGACCCCTCCAGAGAAGCGAGTTGTCACGGTGGCACTGGAATAAAGATCGGCGTCGATGCTGGCCATTCGCGCCCGGGCGGCAGTGTAGTAGGCGGGGTCGACTTCGATTCCAATGCTGTTGCGCCCCCAGCGAGCGGCAACATAATTCGTTGTCGCGGTTCCCATAAACGGATCGAGCACCGTATCGCCCACGAATGAGAACATTCGGATCAAACGCTCAACTAGCAATTCTGGGAACGGAGCGGGGTGCTTCGCAGTAGACGCACCGGGAATGTCCGACCATATCTGCTTGAACCATACTTGGTATAGGTCGGCAGGAACGATGCTGAGTATGCGCTCCTTCCGAGTCGGGCTACGGTAGCCGCCTGGTTTGCGTTGCATGAGCACAAACTCAATGTCGTTCTTGATGACCGCGTTGGGCTCGTAGGGTTTGCCGAGGAACCCGCCGCCGCCTTCAACTTCATACTTCGCGTTCGATATCTTGTACCAAATGATTGGTGCGAGATTGTCGAACCCGATTCGCTTGCAGTGTTCTTGTATTGTCGCGTGCAGCGGAACTACGGTGTGGCGCCCATTGTTCTTCCGTCGTGAAAGGCAGACATCTCCGACGTTGATAACCAATCGCCCACCGGGCACGAGCGCGTCATAACAGTGCTTCCAGACCTTGTCGATTGAAGCGATGAAGTCATCGTATTCGTCAACATGCCCGAGTTGGGAATCGCCCTCGTTGTACCGCTTCAGGTTCCAGTACGGCGGCGACGTGACAACTAGGTGGACCGATCCGGGATCTAGCTCGGCACTTCTGGAGTCCCCGAGCACGAGATCGTGCGATGAATTCAGCTGCTGCACCACCGATTCGATATGGCGCATGGCCTTAATGTCCCGAGCCAGGCGTGGGATGATATTGTCGAGGTTTCCCGTCGCGGCATATTCGGCGAGCATCGAATCCGCAGTATCAGAGGGGATTCCAATTCGTGTAATCGCACTCATTCCATGAGGATAACGGGGCTTCCGGCATCAATCAAAAGAATACGATTGAAATGACTCGGCATTAATCTCTAGGCGATCGAACATGACGAATATCCCCATTGGCCACCGCGTTGACGGGGCGCGTGTGCGGATCGACAATGTCTGGTGATTCAAGCCTGCGAGATGTTTTACGAAACCCCAAACCAAGGGCAACGCTATGTCCACCAACCCTGCCGTCGAAAAAGCCATCGCGTATCTGAACTCCAACGCCTCGCGATTTCGCGATGAGTTGTTCGACCTGCTTCGCATTCCGAGCATCTCGGCGCAGAAGGAGCACGGGGCCGATGTGCGCAAGGCGGCCGAGTGGGTGAAGAATCGGCTCATCACCGCGGGCATGAAGGCGGAGATCGTCGAGACGGCGGGGTGGCCGGCCGTGCTGGGCGAGGGGGAGCAGAAGCCGGGGCGGCCGACGATTCTGGTGTATGGGCACTATGACGTGCAGCCCGAGGGGGAGTTGAAGCTTTGGCACACCGGCCCGTTCGAGCCGATCGTGAAGGACGGCATGATCGTTTGTCGCGGCTCGGCGGATGACAAGGGACAGGCGATGTGTGCCATCCTCGCGGCCGAGGCGTGGATGAAGACGGCGGGGAGTCTGCCGATCAACATCAAGTTCTGCCTTGAGGGCGAAGAGGAAGTCGGCTCGCCGAACCTCGCGCCGCTGATCAAGAAATACAAGGATCGTCTCGCGTGCGACTATGTCGTGATCCATGACACGGCGAAGTTCAGCGCCGAGGTGCCGGCCGTCACGTCGGCGACGAAGGGGCTCATCTACAAGGAAGTGATCGTCACCGGTCCGAAGAAGGATTTGCATAGCGGGACGTTTGGCGGGGCGATTGCGAATCCGGCGAATGTGCTGGCGAAGTTGATCGCATCGTTCCACGATGAAAACGGCAAAGTGACCATTCCCGGTTTCTACGATCGGGTGAAGGAGATGTCGGCCGAGGAAGTGGCGATGATGAACGGCCTGCCGTACAGCGAGGCGGATTTCCTGCGCGACTTGGGCAGCCCGAAGGCGTGGGGCGAGAAGGGCTACAGCACGCTGCATCGGCGGTGGGCGCGGCCGACGCTGGATGTGAACGGCATCTTCGGCGGGTACATGAAGGAAG
>CAZSBF010000068.1:0-24407 GCA_964605185.1 uncultured Planctomycetaceae bacterium
GATCGATCCGCACTCGATTCCCGAAATCGCCGTAATGGGAAGGACCGTCATAGCTTCTCTCCCAGAGCGTTTCACCCGTCGGACTCAATTTGACAGTCAACAGGTCGAGGCCGCCCGCATTCGTCATCGTCGAACCGGTGAAGTAGATGTCGTTCGTTGGGCTGACCACGACAGATTGACCATAGTCATCCATGCCTTCGGGACCGTTGTATCTCTTTTCAAATGAGACGGCCCCATCCGGCGCATACGCGATAATCAGGACGTCGTCTCCCGTCAGTCCACCGCCGGAATAACCAACCAGAATGGCTCGATCGAGATTATCCACTGCGATGGAAAGCGCTCTGTCATTGGCGTGAACCGGTCCATCGTAGCGAGCCACCCAAAGTTCAGTGCCATCGGGGGAGTATTTGACCGTTGCGGTGTCGATCCCCGTTCCAACGCCGGCACTATTTCCGCACACGATGACATTTCCTTCGGAGTCGATTGCGACGGCGTTTGCGATGTCCTCACCGTGTGCCAAACCGTCGTATCGACGAAGCCATTGGAAATTCCCAAGAGTGTCATATTTGATAATCGTGAAGTCCGCACCCGAGGATTCGCCCGTGGTGCTTCCGACTACAACGACATTACCCAGAGAATCAAGTGCCATGGCATACGGCCAAGAGTATTGATCATCGTGTGCGAATGGCACTCTGGCTTGCCAGACCGTATTTCCGTTCGAGTCGAGCTTGAATGTAACCCATTCCGTGCCATTCCGAATCCCGACGGCATGAATGTTTCCCGCCGCATCGATCGTTTCAGTGACGGCAAATTCCGACCCGCTTGCCCAGCCGTCGGCCGTTCGTGCCCAAGCAACGGTTGGGGGTTGTGCCGGGGCGGGTGGCACGAAGAAAATAATGGTTGAAATCGCCGCGGGAAGCCCAAGGCGCGAGAGAAGAGAAGCGTTCATGACCCATGCCTCCCGAGCAGATTGTCAATCGAAGAAACGCCCGTGTGGTGCGCCGAATCGTTCTCCGAGTGATTCTAGCCGGGTTGGCCGTGCCGACCAACTCCAGTAGCTCAAGAATATCTTGAATAGGAAGCCAACTGTTGATTCAGTCGAAGATTAGGATCGAAAAAAACGAGGCACGAATGTGCCCGTCCATTCTCTCGCCGACGGGGATTGTGACAATGGCACGGCGCCGTTACTTCGGAATGATGCGGTTCAGCATCGCCACGCCGTCTTGGTTTCCGAAGGGGAAGATCGACGGGGCTAGCGACGCGGTCTTGAATTCCTGATCGGCCAGGAGCGTGCTGGCCGATCCGGTCGTGTCCATGAGATCGGTGACGTCTGTTGTGTGATTCAAACCGAGTAGGTGGCCGGCCTCGTGGGCGGCGACGTTGGCGATGGCCACGGCAATTCCGACCGTCGTGGGCTGCGGCGAAAAGGGCTTGTCGAATTGATCCGTGAAGACGATGCCGTCGTCGCAGCGCTTGCGATTGGCGTCGTCCACGGATTGGGCGATGCCGAATTTGGTCTGGCTGAACGCCCCGAAGTGGATCGTGCTGACCACGCAGTTCGTGTTATCCACCGGCGGCTCGTCGCTGCTGACGATCTTCATCCCGAAGCGTTCGTAGTTCTGCTTCACGACCTCGACGATTTTTGCCTTGATCGTGGCCGTTTCGCCGGCGTATGCGGCATCCACGTCGGCGGCGTCAAACGGGCCATAAGTAAACGTGCCCTCATCGGGGATGGTCACGCTTCCCCCCGCGAAGTTCAGAAGCAGGACCTGTTGCGGAACGGCCGGTTTGGTCTGGGCGCGGCGAATCTCGACGTCACCTTCATATCCGCCGCTTTCGTTGGAAAAGAAGAAACGGGTGATCGCGAGATACAGATGGTCCCCGCCGACGGCGACGTAATCGTCGATCGCGGAGTCAACGCGACCGGCCGCTGTGTCGGTGTCGTCATTGAGCGCGAAGACGACGCTGTTGCCATCGAAAAGTCCGATGGTTGGGTCGAGACTGCTGCCGACGACTGGCCTGATAGAGACGATGATGCGGTCGCCGGGGCTGACAGCGCCGAGATCATACACGTCGACCTTTGCCCCGTTGAGGATGCTGTTCACCTTCGCTTTGCCATTGGCATCAAGCGGCAACGCCGTAGCGGTGGCGATGGTGCTTCCGACAAGGGGCGGCGTACCGGGGAGCCCTGTGTTGGGGCAGCCGACCGAAAAGGTGAGTGCAGACACAATGAGCGCGAACAGAGGCAGGCGAATGTGTTGTTTCAACGAAAAAGGCTCCCACACCGACCGAGGTGTCGGTGATACCCAGCGCGTTGCCCGAGGCTTTGGTGTGCGACCGGAGGCGAGGAGAGGGTCCGGAATGCGCCGCGTTGGTACACTAGTATTGTTTCCGAATGATAGGCGGTCAAGAAACCGCTGGCCGATCCACATTCGACCCCCCGTGGCGCTCGAAAAAACGGGTCGGACGCGATAAGACCGCCGGTCGATCTGTGTTTCATTATCGGCCAGTGCCATGGGTTAATCCCATCCCGGGTGTGGCCGATGTAGGGGTGAACGCTCAATTGGCGGATGCCGCCGGAGTCTGGTGCCCCTATGTCTGACACCTTTGCCTGCCCCAATTGCGCATCAACCAGCCTTGTGTTCGGCGCCTGCCACTCGACGGGAAACATCTACTTCCGCCCATTCAATGTTCCGTTCCTGACGTTTCGTACCGCGGATATCGCCATCAAGGCGGGAATGTGCAGGGGCTGCGGGACAGTGACGCTTGTGGGTGATCTCGAAAAGCTCCGGGCGCTGCAATCGTCAACCAATGACGCCCAGCCGGCCGGCGCCCCGACCATCTAATCGCGCGCTCCGCGCGACTGCATCCGTTTCAAGAGTTGAATTTGCCCGGCGTGATAGACGTCGTGATGGGCCACCCCGAGAATCAAATCGAGGACCGTGACGCTGCGCCCGCCGCGTGTCGCGGACAGTTCACTCGCGGGGATACCCACGATTGCCTCACGTAGGGCCGTGTGCTGTGCATCCAGAAGCGTTGCCGCGTCGCGCCATGCCTTTTCTGAGATTGCGGCCGGTAATGGAAACCAGTTGCTGCCGGTCAGCGGAAAGGAACCGCGCTTCTCGCCGAGCAAGCGGCGGCGGACGACGTATTTCCAATAGGCGGCGTGAAGCGTGATTTCCCAGATGGATTTGCGATCGCGCGAGGGCTTCCACGCGGCCTGCTTTGCAGTCAATCCCCGGATGGAACCCTTGAGATTCGGGCCGTGCCAGGAGCGGCGATGATAGGCCTGCTCGAGGTTTTCAATCAGGGCGCGCATGACATCGGCGGATGACGTTGCCACGGTCGCACCGTCTCAGGTCGTTCGTGTGCAGGAGTGCCAGTGGCTCATGAGAACCACAACGAACCAGAGGCCGCCCATGGCATAGGCGACGACGGCGTACCAGCGATGCTCGGGCCATTGGATGCCGATGGTTTCAACAGCGAGTGTCGATGCGATGGTGTAGAAGAGGACGAATACGAGGATGAAGCTGCCGAAGAAATAGCGATCGGTGTCGCGGGCCTTTTGGTTGCGCTCCAGCCACGCCTCCCAGGTGACGAGTCCTTCGAGCTTCGGCTCCACATGGTCTTTCAGGTATTTGCCGGCGCGAATGATGGCGTTCTGCTCCATGATGAACGCCAGCATGAGCACGAGAATCAGGAACGGCATCGAACCGCTGGCATAGGTCGAACTGAACTCCCGTGCCGCGAGTCCGGCGATGGGCACGAAGAGTGTGCCGAGAATCATCAAGATGAAAATCCGCCCCTTGCTCGAGCGAATCTCATCGCGGAGCGTCAGGTACTGTTGTTTCATGAACTCATCTGCGGACATGATGAACTCCTTCCGTGCGGCCTGGGCTGGGCCATGTCCCCCTAGTGTAACCTGCGACGGTTACACCTGCTGAGGCTTCACGGCGGCGACCGGCGCGGAGGCCGTCACGGGTAAGGCATCGCCGTCTGCGGACTTCGACCGCACCTTGTGCAGGATCTCGACGGTGTCGCCGACTGCCAGCGTCGATTGGCGCACCCAAATCACACGCGACGTATCGTCGAACCACCAGCCACACCGGGATTTCTCAAATGCCTTGCGGCTTTTGCACTGGGAGAGCGGCTGCCCGGCCGCGGCGACCGCCGCCGGCGCCTTCGCCATTCCCATGAACTTGAGCATGTACTGTTCCGGCGAGAATCCATCGGTGCCCCGGCGCGACGCAAGCGTAAACGCGGTGACATCGGACTCGCGATTCACGGCGTATTCTTCAAGCGTGTATTCGCCGCGGGTGTGGTCGTGCGTGCGGCCGTCATCCTGATAGAACCACCCCGTACCCTTGCCGGGGTAAATCGCCAGCGTCAATTTCTGAATCGGCTGATTGTCCACGTGCTGCACGACGTCGCGCATCGGGATGATCGCGCCGGATTTGGCGAACATTGGAATGGTCGACACATCGACGCGTACTTCGATCTCGCCGCCGGTGCGAGGTCGCGCGTCTTCAAAGTCATACCACTCGCCTTCAGGCAGTGTGACCTTCCGCGTCGCAGCGCCTTCTTGCACGACCGGGGCGACGAACAACTGCCGGCCGAAGAGGAACTCGTGGTCGTAGCGATGCACATTGGCGGCCGACGGGTAATCCAGCAGAACGGGCCGCATCACGGGCAGGCCGGTCTGCGAGGCGTGTTGGAATTCGGTGTAGAGATAGGGTAGCAACTGATAACGCAGCTCAATGGCATGGCGATTGTATTTCTCGTGCTTCTTGCCGAAGGACCACGGGTCCTGCTCGGAGCCGCCGGCGGTGTGCACGCGGCAAAGCGGATAGAAGATGCCAAGCTGCAGCCAGCGCGTGAACAATTCGGGCGACGGGTAGCCGCGGAAGCCGCCGATATCGGCGCCGCAGAAGGTGATGCCGGAAAGGCCCATGTTGAGCAGCATGGGAATGCTCATGCGGAGCTGTTCCCAGCTTGAAAGGTTGTCGCCGGTCCAGACGGCGGCGTTTCGCTGCACGCCGGAATAGCCGGCGCGGGTGAGAACAAAAGCACGCTCGTTCGTGCGAAGGCGCAGCATTCCCTCATGCGTGGCGCGGGCCATCTGCATGCCATAGACGTTGTGGCATTCGCGGTGGTCCGACGCCTGGCCTTCGTTGGCGAATCGCACGGAAAGCGGAATCGTCTTGTCGTCGCGGCCAAGATCGGCCGGCTCATTCATGTCGTTCCAGATGCCGGTGACGCCGGCGTCGAGCATGCTGCGATAAAGTTCCCCCCACCATTCGCGCGTCGAAGGATTCGTGAAGTCGGGGAAGACGGACTCGCCGGGCCAGACCTTGCCGACGTGAATCTCGCCGTCATCGCCTCGGAGGAAATGATCACCCTCAAGGCCGGAGTCGTACACGCCGTAACCGGGTTCGGCCTTGAGGCCGGGGTCGATGATGGTGACGACCTTGAAGCCTTTCTTGGCCAACTGCTTCATCAAGTAGGCAGGCTGAGCAAATCGCTTCGGATGCCAAGTAAAGCAGCGGAAGCCATCCATGTAGTCGATGTCGATGTAAATGGTGTCGCAGGGGATCTTCCGCTTGCGGAACTCCTTGGCGATCTTGGCGACGCGTTTGTCGGATTCGTAGCTCCAACGGCACTGCTGATAGCCCAGCGCCCAGAGGGGCGGCAGCGCGGTCGTGCCAACGAGCGACGAGTAGTGCTTCACCACATCGGCAGGCGTTGTGCCGGGGATGAAGTAGTAGTTCATCTCGCCGCCATCCGCGCCGAAAGACCAGCTTGTGCGCGACGACTTGCCGAGGTCGAAGGATGAGCGGTGAGTGTTGTCGAAGAAGATTCCGTACGCGTTGCCGTCGTTTAGGCAGATGGCAAACGGGTGCGTCTGATAGAGCGGGTCGCTCCAGGGATCATGCTCGGCGGCGTCGGTGTTCCAATTCACGATGGCCGTGTTGCGTTTGTCGAGCGGGCACCCCTTTTCGCCAAGGCCGAAGAAGTGATCCTTCTCCGCAAGGCGCATCCAGCAGCGAACTTCCTCGCCATCCCATGCCATGCCCTTGCTTGTGTCTTCGCCGGCGATCAATCGCCCGCGCGCATCGTGAAAGGTGATGCGACAGGGTTTCCGCGCGATGTGGACGCGCAGGCAGTCGGTGATCAATTCGATGCGATCGGCGTCCTCGTGGATCTGCCATGCCGGGCTTCGCAATGCGCCGGTGACGGCCCAGGAAAAGTCGCGGCCGAACTCGCCCGTGGGGGCGACGCGCACGCGGACAATGCCGCCTTCGCGCGGCGTAATCTGAACCGCCGAGTCACCACAGGAAACGAGCAGGCTGTCGCCGTGTCGTTGGTGGCCGGTCACAGCGCCAAGGCTTTGCCAGCCGCCGGTCGAGGATGAAATTGCCGTTTCGCGTTCCATTAATGAGATGTCACTCATGGGAGGTCCAAGTCGGTGAAAAACGTTCAATACGCGGTCGGTTCTCCGGCGACCGCAGGCATGATCCTATGATGGTAAAACATTTTACCTTGCGGGAATCGTAAAATCAACCATATCTGTCCGCTATTGACGGTGATATAGGTGCAAACGGGACACCCGCGGTCCGTCACCCTTTAACCGCGCCCATGCTCAAACCGCTGACGAATTGCTTCTGCGCGGTGAAGAACAGCACGACGCAGGGGATCATGGTGACGATGCTCGCGGCCATGAGGAAGTGGGCCTCACGGAAATCCCCGTAGGGGTTTTGGAACGAATTCAGCGCGACGGCCAGCGTCATGCGCTCTTCGGTTTGGAGATAGATAAGCGGGCCGAGGAAGTCATTCCACACGCCGATGAACGTGAAGATCGCGGTGATGGCGATCACGGGTTTGCAGATGGGCATCATGATCTGCGCCCAGATGCGAAGGTGGCCGCAGCCGTCGATGCGCGCGGCCTCGATCAGCGCCTCGGGCACCTGCGCGAAGAACTGCCGAAACATGAAGATGAAGAAGGGCGTGCCGAAGAAGAGTGGGATGACCAGCGGGGCGATGGTGTCGATCCACCCGAACGAGCGGAACATGATAAACATCGGGATCATCGTGACCTGCGCCGGGAGCATCATCGTCGCAATCATGAGAATGAACGCCGCCTCGCGCCCGCGGAATCGCAGCCGTGCAAAGGAGTATCCGACAAGACTGCACGAGACGATCTGCCCGACGACGCAGAGCGTGGTGATGATGATGGTGTTGGAAAGTGCATCAAGGAAGCCAAACCACGGGCGGCTGCCCATGCGTTTGAGGGCATCGTAATAATTGTGCCACTGCGGATCGCGCGGTAGCCAGTTAAACGTGCCGGCAGAACCGGAAACGGTGGCTTCAGCCGGAGTGGAGAGACTGGTCGTGAGCATCCACCAGAATGGGAAGATCATTCCGATGCTGCCGAGGATGAGGAGAGCGTCCATCGCAATTCGTGACCATCCCCGTGAGCCCGAGGGGCCAAGGGTCCGAGGGGCCAAGGGTCCAAGTGATTCCGTTTGCACATGCGGCTCAGAGGTCATTGCTTTGCCTCCAACGATCGAATGAGTGCGACCAACATCCGCTCTACTTCGTCGATATCCTTGATTGTTTCCTCCACTGAGCGCCCCTTGGTGAATTCCAAATCTCTGGCAAGCAACATTTGTGTTTCGATCTCCGACAATGAGCCCTTCGCAATGTACAGAAATCGAAGGTAATCGCGGGTCGTACCTCTTTCATATCCTTCGGCAATGTTAGACGGAACTGAAACCGCGGCACGTCTAATCTGCGCAGTCAATCCGAACCGTTCATCGCTCGGAAACGCCTTGGTGGCCGAGTAAAGAGATTTACAAAGTTGGAACGACTTCTGCCAAACCAGAAGCTCTTTGTACGTCTTTAGCACATTCGTGTCCCTTGTCTGCTCACTTGGCCCCTTGGACCCTTGAACCCTAGGCCCCTTACTTAAGCCCCTCGTAGTAGACGAAGCGCTTCGTCCCCTTCATCACGATCAGCGTCAATGCGAGAATGATGAGCAATAGCAACCACGCCATCGCCGACGAGTACCCCATCTCGTGAAAATCAAACGCTTGGTTGTAGAGGTACACAACATAAAAGCGCGTCGCGTGCCCCGGGCCGCCGCCGGTCATCACGTATGCCTGCGTGAACACCTGAAACGACCCGATGATCGCCATGATGAAATTGAAGAACAGCACCGGGCTCAGCATCGGCAGCGTCACGTTGCGAAACCGCTTCCAACCAAGCGCGCCGTCGATGGCCGCGGCCTCGTACAAGTCTTTGGGGATTCCCTTCAGACCCGCAAGGTAGATCATCATCGTGCCGCCGATGGCCCATAGGTTGATGAACGCGAACGCCGGGACGCCCCACGTCTCGGCATCCTTCTCAAAACATGCGGGCATCTGCAGCGCCGCCGGCAGAATCGGATCGAGCATCGCCTTCATCAACCCGTGCTCATGGTGGAAGACCCATTTCCACATCACCGCCATGCCCACGCCCGCGAGCACGCCGGGCAGATACCAGATCGAGCGAAACACGCCCATCCATCGGCTCTCGCGATTAAGCAGCATGGCCGCGACGAGCGCCGCAACCTGTCCCGTCGGCACGGTGAGAATCGCGTACCACGTCGTTGCCTTCAGCGCCCGATAGAACGTCGCATCCTTCGTGAAGAGCGATCGGAAATTATCCCAGCCGACGAATTGCGCGTGATCCAGCGTCGTCAGCGAACTCCACCGGCAGAACGAAAGTACCAGCGACAGAAACACCGGAAACGCCGTGAACGCCATGAAGCCGATCACCCACGGCGAGATCATGCCCATGCCGGCCACTTCTTCGGCCAGCTCTCCGCCGCGCGGTCGACCGCGCCACCAAACGAACGCGGCAATGCCGGCCATCGCTGCGAGCGGCAGCATCGTTATGGTGACGACGCGCATCCACGGCACCACGCGATCCACGCTGGCCACGTCCTCGCGCCGCGCATTCTCCGTCCATTCTCGTTCCAGCCGATCCAGCGCGGGGGCGATCGGCCGGTTGAGTTTGAAGATCTCTTCGCACGCCACGCGAAGCTGCTGTTGAAATTCGGGGTCGGGCGGGAAGTCGGTCGGCTCGGCGTTGTCCGCGGCGGTTAGAAACACGCCCGCGTTCTTCGGCCGCTTGGAACGCTCGGCCTCCACCGCTGCCTCGGCGACTTTTCGCAGTACCGGAATCGCCAGCCCTGCGTCGGCCATCAGTGCCTGTCCCTTTGCGCTGGTGAGGTATTTCACGAACCGCCACGACTCGGATTTGTGCGGGCCCGCTTCGGCGATGCCCCATGCGACAGTGAAGACGCCGTTCTTCTTCGGCACGCCCGGCACATGCGGCAGCGGCGCGAGGTCCCAATCGAAACCCTCGATCTGCTGGAAGATCGGCGCCTTCCATCGGCCATACGGCCCGGTCATGCCGACGTTGCCCGCGAGGAATGGCTCCTGCATGGTTTCAAGCTGCGTCTTCGCCGAGACGAGCGTGTGCGTTTCGTTGTGATACCAGCCTTGCAGCTTGGTCATCGCCGCGACGAGCGTGGGATCGGTGAAGTGATAGGGTCGCGTCCAGCCGGGTGATGCGAAGTCGACACTGTGCGTCCACAGGTAAATGCGGACCATTTGCTCCCAACTGACGAAGTCCGCGCCGTAACAACCGGGCTGTTTTCCAATCGCCCGCGCCGCGGTGATGAACTCATCCCATGTCCAGCCGGTCGGTGATGGCTCCGGCACCCCCGCCTTCTTGAACAGGTCCTTGTTGTAATAGAAGCCGACGGTGGTGAAGTCCTTCGGCAGTCCGACGAGTTTGCCCTTGCCGATCTCACCGCTATCGCCGTCGACGCGGAAGCACTTGATGACCGCCGGGAAAAAGTCGTCGAGCTGAATCGTCGCCTCGCCACGGGCCTTGTCGGCGTTGATGAACTGTTCCACATCGGCGAGCAGGTTCTTCTGCGCGAGGTCGGAGACGTTCTCTAGGCCGAGATAGAACACGTCCGGCGGATCGCCTGCTGCGAACATGGTCTGAAGTTTCGTTCGCACGGCCGCCGCCTGGCCGAGGTTCATGCGGACGATCTTGATGTCCTTGTTTTCCGGCTGGCGTTCGAAGTCTTCCGCAAGCCTGCGAACGATGTCGTCCTCGGCCTTGTCGCCCCAGTGCAACACGCGAATCGGCGTTCGGCCGTCGGCGTCGCTCTTTTTTGTCAGGAACCGATAGGCCTGCCAACCGAACGCCCAGACCACAAGCACGACCGCCGCAACGGCCACCGCCGCCCGCGCCCCCCGGCCGATCTGTTGCAGCATTCGTTCCAATGGAGGTGTCTCACGACTTAACGAAGATGGCCGCCGTTCGCGGCTCGATCATGCTTCCATGCAGTCGGCCGTTCTCCACGTTGAGCGTCGGCTTGTGTTTGCCGGTTGGCCGGACGACGGCGCGCGACGCTTCGTCCTTCGCGTCAACCACTTCATACGCCTTCGGATCATCGGCGCGATCGACGTGCGTGCCTTCGGGCCACGGCGACGGCAGATCGAGCCGGTGCGGCTTGTCGCTGTTGTTGAAGACGACGACAACGCGCTCGCTGCCCAGCGAGCGGCAGAATGCAAACACGCCGTGATCGTCGCGTGCGATGAGCGGCTCGAAGGAACCAAGCTGCAGCGCGGGGAATGTGTTGCGAATCGCGATCAGTCGCTGGTGATACTCGAACAGCCCCGGCTCGATACGCTCGTCCGGATCGTCGTAGGGCATCATGTCTTCCCACCACATCGGCTTGCGATCGGAGGGATCATCCGCGCCATACATGCCGACCTCATCGCCGTAGTAAATCATCGGCGCGCCGAGGAACGTCATCTGAAATGCGACCATGGCCTTCAGCTTGTGATAGCACTCGCTCGTCGGCCGCGCAACGACATAGTTCGGGCCGTTGTCCTGCTGACGGTTGGACTTGTCGTATTCGAGGTCGGGGTTCATGAACATCGACGGGAAGCGGTCGGTGTCGTGGCTGCCATAGAGATTCTGCAAGACGTAGTTCACCTGCGGGGCGTACCAGTCGAGGTTGCGCAGCAATTCCGCCTGAAACTCGCTCGGCTTGCTTGCCTTTTTCTGATTCACGAAGAATCGCTGCGCCGCCCGGGCGAAGGGATAGTTCATCACCGCGTCAAAGGTCTGCCCGTCGAGCCACGTTTTCGATTCTTCCCAGATCTCCGCGACAATGTAAGCGTCAGGGTTGATGGACTTCACCAGCTTCCGCCAGTCGCGCCAGAAGTTCGCGTTGACATCGGCAGCGACGTCAAGCCGCCAACCATCGATGCCGTCGGAATGGTCGCCGTCGCCGTTCGGGTCCATCCAGCGTCGCGTGACGGCGAAGAGATGCTCTCGCACCGGCGTGGCCAGGCCGAGCGCGTCATCGTGTTTCAGTCGCGGCAGCGAACCGTCGTCCTTGTCCCACGCCTTGTAGTGGAACGGTTTGAAGCTGGTAATGTCGAACCAGCCGACGTACTCCGACTTCTCGCCGTGCTTCATGACATCCTTGAAGGCCCAGAAGTCGCGGCCGACATGGTTGAAGACGCCGTCAAGGACGACCTTGAATCCCTGCCGATGCGCTTCCTTCACGAAGTCGAGAAAAATCTTGTCGGTCTCGGACCATTGCCACGTCGACGGATCGGTCGTCTCGCCCTTGATCTTCGACAGGCTGCCCTTCACGCCAAAGTAGTCGTCGATATGCCGATAGTCCGACGCGTCGTACTTGTGCATGGATTCGGCCAGAAACATTGGGTTGAAGTAGATCGCCGTGACGCCCAGCTTCCGCAGGTACGGCAGCTTCTCCTTCACCCCCTGAATATCCCCGCCATAGCGCCGATCAAAGATAAACTCCCAAAAATCCCCGGACTCAGTGTATTGCTTTCCCTCTGTGCCTTTGTGCCTCTGTGCCTTCGTGCCTTCGCTCGACCCCTTGTACGGCTTGTACCACTCATGCCTCCACGGCACCGTCGTCGGCGGGTCGTTCGACGGGTCGCCGTTGCGGAACCGCTCGGGGAAAATCTGATACCACACGGCTCGCTTGGCCCAGTCTGGTGTTTCAAACGACATGCGGGTATCCGGTTCAAAGGGTCGTGGCAACAACGCGATCTTCTCGTTCGCGGCGAAGGAGTGTGGCCCTTCGGCGTCGAGGATGCAATGCTCCTTGCCGTCTTCGATCAGGAAGGTGTATTGGATAGGCCATCGCTCGGGCAAACAAATGGTAGACCAATAGTCGAAGCCGTCGCGTGTGAGCATTTTCGACAGTGGAATCGGTTCGCCCCGTGTGCTTTTGTCATCATTGAAAAACTGGGCCGACACGGCCTTCGCATCATCCGCCAGCGTTCGCATCCGAAACGAGATTTGCTTATAACCAATGCTGGCGAAGTACGCGGGGTCCATCGGATCATGCTTGACGGCCTTCTCATTCACGTCGTCGAGTTTCGCAGTTCCCAGCACCGACGGATCGACGCCGACACGAAATCCGCTGTTGAAACCTCCCTTGCCATCCGACTTCCGGTATCTGGGGTCGGCGCTCGGGTCTTCGAGAGAAATGCAACCGTTCACAAGGAACTTGTAGTGGTACAGGCCATCTGGAATCTCGATGAATCGCTTGAACGTTACCGGCGGCCCCACCGGCCAAAGTTCGCAGTCACCGGCCTTCCAGTTATTGAAATCTCCCACGACCTCGACGCGCTCAACCGTAATTCCTGAAAGCGACTCGGCGAATCGCGCGGGTGTGAATTCGAATTGCCGCCAGGATTTTGACAAGGTCATTCCCCGGCGATGCGTGTCGAGAATTACAAGGTAGTCGGTTTGGGCTTCGACTTTCGCTTTCAGTGGGCCAAAGGACTCAATTCCCATAGCAGTATTGAACTGGGAGCTAATATCGAGCTTGATGTCACCAGATTTTTCGGAACGGTAGATTGCTCCATAGACATTAGGAGCCAAAGTCGCCATTTCGATCTGAGTCGGTTTTCCGAGCGGCCCCGGTGCGCCATCGCGAATGACAAAGCCATTCCCCGATGGGAGTCGTAGCTTCCTTTCCTTCCAGGCGGTTTGATGGCCATCGTCGACGGTCAATTCGATTTTGTACTCCGCAGTGCCGGGCATTTCGACCGTGGCGATTTCTGACGGACTGGATTCGAGCATCTTTTCGAACGGTTTCTCGCCGGCAGAAATGTTGATCTGCCATTTGCAATTCTTGATCGGGCGCCCGGCTGCCGCGAGGGATAGGGAAGCATCCAATCCGAGTCGCATCGACCACGGATTGAGAACTCGGATGATCGGAATCAGCCGTTCGCTTGCTCGTCGTTCGAGTCGGAACTGTTTGCGATCAAGGTCGAGACATAGCGCGGACGTTCCTGACTGCTTGACCAGCAATTCAATATCCCGCCCCGGCTGTCCCAGCTTCCCGTCATCCCCCATGCCCAAGTGTTTCGACCACGAGCCATCGAACACAAACTTGAACTCATATTTCCCGCATGGCCAGAAGCGAACCAGTTCATAGTGGTCGTCGACCTTCGTCAGGCGATAGTCGTCATTGTTCGTAGACCAGTTGTTAAACGTCCCCGCCATCCGAATGACCGGCTCATCCGCCCGCACTGCGCCGCAGAATGCGAGTGCAACAAGAATGGCACAGAGGCCCGGGACGGTCGAGCGAATCGCCGCGCGTTGAACAATCGGTTTTTTGAACATGATCTGTATATGCTAAAACGTTTTACTTCGGCCGCAAGTGCGCATCTCTTTGATGCAATAGTCCCGGCGGTCGGTGTGGAACCGGCTAATAGCCGGTGCCACACCTCATCGGGCCAAGGCCGGGACACATCATTCCGGCTTCGGCGGGCTGGCTGACTTGCGAATGGTCATATTCACCGGGTGAATTTCTTCGACGATGTCCACCCGACCCTTGATCAGGTCCATCAGCCGTTCGCAGGCCCGCTTCCCGAGTTCGTAGATGGGAGTATGCACCGTTGTCAGCGGTGGGTCGCAATAACCCGCCTGGTGCATGTCGTCGCAGCCGACCACCGACACGTCTTCGGGCACGCGGAAGCCCGCATCCTTCAAGCCCGTGATCGCGCCGATGGCCATCTTGTCGTTGCCCGCGAGGATGGCTGTCACGCCGGGGTTTCGTTTCATCATCCGCTTGGACGCCGCCTCGCCGCCTTCCTCGGTGTAAAGCCCGTCCTCCACCAGCGACGCCGGCAGTTTGACTCCCGCGTCGCGCAACGCCTCTTCAAATCCGTGCTGCAGATCAAGGCTCGTCTGCACCTCCTGCGCTCCATGAATGAGGCCCATGCGCCGGTGGCCGAGATCAAGCAGGTATTCACCGGCCATGCGGCCCGCGGCCTTGTAATCGCAGCAGACGTGATTGAGCTTGAACGACGGAAGGTAATTGTTCACGACGACAACGGCCCGGCCTGCGCCCGCGAATTCCTTCAGGTAGGCGTCTTTATTGGTGACGCCGCAACAGAGAATGCCGTCGACGAAGTGACGATCAAATAATTCCTGGTGCTGATTAGACTTGATAAACTCCGGCCGCGCGACCTCGAGCAGAATCTTGTAACCCACTTCGCTGGCATGATCGTGAATCGCGCTGATCAGCTCGCCGAAGTAGGCGTCGGCGAAGGCATGGCGCAGTTGCGGAACAAGGATGGCGATCAGCCCGGATTTCTGCGATTGCAGCCCCTGTGCCAGCCGGTTGGGGCGATAGCCAAGCCGATCGACCGCTTTTAGAACCCGTTCCCGGGTGGCCGGGCTGATGCGGTGGTCTCGGTCATTGAGGACGAGGGAGACCGTGGTGAGGGAGGCCCCGCTTTCGCGTGCTACGTCCTTGATGCTAATTGTCTTACGTTTCGCCACGTCCAGCGATCACCCGGTTGATTTCACAAACCCCATCCCGATCCGGGGCTAGAATGGGCATCTTACTCGCGGCTGGGTTGGCCGGGGTTTCCCGTGCAGAATTCGTGAAAAATGGATGAGCAAATGACTTGCTTTCGCCGATCAAGTCCTTACAATTTGGTGTGTAAAACGTTTTACCAGAGGCGCACTGCCGACGACGTCGTCGAGTTCTAAAATGCAGCCAATGGATCGTCAGCATCAATGTTACGCGCAGCGTCCGCCTCAACCCGGTCGTTGTCAGTCGTTTCGTTGTTGTCCCGAAAGTTCCGCCCGATCATCCGCCCGCCGTCCCGCCTTCACACTCATCGAACTCCTCATGGTCATGGCGATTATCTCGCTCCTCCTTTCAATCCTGCTTCCTGCGTTGGGCCGGGCCCGTGAGATTTCGAAGCGAACCGTGTGCGGAACAAATCTCCGCTCAATGGCCATCGCGTTTTCACAATATGCCCAGGAAAACGACAGTTGGTTCCCGGCCAAGGCCCATACCACGGTTGCATCCCCGCGAATGGACCAGATGGCCACGGTTCAGGACCGAGCCTACAACCCGGCGGAAAAAGAAAACGAATTCGGGCCCAATTTTGCCGGAATGATCCGCGACATCCTTGAAAAAAAGGCCACGCGCTATTCCACCGGCGACGAAGACCTGACCAAGCGAATGGACAACGGCCCGCCGCAGTACTTGCCCGACCCCAAGGTGCTGCTTTGCCCCAGCGATCAGATAAACAATCGTCCCAAGAGCAACAACATCACCGATCTCTGGCGAACCCAGGCCGTGACGTATTACAAGCAGCTTCCCGTCACCGTCGGTCAGGAAGCGACCGCCAAGAAGTCTTACATCAGCTACTTTTATGTTTCGCTCTGGCGGAATGACGACAGGCCGGACTGGTTGATGCTTGCCGATCAGAGCAATCGAAACGACACCACGGTGCGCTCCTTCACACAGCTCGGTCCCGAGGACAATCACGGGATCCGCGGCATGAACATCGCTCTCCTCGACACGCATGTCGAATGGGGGGCGACGCGCAGCGGCACCAACGAAGACATGCAACAATTGGCGGGGCGTTACTGGGGCGGAATCGTGCAGGCTCGACCACGCTATCCAAGCACGCAGGGGAGTTCCCGCGCCTCGGAAGTACAGACGATTGAATAGAGGACGATCCGCTGTTGGGTCGTCCGCTAATTAGGGCCGCTCCTTTTGGGCGGACCCACTGTGTCCAGTAGAATACTAGAGGTAAAGCGTTTCACGTACACCGGAAACCGATGATGGGTTCAGCGCGCCCGGTCTTGGTCTCTGACCAGGATCCCGCCCGATGGACGCCGAGTCGAGAAGTCTGCCGGTGAAGGAGTAGGGAACCATGGAAGCATCATTTACAAAACGATTTTGTTTGGCTTGCGCCCTGACCATCAGCGTACTGTCGGTGCGTGAGGTGTCGGCTCAGTGCCTGAACCTCCCCGAAGTCACGGGCCGCACCCTGCAGACGCGATACTTTGGCGCGCTGAACACGATCCAGAATAACGGCACGCAATTCGGCGACGCCGCCCCGGCAAACCTGGATGACAGCGAGGGCAGCGAAGTCGACCGCATGTTCATCACAAACAGCGCGACGCGGCTCTACATCGGCATTACCGGAAACTTGCCGCGCACCGATGAACTCGCCAACTCCGTCATCGTCTTTGTTGACATCGATGCGGGCGCGACCCCCACGGTGCTCAACACCGCCGGCTTCACCGGCCCGAACATCTCCCAGGCCTTGAAGAGCATGAGCGGCGTGACGCTCGACTTCGACCCGGATTATGCCTACGTCCTGTGGAACGACATTGGTCTCGGCGGCACCTGGCATGGCGTGCGCCACACACTGAGCGTTCCCAATGATGCCGGTGTCCTGCTTACCCTCGGCACCGACTTCGCCGTGGACAATTCCAACCTCCTCGGCGTCTCGGCCACACCCAGCGACGACCCGCTCCAGCAGCAGGAGCAGGCCAACTCCGCAACGACCGGCTTCGAACTCGATATCGAGTTGGTTTCGCTCTCACTCACCAGTTCATCACCGATCAACGTTCAGGCGCTGGTCGCCAACACCGCGGGTTCCGTGAGCAATCAGAGCCTGCCGCCGCTGAATGCGACGGCCGGAAGCGTCGGTGGTGGCGTTGCCTGCCTCGGCATTCATGGCACACCGGTTGAGAACGTCATCGACTTCAGCGCCAATTTCCCCAGCAATCAATACGTCGCCGTGACGCTCAGCCCGGCCAACACGGCCCCGGCGCTCCCCATCGATGGAATCGGCATTCCGACGCCGGCGACCGGCTATCCGGCGGGCACTCAGCGAGCGCGACAGAACAATTACACCTGCTTCGGCGATGCCGCAGCATTCAACGCAGGCATCACCGGCGGCAACGAACTCGACCTGCTCTACGTGCAGAACGACTTTGCCAAGCTCTACATCGGCGTCGCCGGTCAGGTTGAGCTTTCCGACGCCTTCCGAAACGTGATGATCATCTTCATCGAGACCTCCAGCAGCTTCGGGCTGACCTCGCTGATCACGGCCGGCTTCCCCAACACGATCGGCCCCGGCATTATGCAGCCACTCGACAGCTTCACGTTTGACCCTGGATTCGCACCGAACTACGCCGTGCAGATCTGGCGTGAGGCCGGCCAGACCAAGGCCATCGTCCAGAATCTCGATGATACGGGAACGGAAACACCACTCGTCTTCGCGATTGATTCGTCGACGCATACCAACATCGCAATCAACGCGATTGCGGCGGATCTGACCAACACCCTTGGTGTGAACGACATCGCCGGCGACGATCCGGTCAACCAGACGACCCTCGCCAAGACCGCAAAGAAGGGCGTGCAGGTCAGCCTCGTATTGCAGGAGCTTGGCATCGCCAGCCCGATCGGCCAGTCGGTGAAGGTCGCGGCGATGATCGCCAGCGCCTCGGACGGCGGCACGAACGCCTTCATCAGCAATCAGAACCTGCCGCCGTTCAACCCGACGCCCGGCGCCGGCACGCCCGTGCTTTCGTCGGATACGTTTACAGTTAATACGCCCATCACCGATGCCGCTGTCACCTTCAGCACGCAGACGGCGACCAATGCAGCGCCGTTGGATCGCGTCACGGCGGCCAAGGTGACGGTTAACCTGACGCACCCCGATGTGTCGCAGCTCAAGGTTGAACTGCGCCACGACGACAGCGGTCGCCGAATCGTCCTGTTCGATTCATCCGGCACCGGCGCCAACATGACCAACACCCAGTTCATGCAGGGTGGAACGGCCCTGACGAGCTGGGTCGCCGGAGGCACGGGCACATGGCAGCCCGTCGATTCGCTGCTCACCTTCCAGGGCGTCGATCCGAACCCGAGCACCTGGACCCTGATCGTCGAAGACAAGACGGCCGGACAGACCGGAACGCTCGACAGTTGGAAGCTCGACTTGCAGTGGGATAAGGGCGGTGCGGTGGGTTGCGTCGGCACTCACAACACCGATGAACTCGAAGGCACCGTCAACATCATTGACCTCAGCAATGAGACGCTCTTCCCCGGCAATCAATACATCACGAAGAACCTCGTCAACGCCGCCGGTCCGATTCCGGCGCAGTTCAAGGCCGACGATGTTCCGGCGTACTTCAACGACTCCGATCCGGCCCGCCCGAATGCCCTTGCGGTGCAGAACAATTACACCTGCTTCGGCAACGCCACCGGCGGCTCCCCGCAGGCGTCTACCGGAAATGAAATCGACCAACTGTTTATCAAGAACACGGAGGATCGCATCCAGGTCGCGATCACCGGCAATCAGCAGACCAATGGCAACGGCGTTGTGCTTCTGTTCGACACCATCGTGGGCGGAGAGAACACGCTGGCCGGCAATCCGTCGCCCCCCGGTTCGCTCGGAGGCGATCCACTGAATCCGGGTACACAACCTGGCCTGAATGGATTGACCCTCGACGCGGGCTTCAGCCCTGATTTCGCCGTCACCTTTGACGAATCAGGTGGCCGACCGGGAGTTCACCTGACGAACCTCACCACCAACATCAACCGTTACGTCGGCATCGGCAGCTTCAACGCCGGCAACGGCTATCTGGAGGCACCGGTCGTTGCGGGAAGTGAAATCGATCAGATGTTCGTGCAAAACGATGCGACGAATCTCTACATCGGCATCACCGGCAACATCGAAGGCAACAACAACGGTTACGTAATCTACCTCGATACGGTTACCGGCGGTTCGAATCTTCTGAACACGGCGGGCGGAAACGGATGGCCCGGCCACGTCACCGGGATGTCCGGCGACACCCTGCCGTCTACCTTCCTGCCTGATTATGCCTTGGTCGTTTCTCGATCCGGTGCGTTTTATAACGACGTCAAGCTCGTGAACTTAGCCAGTCTGCCAACGCTGCCGGTGAATATTCCCTTTGCCGCGAATTTCACGATTGCACCAAATACGTTTGTTGGAAATAACAACAACGTGGACGGTGTGAACGCCACGGCTGCGGATGATCCGGTTCAGCAGGCGATTAATGCGGCCACGGCGACGACCGGTGTGCAGCTCGCAATCGCGAGAAGCTCCATTGGCAGCCCGCCTGATGCCACGGGGATCAAGCTCTATGCCGTGCTCGTTGGCAGCAGCGGCTACTGGAGCAATCAGGTCATGCCTCCGTTGGGCGGCGGCGTGCCCAACCTGGCGAACGGCCCTGTCAATCAGGTCGGTGGCTCGTCGGTGTCCTACACAATGAATGCCACGCCCTCGGCACCGACGTCCTACAACGGGCAGGCGATTCCGACGGCAATGGCCGGTAGTCTCGTCGGCACGCAGAACAACTTCACGCAGTTTGGCAATCAGATTGCCATCGCCGGAAGCGGCAACCCGAACTGCATGCAGTTGGCCATGGATAATACGAACCTCGGTGGCGTCACCGGATGCAGTTGCCCGTGCCTTGGCGCCTCGACAGCCAACGCCGGAACAGTCGACACCGGCTACGAACTCGACATTTCCCTCACCGATCTCGGGCTCACCGGCCCGATCGGTCCCGGCAACACGCCGACCATCAAGGTTATGGCTGTGCTGACTGGTAACACGGGTTTCATGTCGAATCAGTTCCTCCCCGGCGTCGGCGGTGCAGGTGCCCAGTGCAACCTTGGCTGGCCGCTCGCGGCTCCGCAGAACAACCTCGCGAACTACGTCAACGATCAGTTCCTGACCTACACCACCGTGATTCCGTGCAGCGGCATCGTCGGTGACATCGACGGCGACGGGGATCGTGATGTGGCGGATGCGACCGTTCTTGCCAACGTGCTGCTCGGAACCGATGTGGTTCCCTGCCACGTGAACAAGGCAGACGTCAATGCCGACACGGTTCGCGACGGCCGGGACATTCGCTCCTTCCTCCAGTCCTTGTTCCCGTAATGCGGGACGGACAAAGGAGCCTTTGGATTTCGCACACAGGTAGACCGGCCGACGGCTGGTCTACCTGTGTCGCACTTTGATAAACAGTGGAAACCCGTGCTCCCACCGGGAATGATTGAAAAGGACCGCATCGTGAAACGAATCGCCCTGTGTTGCACGCTTCTACTTGTCACGGCTGTGACGGCGCAAGCCTTTCCGCCGCCGACGATGCTTCAGTACTTCGAGGCCAAATGGGACGTGATGCGCTATCGCATGCCGGACGTCTTCATGGCCGGCTACGACAGCCTCTGGACGCCGCCGCCTCAGCGCGGCCAGGGCGGCGTCAACAGCATCGGCTACGACCTGTTCGACCGTTTCAACCTCGGTTCGGGCACCGGCGCGGCCGCAACGCACTACGGAAATGAAAACGGCTTCCGCCTTATGGTGGAGGAATCCCACAAGGCCAACAGTCGCGTCTTCGTCGACTGGATCATGAATCACAACGGCACCTGGGATCACACCACGCCCGGCTTCATCGCGCAGGGAAGCTATCCCGGCTTCGCCGTGCAGCTCCCGGGAGACACCTACGGCGATTTCCACACTTCTGGAACGCAATCCGAAAACCCCGGCGGGGCGAACTTCAATCTCTTCGATGGCCGACTCGTGGGCCTCATCGATATCGCTCAGGAGAAGAACCACCAGTTCATCCGGCACCCGATCACCGTCGGCGACCCAAACAACATTCCGGCCGGCTCGCTTTACAACATCCCCGACGCGAACAACCGCCGCTTCTATCCCGATACGAATCTCACGGGCTACATGCCGATCAACCCCGGCACCAATCGAAACCCGAGTCCGCCGAACTACACCTTCTACCCGTTCAACACGGCAAACCCATCGGCCGGCGATCCGGTCCTTGAGAGTGCCACGACGTTGCTCCTGCGCTCGACGCAGTATTACCTTGAAGTGCTGAAGGTCGATGGCTTCCGCCTCGATGCCGCCAAGCACATCTCGACGTGGTTCTGGGACAACCTGTGGGATGCCTCGGTGCACAACCGCTACAAGGCCTTCGACGGCACCATGCAGATTCCATATTCCTTTTCAGAGGCCGTCGGCGGTGGCGGCATCAACCCGCCCGACTGGGTGCGCAAACCCGGCGAACCCGGCTCCGGCAGCGGCTACCCCAGCATCGGTTGGCAATTCGGAAATCGCGACATGCTCGACCTCGATGAAGCGGGTGCCCTTCGTGACCTGACCAACAACGACGGCAGCGGCTCCTGGGATTCGGTCATGGGCGCCTCGGCCGACAACGTGGACGGCTTCAACAACGGCACCATCGGCGTCCACCATGTGAACAGCCACGACAACGCCATCGCCGACGGCGAAAATGACAGCACGGCCCAGGCTTACGTCCTGATGCGAACCGGCCCAGCAATCGTCTATTACCACGCCTTCCAGTTCGGCGCCGAGCCGAATAACTTCCCGCGCCGCAACGGCCGCGACGACGCCATCGGCCTCGGCAGCAACGTCATCACCACGCTCGTCAAGCTGCGCAATCAATACGGTCGCGGCTGGTTCGTGCCGATCACCGGTGGCGCACAGAACGACATACTCATCTTCACGCGGCGCACACCCAGCAGTCAGGACAACGTCCTTATTGGCCTGAACGACCGCGAAGACAACGGCTTTGACAGCCGCACCGTGACATCAACCTTCCCACAAGGCACCCGTTTGTGGGAGCAGACCGGCAATTCGTCGAATGCCGCCGTCGATCCAAACGGCGACATCGCCGACATGCTGACGGTCGGCGCCGGCGGCAGTGTCACCGTCCGAGTCCCGCGCAATCGCAATGCCAACGGCGTCTTCCACGGCCTCGGTTATGTAATTTATGGCCCGGTCGTCCCGGCGGGCACGCTCTCGATCGTGAATGCGACGACCAGCGTCGTTCCGCCAGATTCGGCAGGCGTCGCGGACTATCAACAGCGCGTCAGCCCGATCACGATCATCACGTCGTCCACCTTCGACATTCAGCTCCAGACGACGCAGGCAGACGCCGGCGACCCCAACACCGACGACCTCGCCGTCTTCCGCATTGATCAGGGCTTCAAGGACTTCAACAACAACGGCTCGACCCATCTCGGTCAGCCCAACTCCGACTTCCACCCCGGCAACACCAACGCCGAAAGCCCCAGCTACGGCTTCGAGAATTTCCTTACGTCTGCCTCCAACCGCTGCCAGGTCGACGGCGGCGGCAATTGCACCAACACCGGCACCGGCCTCTATCGACAGACGATCAACGCCGCCGCGCTCGGTGAGGGCTTCCACTACATCACGGTGCGGGCCTATCGGCATCGCGCCGCCGGGCTGGACCCGCTCTTCGCGGAGTTTCGAATCGTGGTCTATGTCGATCTTGCCGACCCGCAGTACACCTTCCTCGCACCGACCGCGACCTGCAACAACGACATCACCGCATTGCCGGTCGATTTCATCGCCAAGTCGTCCGACCTGACCACGGGCTCGATGTACATGTTCGTCGATCTGCCGGCAACCACCGATTTCATCGCTCTCGCCACCGGCGGCTCCAACCTTGCCACGCAGTCGCTGGACACCTTCACGCTTCGCCGCGGCAGCCTCATCACCGGCAACCATCGGCTGGACGTCGTCGCCGTGGAAACACGCCCCGACGGCGTGAAGCGCTACAACCATCAGGGCTTCGTCGGCATCCAGTCCTTTACCGGCAGCGCGGTCGGCCCCGGCGACATCGACGCCGACGGCGATCGCGATGGCGCGGACATCACCCCGTTCATTCAATACCTGACCGGTGTGAACCCCACGTTCGGACCGACGGCGGACATGAACTGCGACGGTCTGATCGACCTCGACGACGAGCCGGGCTTCGTCGCCGCCTTGCTCGCTCCGTAAGTCATCCGCATATTTCCCTCCCCTTGGCAAGGGGATTGAGGAGCGACGGAGGAGGAAGCTCCGAAAGGGTGGGGTCTTCGAATTACTGACTAGGCCGCTCATTTCCTGCGCGCATGGCCGCACGAAACCACTCGCCATACGCCCGCGCGACAGCGTCACCGCTGAATCGCCTCCGCGCACGTTCCGCAATGGCGGTCCTGTCGTAGTTTCCCTCCCGAAGCCTCGAAGCCGCGCGTCGAACCCCCTCCGCCAGTGACGCCGCGTCCATCGGCTTGACCAGCACGCCGTTCGACTCGTCGATGAACTCCGCGCACGCCGTGCCCTCGGTCGTCACGACGGGCAGCCCCATGCACAGCCCCTCGGCCACGGACTGTCCAAACGTCTCGCCGTAAGTGGGATGGACGAGCACGTCGGTCTGCTCCATGAGCTGAATGACGCGCCCGCGGTCGCACAGGCCGTGCATCGTCGCACCACTCATTTCGCGCAGCGTTGCGTACATCGGCCCATCGCCGGCGATGTGCCATTCGATGTCTCTGGTGTGGCTCCGGCTAATAGCCGATGCTGCTTCGGCCAATTCTAGGAGCCCCTTTTCCTTCACCAACCGCCCCACAAACAAGACTCGAATCGGCCCGTCCGTCGGCCGCGCCTGCACTGTTCGATTACAGAACGCCTCGGCGACCGGATTCCCGCAAACCTCAATCGCTCGATCAATGCCGTGCGATTGCATGTCCCGCCGGGCGTGCTCGCTGACGGTCACAACGGTCGTCGCCGCATCCAATGCCGAGCGCACATACGGCGCCATCGCGGCGTCATTCATCACCAGCGAGAACGGCCCCGTCTCTTCAGTCAGCACGATGCGTCGTGCCGGCGGCCCCGCCAATTGCCCACAGGCCCACCCCGCGGGCACCGAGATCATCGCATACAAAACGTCCGGCTCCCCATGTCGCAGGGCGTACTCCGACAACCCCCATCGCAGCCATTTCAAAAATCGCCCCATCTGCCGCGCCGGCTGTCCGAATGCCGTGTGCCAGCCGCGAACGCGCACCACCGGAATGCCATCGAGCGACTCCCACGAAAGCCGCGGCCACCCCGGAGCCCGCGCCCCGCTTCGCAGATGCCGAAGGCTCACCAGATCGGGACACACCACGCCCACCCGCG
>CAZSBF010000069.1:0-24109 GCA_964605185.1 uncultured Planctomycetaceae bacterium
TTTCATCGCCTCCACCATATTGCATTCAACCCGTCCCACTTTTTCCCAGTTTGTCCCAGTTCTTTTATTTCCCCACCATCCCCCTCGGCCCACTCTTCCTGTTCCCAGTTCCCTGTTCCCCGTTCCCTTTCAAGAGGCCCACTGCGCCGGCAAACGCCAGCAAACGCCAGCTGTTTTCAAAGAATCGTCGCAAATCTCCGCACTCCGCGGCTCCACGTCTCGCCGCGGCCTCTTGCGGGCTTTCGCGGTTTTTGTGGAGGGAGTTTTTTTGGAAAACCAGCCAACGCGCAGCCCGCTCGCCCGATCCGTGTGAAGCCAAGAGATTCCCCCAAACGCGCCCGGCGGGATTCGAACCTGCGACCTGCGGTTTAGGAAACCGCTGCTCTATCCAGCTGAGCTACGGGCGCTGCTTTTTCAAGTATAACCCGTGCGGCTCCCCATGGCCGGGGCCGGGTGACGCCGGGCGATGCTTAGTGCGTATTTCACAGGGGTTTACAGCGCGATCCGACCTCGATTCCCTCGCCCTTGACTTCCCCCGGCCAGACTATCATCCTGTTGCGTCCTTTGCGGCGACCCGAAGGCCGAGGCCGATGCCTTCGCACTCCGCGACCAACCGAAGGGCCTCGCAACCGCGGGGGTTACGAACGAACATGGCGACACCAAAGAAGAACGCACCAAAGAAGGCCGCGCCGAGCAAAGCCGCCAAACCCAAGCCCGCCGCCAAAGCGCCGGCCAAGGCAAAGCCCGCGCCAAAATCAAAAGCCGATACCAAATCAAAATCACCCGCCGTCGCCGCAAAGAAGTCGGAGCCGGAGGTTGTGAAGAAGGGGGACGCGGTGGTTTCCAAAAAGTCTGAGCCGGTGGTTTCAAAGAAAGCCGAACCGGCCGTGTCGAAAAAGCCGGAGCCCGCGCCGCGACCAGTGGCAAAGGCCAAACCGGTGGAGCCGCCCAAGCCCGAGATTCCGCCGGAGCCGCAGAAGCCTCAGGTCGACGAAGAGTGGCAGAAGAACATGCGCGTCATGTTGTCCGGCCAGCGACAGCGATTGGTTTCCGTCGTCGCATCGACGCAGGCGCAAATGGCTGAAAAATCCGGGGATCTGCCGGACATCAGCGATCGAGCATCGGAAGGGTTCGAGGATGAATTGGCCGTCGGCCTTATGGCCATCGAAGCGGCGCAGCTTGAAGACATCAATGAAGCCATCGAGCGTATTGACGACGGCTCCTATGGTCTGTGCATCGACTGCGGCAAGGCGATTCCGAAAAAGCGGCTGGAAGTCCTTCCGTTCGCCAAGCGATGCCTCGCCTGCGAAGGCCAGTCGGAGCGCCGCACCCGCGCCATCGAAGCCGAAGAGGAAGAAGAAGAAATCGATTAGTCGAGCGCGCGGCGCATCCCGCGCCGCTGCCGGGCCGCTTGACTACTGCTTCGACATGACGACTTTCTTGCCGTCGGACTTCAGTTCCAGTGACTTGCCCATCACCACCATGGCGTTGTAGGTTCGATCCGGCTTGCCGGGTGTCTTAAGCTTCAAGTTGAAGCCGTTGAACTCATAGGTGCCGGCGAGGCGCACGTTCTGGTCACCTTCCTTGGCTGCGGCCGTGTAAGTGTTGTTGTCCTTGAAGGTGGCCGACTGGATATAGAACTTGTCGTTGGCCGGCGCGGCGTCGGCCTTCCACGTTCCGACAAGGGCCGAGTTGCACCCGGCAAAGACGGCGACTGCAAGCGTGAGCGCGAGCACTGAAAGGCGTCGAGTGATCATGGTGTCTCCTATGCGTTGGGGTGGACGGCGCTTCCAAGCCGCCTCTTCCTGTGTGAAACGCTACAACTGCGGCGCGCCGGTGTCAATCGGCGCACCGAGGCGGGCGGCTTGCGTAAGGGCTTGTCGCGGCGTATGATGCGTCGTTTTCCGGCCGTCGGCGGGCGTTTCCGCACGGGGCATGGAATGCGGCAATCGAGTCACTATGGCGAAGACGGACAACGTTATCGAAGTCGAGGCCCAGGTCACACAGGCCCTGCCCAACACGATGTTCCGCTGCGAATTCGAAATGGGCGGCAAGAAGCACACCGTGCTTGGCCACATCTCCGGCCGCCTTCGAAAAAACTTCATCCGCATCCTGCCCGGCGACATGGTTCGCCTTGAGCTTTCGCCTTACGACCTCACCCGCGGCCGCATCACGCGCCGTTTGTAGTCGCCCTCAATTCTTCTTCACAAATACGACAGCCACGCATCGCGCCGTTGCGCCTTCACGCCCGCGAACCATCGGCAGGGGATGTAGAGCAGCAGCACCACGCCGATCCACACCGGATAGATCACGCCAAGTCCGAAGCCGAACCCCTCCGGCAACCGAATGAAATCCACCGTGAGCTGCCTCGCCTCAAAACCCTGCAGGACACCGCCGAGCACTCCGATCGAATGAACGAGGTAGATGTGCAGCAGATAGTAGAAGAACGGCACGCGGCCAATGGTGATGAGGATGCGTGCGACGCCGCCGCGGGCATTCTCGAATAATGCAAGCGCAGCAATGGCAGGCCCGATGGTCATGAGCAGGAACAGCAGCGACGGCGGGTACTTGGTCGTGTTTAGAAACGACAGTGCGGTGAAGAGAGTCGACGACTGTTGTGCCCACGGTTGCGGATCGCCATAGAGATTGATCGCGCGGATGGCGATGAACGCGAGGGTGAGCGAACCACCAAGAAGCAGCAATCGACGCCGGCGCATTGGGTTTGGCATCGCGAGCGTCGGGCTGAAGAGATAGCCGGCGGCCATGACGCCGATCCACGGAATCATTGGATAAAGCACTAAGCCCTTCAGATACGGCCTGTTGAAGAACGCCGGCTCGTGGAGAAGATTCCAAAGCGGAGCGAACGAACCGAAGCGTTCGGCGTGAACACCGTCGAGCAGGTTGTGCAGAGCGATCATGCCCAGTGCAAACATGACGAGCGCAGCGCGCGGCAGGTGAATCAACCCAGCCAGCGCGATCATGGAGACACCCAGTGCCCATAGCACGATAAAGAGAAATCCATCGTTGTAGTTGAAGTTGAAATCCCAGCCGACTCGGACCACGGTGAATTCGAGAAGGATGAGCCAGAGTCCGCGGGTAATGAGAAATCGTGAGAGCTGCGCGGGCGATTTGCCGCGCTCGCGGGCCAGGCCGATCCCGACGCCGGCCAGAAACATGAAGACCGGGGCGCAGAAGTGCGTAATCCATCGGGTGAGAAAAAGCGAGGCAGTCGTTCGACTTAAGTCTTCCGGCATGAAGCGGGCATTGGTGAGAAAGTCGCGGACATGGTCGAGCGCCATGAACGCCATGACCGCGCCGCGAACAATATCGACGGAGTCGAGGCGTGGCGCGTCAGGCTTGATGGCATTTGAAGAGGTTGCCACACGGCCATCATACCCATTGGCACGGTCCCGGTGACGTCTGAAGATTGAGTCGGCTCATGGATTGATAAGCTTATCCACAAACGCTTGGATGTCGTCGCCGTTCGCCGTCAGGTTGTAGTTTGTGTCGGCGGCGCAGATGACCTTGGGGTCCGTGTTCGTGCCGACGAGTACGCCGACGAAGTTGGGGATGTCGTTAACCGTCACCTGCCGGTTGCCATCGGTGTCGCCCTTGAGGTCGGTGCTAAACAGGCTCGGCGAGCCGACCGCGGCCATTGGAACCGGTGCGCTCTTGCCGTTGGAAACCCAGAGGTTGTAGGCGATCTGCCCGTTGTTGTTCGGGTTTCCGGGATTGGGATTGTTATCGCGGAGGAACTCGATGTATTCCTTGCTGGTGGCTTGGTAGTAGAGCGTGGCCCGCGCGCCGACGGCGTACGCGGGAATATCGAAAAAGGTGTCGTCCCAGTATTGCCCGTCGGTGTAGGTGTACGCGACGGGAGCTGCCTGAATCGCGGTGAATTTCGTGTTGTTGAAACCGCGTGGCGGGATGCGATTATCCTTGAAGACCTTGTTCGTCAGCACAAAGCGGAACGCAGGGCCGGCGGGACGGCCGAGTGCGGCGGCAAGATCGTCGTCGAGACCACCTTCCATTTCGTACACTTTCGTCGTACCGATATCGAGATCTGCGGTGGTGACGTTGTAGCCACCGTAAACGGTCATGGGGTTCACATAATCATCGCAGGCGAAGAACTCGACGGTCAGCCACATGCGTCGGCCTTCGGGGTAACCGCTGGGGAGTTTGTGGCCGGTCTGATTCGTCACGCGAAGGCGGAGTTTCTTGACTCCCGGTGATTGCGAATCGTCGAGCGCGGCATCGAGGTCGGCGGCGCGCTCGAGCATGTCGATGTTGCGGGCCTTGTTTGCGGCGAGCTGCGTGACCTTATTGGCATTGATTTCGTTTAGGCCCGAGGGTCCCCAGCGTTCGGCAATGGCATCAAGTTGCCATGTGCTGGCACCGTTGAGGAAGTGTCGCGGCATGTCAGGTCGCGGACCTTCGTTGAATTGGCAGGCCAGGACATTGTCATAGGGCATGTGGCAATCCTGGCATGTGGAAACATAGGTTGCGCCGGGGCCACCAAAACGCCCGTTCATATCGACGCCGAGCCCGACGGCGAAGTCGCTGCGGAGCCACTCGCTGTAGGTGCGTTCGACGGGGGTCATGTCGTATTTATTGCCCGTCGGGTGCGCTACGCCGGTGCCGTTGAAGACGAGCGCCGTCCCAGCCATGTTGTATTTGAAGTGCGGCAGGCTAACGTCGTGGCAGGTGCCGCAGATATCGCTGCGGCGGTGAAATGGTGACTCGTAAGTGGGCGCTGGATCGTGATAGAGAAGGCAATCCGCTTCGGGCCAGACGGCGGGGGTCATTTCATCGGGGGGCAGCGGCCAAGGGCCTCGTCGCTGGTCAAGCGGGTCGACGACGTAGTTGCCGTTGCCATTGTTGCCGGCAGTTGCAGGCATTCCGCGATCCATCATCTGAGCAGGCGCATCGGCTCCCAAGGCAGTGAGGATGTCAGCGTCGAGGCCGGGCGCATCGCCGAGCGTGTTGAAGGGATCGACGCCGCGATGGCAAAAGGCGCAGTTGATCGCGTCACGATCGGATGCAGTTATGGCGGAACCGTTGGTCGGATTCGAACGGCCTTCGAGCCAGGCCTTGGGGACGTGGCAACGAATGCAGATGTCGCCGGAACCGGGTGCGTCGGCCTCGGCGATATCGAGACAGGCGTAGAAAAGCGGATCGCGCGCAGCCTGTGACATGAGGCTGCCGGTCCAGTCGTTGAATATGGGAGAGGTCTGGCCGTGACAGCCGCCGCAGGAATTGGAGCCGGCGATCGTCGTTGTCAGTCCACCGGGCTGCGTGCCAGGCATATGGAAATTCGCAGTCGTTGTGCTAAGCGGCAACTGTGCGTCGACCTGTTGGGTCAAAGCGAACGCTGCGATCACGCAAACGTAGCGACGAAGGGCAATAGGACGCATGGGAGACTCGGCTCTCGTGTTTTGCGATGCTTCTCTTGATCGGAGCCAATGGCTCCACCCCTGAGGAATGAGCGAGTCCGCCCGTTCCCCCTCACATGGTCACCCATTATAGGCAGGCGGGGCGAAAAGGACAAATAAGTCTGAATAGTGTGGCGGCCCATTTTGCGCTGAATTGGTCCCGTAACAAGGGGGCGACACGACGCTTGACGGTCCTGAGTGATCAGGCGGGTCAAATCGATCGCGCCGACTCCGATTATTGCATCGCGATCGAGGGGGCGGGCAGGCGAACGGTCAGCGCACCGGATTGGGCGTCGCACCTACCCATCGCGCTCGTGCGGCGAGGTGGCCGGCAGTGCAACGACACAGCGACTTATCGAACCATTCCTTCGCCATGCCAACTGCAATCCTCCGGAAAAATGCCGCCGGCGCGCGATCACGGCGGTTTCCGACAGAAATTTTGTCCGACGCGATTGATTCCGTGAGCGCATTGACCTTGGATGTTGTTCCTTACTGTCATTGGCAGACGTGGTATGGCCGGCCCGATACGTTTGAGACATCGGGTGTCGGCGGACTGCTCTGGAAACCGTATGAACAACAGGAGGCTCTCTGCGACCGAATAGACGGCCGGAGATCATGGCGACGAACGCAAGGCCAATGACATGCCGGAACAAAACACTCCGCCGAGTCCCCCCGATGCCTCGGTCGGGCTCGCGGAAATCATGGAGACCGTGGAGATGATTGAGGCGAGGCTTCGAGCGGCAAGGCCTGCTGACCTTGACGACTTGGTGGACCTCATCAATCTGCTTCGTATGAGGATTGTGAGCACCTTTACAGGTCCGAAGGTGTGAGTTCGTTCAGTGGGGGCGACGTAGCGAAAACCTAGTCACGAATTGCCGGCTGGCCGTGCGCTGTTGAGCACTGCGCGCAGGGTCGGGCGCGCATGTCGCGCGCGGCACGCCAGGCGCATTGCGTCCGCAATGATCGCCGCGCCCCCGGTTCGCGCAGAGAGAACGAAGGAGTAGGACATGAAACGGTCTGCGAATCTGGTTGCGCCATTCTTGTTTGCCGTGAGTACGACGATGGCAATGGGACAAACTCAGCCGCCGGAGATTCAGTGTATCTCGCTCATTTTTCACACGATCCCGAACAACCCACAAAGCGGCGTGTCGCTAGTCGTCACGCTGCTGATGACGCCGGTGGCTGTCGATGGGAACTCCGTCGGGTGGGGGATCGATGCCGCCATTTTCGCAAGGCCCATCGAGGGTGGTGAGTGGAGGAATTGGCAATCGGGGCCGATCGAGGTTAACGACTCGGCCGACGGGTTGTGGTGGGTGAACCATGCGGATATTTCCGCACCGGCGGAATCAGAGTTCACGGTACTGCCCGCGTTGGCCGGATGGGGCGAGCCGGAGGCACCTGGGGATGCGGAGCTTCTATTCGTCATTGAGTCTTCGGAGACTGGGGCTCCAGCCGATCCGAACGCCCCGTATGCACTGCAGACCGCTTATGGCTGGTACTACTTTACGGATGGCGATCTGGAGGTGGATGGGGATGAGGATCCTGTGGAAGTGGATGGTCCTTTACATCCGACCGTGCAGTAGGCGTTGAGTGTCCGGAGTTTTCCTAATTTGACATTTACCTTGTGGAATGCGGTTTTCGACGGCTTTTCACCCGATGGCGGAGTAATGGGCTCGTTGCCGGAGTCGTCAATCGAGTTGTTCAATTGGCTCAGTTATCCAAGTGAGTCGTAACCTTCCCTTGGCTTTGAGGCGAGCCTATTCAATTTGCAATTTGATTCATGGTAGAATCGTGGAGTCGGCCCCCGAGGGAGGTAAGTTACCCTCAGGCCTAGGCCCGCTGTTCCACGGCCATGAACTACCTACCGGCAGAGGTAAATGAGGCATCGCTTGCGGATATCCTGCAGGATACCGCCCCAGTTCTTCGTTTGTATCTCGAACGGAGAATCCCCAGCCGACTTCGGTCGCTGATTTCCGCGGACGATTTGTTGCAGGAAGTCTGGATCGATGCCTTTCGGGCATTGCCGACGATTTCGATTTCCGGAATAAGCGGCGCGCAGCGGTGGCTGCTGACGCTGTGTCGAAGGCGGTTGATCAATTCGATTCGGCATCTGCAGCGACTAAAGCGCGGCGGAGACTTGGCAATTGTCCCACTCAACGCACGCAAGAGCACGTCGGTTCGTGAATTGTTGGTAAGCCTCGCCGCCTCCAATCGCACGCCAAGCAGTATGGTGGGCGTCACCGAGGCGGCCGACGCCGTTACCGCGGCGATTTCAGAATTACCGACGGCATGTCGACAGGCGATCTATCTTCGATTCATCGCGAGTCATCCGCTTCCCGAAGTTGCAAAGCGAATGAATCGTTCGACGAATTCCGTGCGCGCCCTGATCTTCAGGGGGCTGCGCCAGTTAAAGCACACACTGGGCAGCGCGAGCAAATATCTTCCAGACGCATCGCTTACCTAACGCAAGACAAGAGTTTGTTGGATCGACGATTTGCCAATGACGACTTTTCGCCGAAACTGAGTAGATGATGCAGCGGCTATTGCAAAGACTCATCAAACGGACTTCGTCGTCTCAGGACGATCATGACCGTACGCACCGCATTAGGGCAGCGGTCGGTGAGATTTTCCGATTGGAGGCGTCGGATCCATCGTGGTCTGATGACGAGATACCCAGGCGATTCAGAGCCCTGTTGCCCGAACTACTTACAGAGCTACAGGTGGCGCGACGGATTCGATCGGCCATGGCCGTTGCCCACGACACATTGCGGACGGGCGATATACGAGCAGACGATGATGTGGACGGAGAAGTCCTTTGCGACACGCCTCCCCTGGAAATCCCCGGTGTACAGATCATCGAGCGCGTTGATCATGGCGGGCAGGGGATCATCTATAAAGCCATCGAAATCGAGACAAATCGCACGGTTGCAGTAAAGGTGCTTCGGGATGGCCCGGTCTCATCACCAAGTCAGCGGGAGCGGTTTGCCCGCGAGGCCGAGATCATCGCGCATGTACGCCACCCGAATATCGTGTGCCTCTATCAAAGCGGAGCCACTGCAAGACACCAATACTTTGTCATGGAGTTTGTTGACGGCATTCCTGCGGACGACTTTGTCCATGCGCATGCGCTGTCCGTGCGCGACGTCGTCCGCCTCTTTGAAACGGTTTGTCGCGCTGTCGGCTGTGCACATCAAAATGGGATCGTCCATCGCGATTTGAAGCCGGGGAATATTCTTGTTGACGTCGATGGACAGCCGCACCTCCTCGATTTCGGTCTCGCCAAGGATATCGACATCGGGACGGCTGCATTGCCCGTCCTCCGAATTTCGCACACGGGGCAGCTGCTCGGCACGCTCTCATTCACCAGTCCCGAGCAGGCCCGGGGGCGCGCGGCCGACGTGGACACGCGATCAGATGTCTATTCGCTTGGCGTCATCCTGTACTTATTGCTCTCGGGCGAGATGCCGTACCCCGTGGACGGAACATCTGAGGAAGTTCGCTCTAACATCATTTCGCTGCCACCGCATTCACTTCGACTAGCGGCGGCGGCGGCCGATCCGCTCAGGCGCGGAACCGTGGGACCGATTCCAGATGATCTTGAGCGCGTGGTGCTGAAGTCGCTCGCCAAGGAAAAAGATCGCCGATATGCATCGGCCGATGCCTTGGCCGATGATCTTCGTCGTTTTTTGGCGGGCGAGGCTGTTTCGGCGAAGACGGACAGCCGCTGGTACGTCTTGCGAAAGGCCGTCGCGCGGAATCGCATGGCGGCAGGTTTCGCGTTGGCGTTCGTGCTCCTATTGATCGGTGGATTTGTGGGAATGACGCTGCTTTGGCGACATGCTGATCATGTGGCAATGGTGGCCAAGGCAGGGCTGGAATTGGGCTCCTACGCCAAGTTGGGCGCCGTTGCGAGGGACGCCGGCCGCACCGAACAGGCCATCGGCATGTTCGAGAAAGCGGTTCAGCTTGGTGATGCAGTAGCCACGGACGATTCGGAATTCTTATCCAGAAACTTCACGGCGAATCTTGACCTGGCAGAGCTGTTGTTCGATCGGGGGCAACTGCAACGTGCCAAGCCCTACGCAGACTCGTCCATTCGCATCGCGGAGGCGCTCTATGCCTCTGACCCTGAAAACATGGAGTGGCAGAAGTTGCTTGGCTTTTCCTACATGATTCAGGTCAAGGGCGCGATTTGTGAAAAGCGATATGACGACGCATTGCGCGCATCAGAGCGAGCGGTGACGATTTTCAAACAACTGTTCGTGCGGAATCCTGGTAATGACAGCCTTGCCGCCGACCTGGCATCGGGTCTTGTCAAACAGGGGCAGAGTCTGAGATTGTTGAATCAATTGGACCGGGCGCTGGCCCGCTATGAGGCGGCCTATCGGATTCACCTCGACTTGGCGCAGCGCAGCCCGTTGATTGTTGATCGCCAAATCGATGTGGGACTTACCGAGAATCGCATCGCTTCATGGCACATGACACCGCGAACGCCTGAGGGGGACCGGCAGGCTGTCATCTGGCTGGACAAGGTTGAAAAAACCATCGCGCATGTCCGCGGCATGCGGGGCGCGGAGAATTGTTCTGCGGACATCGATCGACTGGCCGATGCAGTCGTGCAAAACAAGAAGAAGATCGCCAATCGCGAAGCCCGAGCCAAGGCCGCGATAAAAACCGCGACGGATGTCCGCACCGAGCCGACACCCTAGGTGTGGCGCGCCGGGAATCACCTACAAATCAATGGCTAACGCGCACTTCCCCATGTGATCATCCCGACGTCGCCAGCTGCGCGCCCGGCTCTGTCATATCGCGGGGATCGAGAAGCTTGTCGAGTTGCTCCGGCGAAAGCACCTTTTGCTCGAGGGCCATTTCGCGGATGGTCTTGCCGGTTTCGTGAGCTTTTTTGGCCAGTGCCGCGGCGTTGTCATAGCCAATGACCGGGGCGAGCGACGTACACATGGCGAGGCTTTGTTCGACGAGGGACTCGGCCCGCTTTACGTCGGCCTCCAGCCCGGCGATGCAACGGTCGGCGAAGATTCGCGACGCGTTACCGAGGATGCGCACGCCTTCGAGGAAATTGTGGGCCATGACCGGCATGCCGACGTGCAGGTCGAAGTTACCCAGCGTCACGGCGGCCTGGGTGATGGCGGCGTCGGCTCCGATCATCTGGGCACAGGCCTGCATGAGCATTTCGCACATCACTGGGTTGACCTTGCCCGGCATAATGGAGCTGCCGGGCTGCGTCGCGGGCAATTTGATCTCGCCGATGCCGCATCGCGGGCCGGAACCGAGGTGGCGAATGTCGTTGGCGACTTTGGTCAGGCTCACGGCAATCGTCTTCATCAGTCCCGACGCCTCGACGAAGCCATCCTTGGCGTGCTGCGATTCGAAATGATTCGCAGCCTCGATGAAGTCGATCCCCGTTTTCTTGGCGAGCAGATCGGCGACGGCCTTGCCAAATCCCTTGGGCGTGTTGATGCCGGTGCCGACGGCTGTGCCGCCGATGGGCAGTTCGCGGAGGGCCTTGATCGCGTTTTGTGCGCGGGTCACGCCGAGTTTGACCTGTGCTGCATAGCCGGAGAACTCCTGGCCGAGGCGGATCGGCGTGGCGTCCTGCAGATGCGTGCGACCGATCTTGATGATGGAATCGAAAGCCTTGGCCTTTTCGTCGAGCTTTTTGGCGAGGTGTTCGAGGGCGGGGATGAGGTCTTCTCGCAGCGCCATCGCGGCGGAGACATGCATGGCCGTCGGGATGACGTCGTTGGAGCTCTGTGATTGATTGACGTGGTCATTGGGGTGGACCTTTTCATTGGCGTTGATCTGCCCGGCGCGGTGGGCGATGACCTCGTTGGCGTTCATGTTGGTGGAGGTGCCCGAGCCGGTCTGGAAGATGTCGACGACGAAGTGGTCGTCGAGCTTTCCTTCGATGACATCCTGCGCAGCTTGGACGATCAGGTCGGTCTTGGCCTTGGGGACGGTGCCAAACGCGGCATTGGCTTCGGCGGCGGAGAGCTTAATCAGGCCGAGGGCGCGGATGAATCGGCGTGTAAAGCGGTAGCCGGAGACCGGGAAATTCTCAACGGCCCGCTGAGTGGAGGCGCCCCACAGGGCGCTGGCGGGAACGGTCATCTGGCCCATGGAGTCTTTTTCGATACGGGTTGCTTCCGGCATGGTTCACCTCTGGTCCTTCGATATGTCGTTGCTGATCGCAATATTAGGATAGTCGCGGTAGGGTGTGTGAACCAGTCCGGCGGCGCGCGAATGTAACGTCATATGTGGATACGGATTGCGAATGGATACTCCCGAACCGAACGAGATTCACTGTCCGCAATGCGGTTACGACCTGCGCGCTGCGGAACGTGGGCGCTGTCCCGAGTGCGGGTTTGGATATGACCAACAGGCCATTCGGTCGAAGGACGATGAGTGGTTTGTCTATAGCCTTAATGAGCTTCGCTACGCGGCTAACTTTGGTCGCGTCTTGGTTGCACTTACTGTCCTTCGAATCGCGTACTCGTTGCTTCCTGTTTACCCGAATCGCCTGATCTCTCGTCGCACTGACTCTTATTTGATTTCAGCGGTGATATTTGTCACATTTCTGGTTCTGCGACAAGACAAAGATCGGGAATGGGCCGGTGATTCTTACCACGCGCTTCGAAGTACTGCACTTGGGGTCTCGATCGTCGGGGTAATCATGCTGCTTTATTTTGGACTCGACTTGCCTCGCGAATCTTATTGGGTTGTTTTCCCGCTTTCGGGCCTGCCGTTGACCTATGTAGCGATGGCAAATTACCGGGATGGATTGCGCCTCGGACGGCACGCCAGTTTAGAGCCCCTGTCACATGACAACTTGCGCAAGTGGTACGTACGAAATTGGTATGTAATCGGATTTGCATTTGCGGCCGGTATGCTCGCGAGTCTGTTTCTGTGAGCTTAGACTGGTTAGATGCCCGGAACGAGCGTAAGAAAAGAGTCCGCACAACCTTCGCGCATCATGCCATGGCTTGTTCCGGGCATGATCCTCTTCTGCCTGATCTATCCCCGCCACGATTTCACTTATTACTCCAACGTCAACGAATCGGCTCGTCTCTACCTCGTAATGGCGGCGGTCGATCAGGGTGTGTTACACATCGACGATGGCCTCAAGAGATTTGGCGATGTGATTGACAAGGCCGAACATGGCGGGCATTTCTATTGTGACAAGCCGATTGGGCTGTCGCTGGTGGCAACGCCGGTGTACGTGGTCCTGAAGGCGCTGGGGGCAGCGACGGGGCATATTTGGACGCTGGGCGAACTACGATATTTTCTGACGATCTATTGTGTCACGTTACCGACCGTCATGCTGTGCATCGGACTGCGGCGATACTGGCGCGAGGTGTCGGGCGATGCGGTGATGGCCGAGTTCGCGATTGTTGCCTACGCGTTGGGGACGATCGCGTTCACGTATAGCACGCAATTCATGGGGCATCAGCTTGCGGCGGTGTTGGCGGCAACGCACTTTCTCCTCGCGCGCGGCGTGACGGACAAAACGAGCATTCGGCGGGCGGCGGCTATGGGATTGCTCGCTGGGCTGGGGGCGATCACGGAGTACTTTTCCGCGCTTGTGCATGTCATCATCGCGCTCAGTTACCTGCGACGGATGCGGCCATGGAGTGCATGGGGCGTGTGGGCGGTTTCAGGCATCATCGCGGCGTGCCCGTTGCTGATTTACAACGCGTTTTGCTTTGGCGGTCCTTTCACGATGGCCTATGGGCATGAGGCAGCGCGTGTGTTTCAGGAGGTTCACTCGGCCGGTTTCATGGGCGTGACCTACCCGCGACTGGAATCGATGTGGGGGCTGCTGTTTTCGCCGTCCAAGGGGCTGTTCTTCCTGTCGCCTTTCCTGTTGATTGGCGTCGCGGGGATTTTTCCGGCGCTACGGTCGCGGCGTAGCGAGTGCATGGTGATGGTGCTGAGCATCGGCGCGATCATGCTGCTGGCGATGTCGGTATATGTGTGGCGCGCCGGGCGGACGATCGGGCCGCGACACATGGTGACGATGCTGCCGTTTCTCATGACGCTGGTCGTGTCGGGCGTCGGGCGGTGGCCGGCGCTTCGGCCGTGGTTCGTGGCGGGCACGATCGTGAGCGTCGTGGTGATCGGGCTTTCGACGCTGACGTTGCCGGGGTTTGAGGAGAACTTAGAGAATCCGTTCGCATCGCAAGCGTTGTTTTTGCTGAAGCGAAATCTTGTCACGCCGACGATCGGATCGTGGGTGGGGCTGCGCGGGTGGGCGAGTTTGCTGCCGGTCGCGGTGGCAATTGTTGGCACGATTGCGGCGATTGGCGTAGCAGCGCGTCGTGAGAAACGAAGGGTGGCATCGTGGGGCGCCGTCTCCGCAACGGTGCTTTCGCTTGCGTGGTTTTCATTCATTGCGACCTATGAACCTGACCATCCAGCGATTAAGACGTTGTTTCAGGGGCGGACGCTCGGATTGCTCGGCGAGTTTCGCGAGTCGTCCGAGTATCTCGAACGAGCGATCGACCTGAACCCAACCGTAGAATTTCTGCACGAGACGGTACCGCAGTTGCTTTTGAACTATGGACAGCTTGGTGATGAGGCAGCCAAGACTCGGCTGGAGCAAAAGGTTCGCCGGATCGAGTCGGTGGAGACTCCGCCGCGCGGTTAACTCAAGCCCTTTGCCAAAGGAGCCGTCGAACCGCGGACGATCAGGTTCGCCGGAATGCGGATTTTGATCGGTTCGCGGCGCTCGCCTTCCCGCTGCTCCTGCATTTCATCAAAGAGCAAATCGAGCGCGGTGTTGACCATGCCGGGAATGTCGATGCCGAGCGTGGTGAGGGCGGGCCGAAAGAACGTGGCGAGCTTGATGTCGTTGCAGCCAATCACGGAGAGCTGTTCGGGGATGTTGAGGCCCATGTCCCTTGCGCCGGCGATGGCGGCGATGGCGATTTCGTCGTTGATGCAGATCAGGGACGTCGTCTGCGGATGACGATTCAGCAGCGATTGCACTGCGGCAGGGGCAGCGCCGGCATTGGGGCAGGCCTGCTGACGCAAGTGTTCACTGGACACATTGTAATCCGAAAAGGCGCGCTCAATCCCGCGTCTGCGAAGCACAAACCACCGCGGCTCGTCTTCGGCGCGAGGCCCGCCGAGGTAGGCGATGTGGCGATGACCCAGTTCAAGCAGGTGGCAGGCGGCGTGGTAGTTGAAAGTGGCGATGTCGGGGCTGACTTCGTTGAAATCGTTCTGCTCGACCGCGCTATGAATGAGCACGAGCGGGCCGCGCTGAATCGGGCGGCCGGTGGTTTCGCCGAAGGGATCGGCATAGAAATCTTCGGGCGGCGCGACGACGGCCGCGCCGGCCAGTTTGAAGTTCCGCAAAGCCTGGTGATAGCTGGCAAGCGATTGGCAACTGATGACGCCGTAGCCGCGGCGTTCGATGTTGCGGGAGACTTCGTCGACGAGTTCGGCGAGATAATGATGGGCCGAGATGTGCTCGGCGAACATGACGATGGTGCTGAGCTGCTCGCCGCGAAGGCTCCGCGCCATGAGGTTCGGGACGTAACCAAGCTTGGCAGCAGCCTCCCGGCAAAGGCGGGCGGTTTCAGGGCTGACCAAGTGGGCCTTGTCGGAAAGGGCCCGCGACACGGTCATGGCGGAGAGGCCGAGGTGCTTGGCGACATCGCGAAGGGTGACGTTTTTTTGGCGATGGTCGGTCATGGTGATCGGGGCCGCGGCGACTGATTCATCTCCGTGCGCATCATACTCGACTCAAGGATTGGGCTTCTGCCTTGCTGCCCGATCGGCTTGGCCTTCGGCGTCGATGGTGCGCTGCATGAGTTCCAACTGGCGCTTGGCGTCGGCGTTATGCGGATAGAGTTGCAGGATTCGTTTGTAAATCTCAATGGCCTCTTCTCGGCGGCCGAGGTTCTCGAGGCACCAGCCAAGACCATACAGGCCTTTTTCGTAGTTGGGCGCGAGGCGCACGGCATTCTGATAGCCAATGAGGGCTTCGCTGAGTCGGTCTTTCTTGGCCATGGTGTTACCGAGGTTGAAGTGCGCCTTGGCAAGCGTGACCGGATCGGTTGCAGGGCCGGCGGCCGAGATGGCAGCACGGAAGTGTTGCTCGGCATGGTCCACCATGTCCTGCGACATGTAGACGTTTCCGAGCATGATGAGTGAATTGAGTTCCTTCGGATCGAATCGGAGAGCATCCTGATACGCTTTTTCTGCGTCGCGGAGGGCGCCGATTTTCTGGTACGCATTCCCGAGATTGTAGTAGGAGTCGGCGGATTCCGGTGTCAGCGAGCTGGACCGCTTGTAGCACTCGATGGCCTCGGACATTTTGTTGAGTCGGGTGAGGGATTCGCCATAGTTCATCCACGCTCGGGCGTTGCGCGGCTGCTTGGTCACGATGTCAAACCAAAACGTCTGCGGCGTGTAGTAGTCGCGATTGCGTGCGATGGTGCGGCCGGCGAGCGCCGTCGTCACCGCGACGATGAGGAATCCACCGACAAGAACGCGAACGCTGGGCTCCACGATGGAGAATCGAATCATGGCCCAACGGCAAGAGAGGAAGACTGCCGCCACTACGGCAACCAATGGAAGGTGCATGCGGTGTTCGACGACGTAGTCCTTTACGGGGATGAAACTGGAGGATGGCGCGAGGACGCCGTAGAACCAGACGCCGATGAAGGCCCAAGGCTTGCGCCGCATAAGGCCAAACACGGTAATGCCGAGCGCGACCAAGTGCGGTAGGCCGTTGAAGGCGGCCTCGCCGATGGCGCGCGTCGGCGGCCAGGTGTAATCGGCGCAAAGCGATGCGGGCCAGACGCTGAGGCGCATGTAATAGAGGATGACGCCGGCCTGGGTGGCAAGGTATTCGAACGGTGTCGCGCCCTTGATGCCCAGACCTACGGTGACTTCGTAACCGGGCGCGGGGTTGAGAATGCTGTTGCCAAGTCCGGTCCAGAAGAGCGCGGCGACGATGGCGAGGAGCAGAGCGCCGTAATACGCACTGCGCCGCCTCAAGATGTCGCGAAGATCCGCGGAGAGGAAGAGGTAGTCGTAGGCCAGGACGACGATGGGCGCGGCGACGATGACGACCTTGGTGCCCATGCCGATCAAACAGGCGATCACTCCAAGGGTGTACCAGCCCCAGGGCTTCTTTGACTCTTGCCCCATGATCGTGGCATACAGCACAAGCAGGAAGCACACGCTCATCATGGTTTCACTGCGCTGGACGATGTACGTCACGGCCTGCGTGTGGAGCGGATGCACGGCCCAGAGCAGGGAGATGCCGAAGGCCACCAGCGGAGCCGCACGTTGCAGGTCGGCACTGGACTGAATACGAAGAAGCGTGCGCCGAACGATGTCAAAGACGAGGCACGCGGCGAGTACGTGAATGGCCAGATTGAATGCGTGATAGGCGACGGGCGGGGATTTCAATCCACCCATGGCGTAGCTGATGGCGAGGGACAGATCAACGAATGGGCGAGGGTTGTTGAGAGCGAAGAACTTGTAGATCGGCCACAGTGAAGTAATGCCGCCGTTGTTGATCACCGCGCCCTCGTCATCGAAGACAAACGAACCGTAAAAGCTGTTGGCAAACGCAATGCAGGTGGCCGCAATAATCCCGGCGAGAAGCAAAACGTTGAGCACGGCGCCGTCGCTCTGGGTCGCCGCCTGTTTGCGAGCGGTTTTCTTTCGATCAGGGGTCGTCATGGGGCGGCTCGTTCATGGGGAAGCGTGTTACTGACTTGGCGGCGGAGTCGAACCATACCGCGTCATTATATCTATGGCGCTGGTTCGGGCGATGCGCGGGAGGTGATCTCATCCAATGCACGTTGGGCCTGTTCGAGGTCGGGCTTGAACCGCAGGGCCAACAACATGCATTCGATGGCCTCGGTGCGACGACTGAGACGATCCAGCACGAGGCCGAGACCGAAGTGGGCCTGGGCATACATCGGGTAGGCGGTGATGGCATTGCGGTACTCAGTTTCGGCGTCGGTGGTCGCACCGGTGTTGGCGAGGGCGTTGGCGAGATTCAGGTGCGCCTGTGCGACGATCCGGTTGTCCGTCGCGGGCCAACGCTGGCCGATCGCTTTTCGCAGGTCCTGGATGGCCTCCGGCGTTCGACCGTTCTCCATCAGCGTGACGGCGAGATTGATGGCAATGGGAAGGTCGCCACCGGCGATGCGGCGGGCCTCCTTGTACTCGGTGATGGCGTCGGTGGGGCGGCCAACGGCGCGGAGGCTGTTGCCCATGTAGTAATGAAGCTGGGCGTTGTAGGGGTCGATTTGATTCGCCATGCGGAAGGCATCCATCGCTTGTGCGTGCTGACCGGCTTCGGCCAAGGAGGTGCCGAGGCTGACCCATCCGCGAAAGACGTTCGGGTATTTTTTCAGTACGTCCTGCCAAATCGCCACGGGACTCTTGCAGAGTTGATTGCGTTGGCGCGTGATCGGGATCATGCCGGCGATGATGACGAGGGCGAGGATGATCGCGATGGAAACGTGCGTCTTGCGGCGAATCCAGTCGAGGGCATCGACGCCGATGAGCGCAACCCCAACGGCAGGCAGGTAGAGCTTGTACTCCACGAGTTGTTCGGCCTGCGTAATAAACAGCCACGGAATGAGGGCGACATAGGGGAAGAGCATCCCAAATGCGAGGGCCGTTTGGCCCTTTCGAGCGGCCTTGATGCCGAGCAGGACGACCGCGAGGTTGGTTGCGAATGCGGCAAGCGCCCACGGATCGTACGGCAGAGTCGTGGGAAATTGATGATCGAGGCAGAGTAAGAATGGCAGAGGAAGCGCGAGTAGCCGCCACGACGCAACGGCGGCGCGCATTTGCGTTGCGAATTGTCGCGGCGCTTCGGAGAGACGCGATAACGCAGTGCCGCTGGCGCCTTCGCTTGTTGCCCGCGGCAGTTCGACCGAGGCAAGGTAGATTCCGACCGCGATGGCAAAGATGATCAGGACGACGCCGGCCCCCTTGGCGAACCGTTTGAGTTGAAGTGGGTCTGAGGCGCGCGTGCAGAATTCAAAGAGCAGAATCGCAATGGGCAGCGTGAGACCCATCGTCTTTGATTTCATCGAAAGAAAGAATGCAACAGCCAGCGCGAGGAGCCACGCGACACGAAGCAGCCGTTTTGATGAATGGCGATACGACAACCACGCGTGCAGGCCGAGCAGGTAGAACAGCGACGATAGAACGCCGCGGCGCTGGACAATGTATGTAATGCTGGCGACATGGACGGGGTGCACCGCAAACCACGCGGCGGCCAGGAACGCGAGCAAAGCGGCGTATGGCCGGCGACCGCTGAGTCGTATGATCAGGGCATACAGGCAAAGGACGGTGGCCGCGTGCAGGACGACGTTCACCGTGACAATGCGCGTCAAATCCCACGGAGGCAGGCCATTGCGTCGATTCCACTCGCAATCGGCCGCAAAGGTTAGGTTGGTCAGTTCCTGTCCGGGGCGGATTCCCGATTGAACGAATCGACGGACACTGGCCGACCAGTCGGTGAGGGTGTAATCCAGCGGCAGGAGCTGCGAATCGAAAAAGAGGCGATCGTGATCGGCGTTGGAATAGGAAATCCAGATCAGCACGACGAGGGCGAGGCACGCGAGGCCATGGCGAATCCATGACCCGCCGGCGTTATGAGCGGGGTGTGCACCCGTAGTTTTCAGCGACTCCGACACGCACGTGAGCATACTCGGACGATTGGCCCTGCGGAATCGCGGGGCGTACGGAATGAGTTATTGAGACGCTTGCCTGTAAGGCGTCCGGGGTAGAATCATTGAGGCCGCCCGGACGCGTAATTCGAAGCCGCTGTTCCGGCCACCAAATCGTGAAAGCCGCCGCCATGAGTCAGCCCGTTGAGACATCGCCCGACCTGCCTCGCGAGATACGCGAGCAGGTCTTCGTCGTGATGCCGGCGTACAACGAGGGGACGTGCGTGGGCGGGGTGGTCGCGGGCGTTCTGCAGGAATACCCCAACGTCGTCGTGGTCGATGATGGGTCGGCGGATGATACGTTTGCAGTTGCGAGACGGGCCGGGGCGATGGCGCTGCGACACTCCATCAATCGCGGGCAGGGGGCGGCGTTGCAGACGGGCATCGAGTTTGCCGTACGACGTGGGGCGAAGTACGTCGTGACATTCGATTCCGATGGACAGCACCAGGTGAGCGATATCGCGGCGATGGTCGCGCCGATCTGGCGCGGCGAGTGCGACGTGACGCTTGGCTCGCGGTTTCTTGGGAAGGCAGTAAACCTGCCGACGTCACGACGACTGATCCTGCGGATGGGTGTGCTCTTTACGCGGCTCATGAATAATCTTGAGTTGACGGATGCGCACAACGGTCTTCGTGCGTTCTCCGCCGCGGCTGCCTCGAAGGTGGATATCCATCTTGACGGCATGGCCCACGCGAGCGAGATCATCGACATCATCAGCCGGGAGAATCTGCGGTATCGCGAGGTGCCGGTGCATATTCATTACACGGATTACTCGTTGGCCAAGGGTCAATCGTCGCGCGGGGCAATACGAATCGTGGTGCATTACTTGCTTGGAAGGGCGATGCGATGAATGGGTTTCAGATTCTGGTCTTAATCGTGGTGTCGCTGGCGATGGTGGTCAGTATCGGGGCCTCGATGCGCGGGTGGGTGACGCGGCGGGAGTCGCTGATCTGGTCGCTGGTGTGCCTTGCGGCGGCGATTGCGACGACCTGGCCGGACCTGACGCGGCGACTGGCGAACGCGGTCGGCATCGGTCGCGGCGCGGACTTGGTTTTCTATTGCGCGGTCGTGGTGATGCTGATCGGCTTCTGGATGACGTACATTCGACTGCAGGCGTTGCGGCGGCAATTGACTTTGCTCGTACGGCAGTTGGCGATTCAGGAGGGCGAGCGGGCTTATTCGAACGAATCGAGCCAAAGCCCATAGCTCTTTCGTTTTTGGAAAGGAGTCCAACATGTCCGCCCATGCCACGCTCGTTACTCAGCAACACGTCGATTACATCGCCGCGCACACCACGCCCGAGGATGACTTTCTTCGCCAGTTGAAAGTTGCAGCGAAGCGAGACGGCATTCCCGAGATTTGGATTTGCCCGGAGCAGGCGGCATTCATGCAGATTCTCCTGCGGGTCATTGGTGCCCGGCAGGTCGTGGAGGTGGGCACCCTCGCGGGCTATTCGGCGATCGCGATGGCGAGGGCACTGCCTTCGGGCGGTCGCGTGCGGACCATTGAGCTTTTAGAAAAGCACGCGGCGTTCGCGCGACAGTGGGCGGACAAATCCGACGCGGCGACAAAGATTGAGGTCATTCAGGGTGCCGGAGCCGACGTGCTGGCGACCTTCGCTGCGGACTCGGCCGATGCCGCATTTCTCGACGCCGACAAAGCTGGATACCCACGTTACCTGGAAGAGTGCCTTCGCATTGTGCGGCCCGGCGGGCTGATCATGGCGGACAACGCCTTCGCGTTCGGGCAGTTGTTTGACGAGCATCCAACTGACCGCGAAGCGCCGGCCGTGAAGCGGTTCAATAAGATCATGGCGAAGGAGAAACGTTTACAAAGTGTGATTCTCCCGATGGGGGATGGGTTGTGGGTGGGGGTTAGATTGTAATATCGCTTTTCAGCCAACCCTCGCCGCGATCGGCATTCGCCGGCCCACGCCGAACGCCCGGCTTGTCACCTTCAAGCCCGTCGCGGCTTGTTTTCGCTTGTATTCGTTCAAATCCACCTTGCGGATGACATCTTTCACCACGACTGCATCGAACCCCTCGGCGATGATGTCATCGGCGCTTTTCTCCTGTTCCACATAGCGATTCAGAATTGCGTCGAGTGTGTCGTAGGGCGGCAGGGATTGCTGGTCGTGCTGATCGGGGCGCAGCTCGGCGGAGGGGAGCTTCGTGATGCTCGAGTGCGGGATCGCCTCGCAACCAGCTCGTGCGTTGTACCAGTGCGACAAATCGTACACGAGCGTTTTTGGTACATCGCTGATCACTGCGAGGCCGCCGCACATGTCGCCGTAGAGCGTGCAGTAGCCGACGGCGAGTTCGCTCTTGTTTCCTGTCGTGAGCAGCAGCCAGCCGAACTTGTTGGACAGGCTCATCAGGATGTTGCCCCGGATGCGGGCCTGGACGTTCTCCTCGGTCGTGTCGGGCTTGCGACCTTCGAAAAGCGGTTGCAGGCCGGCCTCGAAGGCGTCGTGCATCGCTGCGATCGGGGCGATCTTAAAGTCGATTTTTAGGTTGGTGGCGAGCGTTTTGGCGTCGGCGATGCTGTGATCGCTGCTGTAGCGAGACGGCATGGCCACGCCGTGAACACACTCCGCGCCAAGTGCTTCGACCGCTATGCACGCGGTGAGCGCTGAGTCAATGCCGCCCGAGAGCCCGAGTACAACGTGTTTGAAACCGCACTTGCGAACGTAATCGCGCGTGCCGAGCACGAGCGCCTGCCAAACTGATTCGAGCCGATCGGGATATGGTTCGCAGTGTGCCGCGGAATCCAACTCCGCAATGAGCAAGTCCTCAGAAAATGCCTTGCACCGAGCTGCCACGTGTCCATGCCCGTCGAAAACACAACTCGCGCCATCGAAGATCAGTTCATCGTTGCCGCCGATCTGATTGACGTAAACGATGGACGTGCCATGCGTCGCCGCCTGCGTACCCATGAGTCGCTCGCGTAGCTGCTGCTTGCCAACGACGAATGGTGACGCAGACGCGTTGACGATGACCTGCGCGCCGGCCTTCTTCAATTCCGCGACAGGGTCGCGCTCATACAACCGGCGGCCGAGGACTTCCTTGTCATTCCAGACGTCCTCACAGATCGTGACACCGACGATGATCGGCCCGCTTGCGGTTTGGATCGTGGCCGTTCCGGACTTCTTGGCCGGTTCGAAATAACGATGCTCGTCGAACACGTCATACGTCGGCAGGAGCGATTTGTGAAACTCACCGGCGACACGTCCGCCTGAAATCAGGGCGAGTGTGTTGCGAAGCGGGCGACCGACCGGTTCGTTGTGCTTGGTTACACAACCGACAAAGGCGGGCGGGAACTCGCGGCAGTCGTGTGCGAGGCCGTGCAGCATCTCGCGCATCTGGTCGATGAAGTGCGGCTTCAGGACGAGATCCTTCGGCGGATAGCCGCAAAGCGTGAGTTCGGGGAAGAGCACCAGGTCGGGCTTTTCCACGGCCGCGCGTCGCATGGTGTCGAGAATGCGCGCGGCATTGCCGACGAGGTCGCCGACGATGGGGTTAATCTGAGCCAGTGCAATTCGCATGAAACTTGAGGAAGTATAGCGGAGGGAATGCGTCGTGAATGGAGTGCCCCGGATCGAGAGGATCAACGGGAATTGAGCATGCGGCGAGTTGTGGATACGCTTTTCGGTTTTGCCGGAGCGTACGCATGCAGTTTTGGCGAATGAGTCGTAGTGCGAGTGAACCGTTCGCGTCCCGCGTTGGGCGCATCAGCTCTCTTGCGCTCGTGTTGCTCATCACGCCGTACGCCCATGCCGAGAAGCCGCACCGGACGATCCGCGACATTGCCGCGCCGGAGTCGGGGGCGTTTCGATGGTGTCGCTATCCGGTCAAGATCGTTCTGCCGACGGTTCCCCTGGCGGCCCGAGCCGGCGGCCCGATTAACACGCTGATCGACGCCTCAGAGGTTGAACCGAATGACACGGTCATGCAGGCACAAGCCATCCCGTTGGGGGCGGGAATGGGGCAGGATGTGGATGTCACGGTTGCCGGCAGCATGGCCAACGCCGGCGATGTTGATCTATTCAAGGTCACGCTCGTCAAAGGTGACATGCTCGGCATCGCCTGTCACGCTCTTGTGGCGTCGGATCCGTTGACCGGTGTTCTTGATGCGGCGGGGTCACTTTTTTTCGAGAATGACGATCACGGCGGCGTGGCTTCGTTCTATCCGCCGGGCTCGCCGTGGCCGGCCGCAACTGCAAGTCTCGACTCCTCCTTAACGTTTATCGTGCCGGCCGATGGAGATTATCTGCTTCGTGTTCGCCCTGCGAATCCCGGAGGCATTGGTGGATACTCACTGGAGATTCGGCTTCGGCGCGCGGCGATTGAAACGGTCTATCCAACGCCGATTCGACAGATACTGTTTATCGACTTCGACGGCGCGACAATCAATGCGGAGGCACTGTTTGGCGAGGGCGGTCGGACGAATGCGACACTTTCGCCCTTATCGAGCTTCCTCAGCGGGTGGGGATTAACCGCCGGTGATCTAAACGCGGTCATTGATGCAATCATGGCCAACATTGATGCCAACTTTGATGCGCTGCGGACCATGGGACTCAACGGTGATTTTCCATCGGACATGATGCCGGGCCATTTCGATCTGGACATTCGCAACAGCCGCGACCATCCCGATCCGTTCGGGCAGGCCAACGTATCCCGCGTCATCATCGGCGGGAGCATCTCCCAGCTTGGCATCTCCACCATCGGCATTGCGGAGTGGATCGATCCGGGGAACGTCAGTCAGTCCGATACGGCGGTCGTGCTTTGTGACTTGCTCAGTGCCGATGCCACGGATCCGAACTCAGTGAATTCCATTCCACGCGACGCCGGCCTTTCGATTATTGATGCGGTCGGACTGGTGGTGGGCAACATTGCGTCTCATGAGGCCGGCCACTTTCTCGGCAATTGGCATACACGCAATGA
>CAZSBF010000070.1:0-22668 GCA_964605185.1 uncultured Planctomycetaceae bacterium
TGATGCCATCTTGAATCGGGCGCGGGATGAGTCGCGTATCGTCATTACCGCAGAACTCGACAATCACCTAATGCTCGCATTTTAAGGTGAAGATGGACCCGGGCTCATTCTGTTTCGCGGCGGTGAATGGACCCATGACGAACTGATCGATCGACTCAGTCGCACTTTCGAGTCAATCGAGAACCGTTCGCTGGCCATGAGCATCGTATCTATTGATAAGCAACGGATCCGGCGTCGGGGCCAGCCCATCACCTGAGGCACGCGACGAAGTCTCAAACGTAGAATTGCTGATTACTGCAGGTTCATCCCAACGCCGTCGGCGAGGCCGGTGTAGCGTTTGGAGCCGAGGCCGATGCGTGGGGCGCCTTCGGGCCAGATGCTGAAGTTGATGCCGACGTCGTCCAATGCCTTGTCCACGTCGAGTGAGACGGCGGTGTACCAGCGCGGCCACTTGCGGACGTAGACGAGTTGAGTCTGGTAGTTGCGGCCTACGTCGATGTCGTACATTTCGCGGATGCCGACGGTGTGCTTTTCACTGAGTTTGTAGTTCGCACCGCCGGCGAGGATGTTGCTGTTGGTTGCGTTGATGTAGCGCCAGCCGGCGAACCAGGCGAGGCGAGGCTCGCGTTCGACGGCGATGGAGATGTTGCTGGTGCCGAGGTTGCCGCTGTTGGTGTCGAAGACGCCGTCGTGCACGAGGACGGTGGAGTCGCTGATGCGGTACTGGAAGTTGGTGGCGATGAAGTTGCTGGAGATGCTGTCTTCGGGGCGGGAATAGATGAAGTCGCCGTGGGTGTTCTCACCTTCCTGCTTGTGGTCGAAGAAGCCGGCCTCGACGTCGAAGACGATCCAATCGACGGTCTTCCAGTTGCCGGGGCCGCCGCGCTTGGTTTGCAGGCGCTGTCGCAGGCCGAGTTGCCCGCCGCCGGCGTCGGAGATGTCTTCGACGCCGTTGTCGAAGGGGGTCAGTTGCTGCGGGTCTTGATTGGAGTGGGCGTTCCAGACGACAAAGTCGGGCTTGATGATGTGGCGCAGGTGGTGCAAGTCGAAGATGTCGGATTCAACGGATTCATCGACTTTGCTGAAGATGGTGTTGCCGGTGATACCGTAGCTGCCCAAGACGCGGCCGAGGTTGCCGCTGTTGCTGTATCGAGTCAGCGGTGGGTTGTAATAGCCCGAGTCGACGACGTTTGCCCGATTGATGCTCTGAGGGTAACGAAGGCGATTGGGTCCATCGTCGTATTCGCTTGCCCGGCCGATGACGAAGGGCGTGAGCTTCAGCGGGCCCAGATCCGGCATTGGCGAGCGGAACTCCTGTCGTGTATCGCCGCGCAGGACCGAGCCGGTGCTGTCGTAGGCGAATGGGTTATCCAACGGCAGGCCGTATTGACTATCGCGGTCGTACTTGTAGCGGACGATGCCGGCGCGGTTTTCGCTGTACCACGTGGTGTAGTCGCCGAGGGGTTGGCCGATGAGGCTGAAGGTCGTGTCGGGCAGGTGCTCGGTCTGCGTTTGGAAGTCGTTGATGCGATAATTCAGCAGTGAGGAGATCTGCCAATTGTCCTGACGCTTCAGCAAGTAGGCGAGCGTTTCCTGATCCTTTCCGTTTTCGAATTCGCGGCGTTCGTATTGCTCCAGGAAATTGGTGTCGCTGAGGTACGAGGCTTCGAGGGTTAGTTCGACGTCGTAGGGCAGGAACTGGCGGTGCCGCCACAGGGCGCGGCCGCGATTGTCATGAGGGGGATAGCCACTGCGCTCGGGGCCGAGTTCATCCTTGCCGGTGTCGTTAATGAAGAAGCTGTTGAAGATGCCGTAGTAATCGTCGCCGGCGTAATCCATGTCGATGCCCGCGGCGGGACCGCGATCGGTGAAGTAGTCGAGTTTGAGCGTTGCATCCCAACCGGCCGGGGGCTGAATGCCCATGAGGTTGAAGAGATACCAGCGGGTTTCGGTGGTGTAGCCGAAGTCGCCGTTGTAGCCGAACTTGGCACTGCGGAAGGCCTGTCGATCGCCGGAAAAGTCGCCTTTGGCGAAGGGCCAATAGGCGATTGGCAAACCTCCGAGGCGCATGGTTGTGTTTCGTGCGGTGTAGGTTCCGGCCTGAACGCCGATGACATCGCCGGCTTCGTTGCGCGGAGTCTTGTCGGTGAGTTCGAGGCGTTCGGCACCGATGGAGGCGTGCGGTGTGTGGAATTCGCTGGTGGTGAATTGGGCACGCTCGGCTTCGTATTGCGTTGCCGAGAGCTGGCGGACTCGTTCGGCGCGGACATAAATGGGGGTCCTTCCGGATGAATCCAACGCACGCATGACGGGGTCGAGAATGAGGGCTTCTTCTTCTTCGAAGTCGTAATACAAGCGGCTGGCGCGGATGCTGCGCTGGCCGCGAGTCAGGATGACGTCGCCTTCGAGGTAGACGGCCTTGACCCATTGCTTCATGGCTTCGCGGTCGGGCTGCTCCCGGCCTTTTATTTTTGGTTCGTCATGGGCTGAGGGTTCGGCGGGCGTTGCGTTCAGGTCGCCGCCGCGGACTGATCGTTTTTTCTTTTCGCCGGTGAGGAGGCTGGGCAGGCTTTCGCCGGTGGCTTGATCCTTGCGCAGATACATAACGGCGGCATCGGCGCGGATCTCGACGTATTGGGCGCTATCCGATGGCGAGCCCTGGTACACAAACACGTCGCTCGTTGCGATGATCAGCATCTGATCACCGACGGTGGCGCTGGAGATGTCGCCCATCGTTGGGTCCACGGAGAAGCCGACTTGTTTTGCGGCTTTGGGTTTGGCCAGCGCGAGGGCCTCGACGGAGGGGGCCACACGCATGGGTTTTTCGGCGGTGGTAGCGTCTTCTGCTGGAACCACGGTGAGCAGTCGCCGGGCCTTGGTGGCTTCTTTGAAAAGGTCGCCCTCAGCATCGGAGTTTGGGGCGTGGCCATCGGCGTTCATCACCAGTCGGCCGAAGGTGCGGATGGTGACGATCAAGGCCGGGCCGCGCTCGATCGTGCCGGCGGGTTGGATGATCTCGGCATCCTGCCAGAGGAAGATGTCGATGTCGGAATAGGTGCGATCCTTCCAGGTCTTCTGGGTGACCCAGATGACGGCGTCGTGGCTGCGTACTTGATAGGGACCGAGCCGCCCGTTGAAGTTGCCGAGCAGCTCGATAATGCTGGTGCCGCCGTCTTTCCATGTATACGCGAGCTTACCGAACAACTCGAAGTTGAAATCGCTGATGCCGGGCGGGATGAGGGGTTGAATCTCGGCGAGGTCGGGGGCGCCGGTGACGGTTTGCGCGAATGTGGTTTCCGCGCGCGTTGCCGCCGCCAAGATGGCGATGAGAAGCGCTCCTGCAATCCGTTGCTGTCGCCTCATCGTGGCTGATCGCGCCATGCGTGGACCATGGTCCTGCGGCGAGTGGCCGTCCGTCGAACGCGCCCCGCCATCCGGGGCGAGCGTCAAGCGTTCAACGGGGGCCGATGATACGAAGCGCGCCGGGGGGTGTCAATTCGCGGTTACTGCGATTCGCTCGAAATCAAAGGCAATTGACCGCACATCTCGGGCAGGCAGGGACGCCTGCCCCACTGTTTGTTGGTGTCCATACGTCGGCGACTCGTCGAAACCGGCGTGTTCATGCTATGATGTCGCGGAATGCCAGTGACAGAGTTGCCCGACGAACAGCCCACCACCACTCTGCACGGCATCTGGACCGGGCGTTCCTTTCACCTTTTCACGACCGACGGCGGCTCTGAGCCTGCCGTATCCCGCATTCAGTCTGCCGTTGGATATTTGTCGTCGGATGGCTTGATTGCATCTGCTGGCGAGGGGTCGTCGCTGGAATTGTGGATGCCGGGCGACGAACAGAAGGGAGTCGCAATTCGTCAGCGGGTCGAGACACTCTCCTTTTCGCCGGCCGACGCGACGGATCTGCTTACTTCGCTTCATGGACGGGAATCGCTGTCGGAATCGGTGCGCTATTGGGCGTGCATTGCGCGGTTCCTGATCGAATCTCTCTCACGACAGCAATTCGCGCCCAATATCACGGAGACACAGGAAAACACCTTTGAGGGTCGCTGGCACGTCGTATCGCCGTCGGCCGAGGTGCTGGCGTGGCTGGAAGCGACACTGGCCGCGATGCCGCCGGTGTGTCGGAGTGTTGTTGGCAGTGATCGCTCATCGTCGGACGCGGTGTGGCTGTTGGACAGTTTTCTTTCCGAGACGGCTGATGCGGTGATTCGTCGTTCGCTTTCGCGTGATGATTTCTTTGACGACATCCACGAGCGGGCGCGAAACGAGGGGCAATGGGAACTCGCGTGGCTTTCCAGTTTGCTCGGCAAGGATCGGGTGGTGCATTGCCATTCCGACGAGATTGCACCGCTGGCGCCGGTGGTCAATTCGTGGATCACGAAGACATCCCAGGAGGCGGAGGAGTCGGAAGATCGCCTGCGACTTGTGCTCGTGGAACCGGCCGAGGACGGTGGGCAGGATGATTGGAGATTGGTGATTGAATGGGTCGGTCCTGACGATCGGCCCTACGACGTGTTTGCGATCCTGAGCGAGCGCGGCGACCGGCCGACGCTGCTGGGGCGGCGGTATGGGAGTCGTCGCGCGCAGTTGGTATCGGAGTTGAATCGTGCCGGTGGGCTCTTTCCGCCGCTATCGCGGTTTGCGCGTAGACCCGCGGCGGAAGGGTTGGCGCTGACGAACGATGAGGTGTACGGCTTTCTGCGAGAGAACGCACCGTTATTGATCGCGGAGGGATTCGAACTGGACCTGCCCTCGTGGGCACGAAACGCGACTCGACAACTGGGACTGCAATTGCATCTCAAACCCATCACCGGGGGCAAGGAATTCTCACTCGGCCGATTCGGGCTGGGGGCGCTGCTGGAGTTCGACTGGCGAATGGCCCTCGGCGATGACCGATTGACGCTTGAGGAATTTGAGGCACTCGCGAAACAGAAGGCATCGTTGGTGAAGCTGCGTGGGCAATGGATCAGCTTCGACCAGGAGGCCGCGGCGAAGGCGCTGGAGTTCATGCGGAAGGAAGCGACGGGCAAGATCACGTTGCTTTCGGCGTTGCGGTTGGTTGGCGGTGCGGAGGACAACGCGGCGGGATTGCCGGTGGTGGGCATCTCCGGGGCGGCGTGGATTGAGCAGTTTCTACGGGATACGCCCAATGCCGAGGTTGAGGAGTTGCCGCAACCCGCGGAATTCAAGGGCACGATGCGTCCGTATCAGCTTCGGGGGCTTTCGTGGCTTTCGTTCCTGCACCGGCTGGGAATCGGCGCGTGCCTCGCGGATGACATGGGTCTGGGAAAGACGATTCAGTTCATCAGCTTGTTGCAATCGGAGCGGCAGCGGGATCGTGAGAGTGCGCCTGAAGATCCGGCGATGGAATCGGCGGTCGGGCCGACGCTCCTTTTTGCGCCGATGTCGGTGGTGGGAAACTGGCAGCGCGAGGTGGAGCGGTTTGCTCCGTCGATCCGCGTGCTGATCCATCACGGCCCGTTGCGGTTGACGGGTGAGGCGTTTGTCAACGCGGCGCAGCAACACGATCTGATCATTACGACCTATGGGCTTGCGCATCGGTGTGAGAAGGACTTCAAGCGGATCCATTGGTATCGCATCGCCATGGACGAAGCGCAAAAGATCAAGAACCCCTCGGCGGCGCAGACCGTCGCGCTGCGGGGGCTCAACTCCGATCATCGCGTTGCGCTGACGGGCACACCGGTTGAGAATCACTTGTCTGAGTTGTGGTCGATCATGGAGGTGCTGAATCCCGGGCTGCTCGGCACTGCGTCGTCATTTCGTGCCAAGTTCGCGGTGCCGGTGGAGAAGCTCGGGGACAAGGAGCGGGCCGATCAGCTTCGGCGCATGATTCGACCGTTTTTGTTGCGCCGGCTCAAGAGCGATCCGACGGTGGCATGCGATCTGCCGGAGAAGATGGAGATGCGCGTGTTCTGCAATCTCACGGCGGAGCAGGCGGCGATCTATGAGCGAACCGTCAACGAGCTGATGAACGAGGTGGATCGCGCGACGGGTATTCGACGGCGCGGGATGATCCTCGCGACGCTGACGAAGCTGAAGCAGATTTGCAATCACCCGGCGCACTTTCTTAAAGCGGAAGGCCCCTTGGACGGGCGCAGCGGCAAGTGCGAGCGGCTCGTGGAAATGCTAGAAGAAGTTCTGGAAGAGGGGGACGCGGCGCTGGTGTTCACGCAGTATCGAGAGATGGGCGATCTGCTCGAACGACTGATGGAGACGCGGCTCGGCGTGCAAGTGCCCTTCCTGCATGGCGGGACGCCGATGAAGAAGCGGAACGAGATGATCGAGGCGTTTCAGGACCCGGCGAATCCGCAGCGCATCTTTTTGCTAAGCTTGAAGGCGGGTGGATTCGGATTGAATCTGACAAAGGCGAATCACGTGTTCCACTTTGATCGATGGTGGAACCCTGCCGTGGAGGATCAGGCGACGGATCGCGTGCACCGCATCGGGCAGACACGGCGCGTGCAGGTGCATAAGTTTGTTTGTATTGGAACCGTGGAGGATCGGATCGATCGGCTGCTCGCGGAGAAGTCGGCACTGGCCGACCGGATCGTAGGGAGCGGGGATGAATGGTTGACCGGCCTGTCGTCGAAGGAGCTACGGGATTATTTGACGCTGACCGACGAGGCGGTTGTGGAGAACTAGGGGAACCGATGGGAACGAGTGAGAACGGCGTGAAGCCACCGACGGATTTGCTGACGGACCCGGAGCGATTCTGGTCCTTGGCGGGGGAATTGAATTCGCCGCCGGCGATGGACGATGCCGCGCCGGCGTTGAAACGGCTTGGCCCGGTGCCGGTGCCGAAGGGCAAGTTTCCGCTGATGGGGTTTCTGGCAACGGTGTATGAACACGTGGCGGAGCATGTGCGGAGCGGGCGATCGCGCGATGAGAATCCGCCGTCGCCATAGGGCGGCAGGCCGACGTTCGACGCTACTTCTTTTCGAGCTTGAAGGTCACGCGGTCGTGGGTTTGTTCGGTGACCGTGTATCGCGTTGCGCCGACCTTGAGTTCCTCAATTCTTGAGATGAGCCGCTCGTTGTCGTAGGACCATTCGATCTCGGTCTGGCAGACTTCCTTTACAAGTTCGCGCATGCGGATTCCCTGTACGCCATCCATGGCTCGAATGGCTTCTTCGAAGGCCATGTAGTCGGCGCGCGTGCAGTTCTCCAGCGTGACCTGCACGGTGCGGCGGACTTGCTGGCGCTTGCGCCAGGCCTCGGCCATTTCTCGGAGGATGGCGCCACTGTATTCATCGGCGCACTTTTTCAGCGCATCGTTTCCGCCTGCATTGGGGTTTACCGAAGTAGCTGTCGCGGTATAAGAGTTTGCCATGAGCATTTGTGCACTGTCGGTGTGATAGGCGCGGATGCTGATGGTGGCAGACCATTTGTAGATGGTGCGGCCGGCGAGTTCGCTGGTGCCGGAAGCGCGGGCTTCGGCCTTGCCGGTGATGATGACGTCGGATTTGAACGACCCGTACATGGCCGCGAGCTTTTTGATGTCGTTGCCCTGCGCGGCGACCTGGATGTCGCGGTTGCGGATGTCGCTGGAACCGGTGTTGTCCATCAGTTGAATTCCCTTCTTCATGAAGGAGTTTTCGATGATGGATTGGGCGACGCCGCCGGCGGACGGAGGATTGGCGTCGTCGACATTGTTGTCTTCGATGATGACGACGATGCAGCGCGGGTTGTCTTCGGATTCGAGGGTGTGGAGGAGACGGGCCCATTCCTCCTCAAATGACTTGAGCGAGACCAAGGCGTTTACCGTGCAGTAGCTGATGCCGTTTTCGACACGCGACGCGGTGATTTTGAATTCGGCGACGTAGCCCTGAGCCTGTGCCATGGCTTTGTCATAGACGGCGGTGTAGTTCTTTATCTGAGTCTGGCCGCTGATGAAGACGCCGCAGGCTTGTTCAACGGCGCGACGCAATGCGTCCTGCTTGGCCTGCTCCATGGCGTTGGCATTTGTGCCGGCGGCTTTGCCTTCCATCGATATCCATTTGTCGGGCGCGGGATTGGCGGCTGCCGACGATGCAAATGCAGCAAGGATGAGCAGGACTTGGATGGGGTTTCGCATGGTTTGGCTCCGGTCGGAGGGATTTCGACACCAGGGTGACCAGGGGGCATCATATGTTGACGGTGGCTGCGGGCAAACGGTTGGGTTTATGGGGTTGTGGATGCCGTGGCGTTGCTGATTGGATCGTAACTTGTTTTCAATAAGGTACTTATGGCGATATTTGGGCCGAATGTGGCCAGGGCGGTTTATGTGGGGTGGTCCAAGGGGGCTGAGTTCCCGTAACTCCGAATCCCACCGAGGGTTCCGTCGAAAAGGGCTTGATCGGGGGAAGCAGCATCCTCTATAGTGTGCCGCTCAGGCGTGCTTTCCGCGTTTGCACAAAATGCGATTGTGGATGGCACGGACATGGTTGGGTAGGCGGGCGCGATTCGTTCGTCCCCATGTCAACAATTCCGGTGTCGGCAACGCGGCGCGGATAGCTTGCCGGGCATCGCAACCAATAAAGGAAGTATCAGCGCGAGAGTTGTCGCGGGTCGAGAACCGGCCGCGATGAATCGCTCCCCTCGGCGGGGAGCGGGCAACGCGGAGTCTTCCAAAGGCTTGTGAAGTTTTGCACAAAGTCCGATGGCCGGCGCGGCGTCGGTGAGCGAAATCGAAATCTACCGAAATACGACATTCACGATCAAGGAAACCAGCAACGGAGCAAGATGTGAGTAACCGACTTCTGAAATTAACACTGTGCACGCTCGGGGCCGTCGTGGCGCTCGGGCTGGCGGCGAACACCGCCATGGCGAGCGAAGCAGATCTGGCGATCCCGGCTTTGGACAAAGCGCATTTCAACCTGTTCGGCACGACCGTCAACGGATGGAATCTGTTGCTGTGCGGAGCGGGCGTTATCTGCATCACGCTGGGCTTCAGCCTGTATCTTCGCAGGCAGATCCACAAGCTGCCGGCGCACAAGTCGATGCTGGACGTCGCCGAGATCATCTTTCAGACGTGCAAGACCTACCTGATCCAGCAGGGCAAGTTCCTGCTCATGTTGTTTGCGATCATGTCGGTGGCGATGACATACTACTTTGTCGGCCTCCAGCATAAGACGTGGGACACCGCGGCCAAGGTGCTGTTCTTCTCGATCGTGGGCATGGGCGGGTCGTACTGGGTGGCGTGGTATGGCATTCGCGTGAACACCTATGCGAATTGTCGTACGGCGTTTGCTTCGCTGCGAGGCGAGCCGTGGGATGTGGTGAACATTCCGCTTCGAGCGGGCATGTCGGTCGGTCTATTCCTGATCTCGCTTGAACTCGTGATGATGGTCATCATCCTCCTGTTCGTGCCGCGTGAGATCGTTGGCATCTGCTTCCTTGGTTTTGCCATTGGCGAATCACTCGGTGCATCGGCCCTGCGAATCGCGGGCGGTATCTTTACCAAGATCGCTGACATCGGTTCCGACCTGATGAAAATCGTCTTCAACGTCAAAGAAGACGATCCACGAAACCCCGGCGTCATCGCGGACTGCACCGGTGACAACGCCGGCGACTCGGTCGGCCCGACGGCGGACGGTTTTGAGACATACGGCGTGACGGGCGTCGCGTTGATTTCGTTCATCACGCTGGCCGTGAAGGACGTTGATATTCAGGCCAAGCTCATCGTTTGGATTTTCGCGATGCGGTTCCTGATGGACTGCATGTCGGGTATCTCCTACTTCATCAACCAGGCGATCTCCGAGGCGAAGTACAAGGGCCTCAAGGAGTTCAACTTCGAGCATCCGCTGACGCGATTGATTTGGATCGCGGCGATTCTTTGCATCTCGACATCGTTCTTCATGAGCCGGCTGCTGCTCAAAGACCTGTCAGTCGGCGGCACGGCATTGCCCGACCTTTGGTGGCAACTGGCTTCGATTATCAGTTGCGGCACGCTGGCGGCCGTGTTGATCCCGGAGTTCACGAAGATCTTCACCAGTTCGCATTCGAAGCACGTGCATGAAATCGTGACGGCGTCACGCGAAGGCGGGGCGTCGCTTACGATTCTGTCCGGCATTGTGGCTGGTAATTTTAGCGCGTTCTGGAAGGGTATGTTGATCACGGCACTGATGGGCGGTGCTTATTTTGTCAGTCTGATGGGTCACGACGCGGGACTTGGGCTTGGCGCCGTGATGGGTCAACATGCACCGATCTTCGCGTTCGGTCTCGTGGCGTTCGGTTTCCTTTGCATGGGACCGGTCACGATTGCCGTGGATAGTTACGGCCCGGTGACGGACAACGCTCAGTCGGTGTTTGAACTGGCTCAGACCGAGAGCATTCCGGGCATCAGCGAGGAGATCAGGCGGGACTTCGGTTTCACGCCGGACTTCAAGCTGGGTAAGCACTATCTGGAGGCGAACGATTCCGCCGGCAACACGTTTAAGGCGACGGCCAAGCCTGTGCTCATCGGCACTGCGGTGGTTGGAGCGACGACGATGATCTTCTCGATCATTCTGCTCTTGGAGCGGGATGGATTATTGAAGTTGAGTCTGACGGATGCGCCGGTGCTGCTGGGCTTCCTCTGCGGTGGTGCGGTGATTCACTGGTTCGGCGGTGCGTCGATGCAGGCCGTGACGACGGGTGCCTATCGGGCGGTCGAGTTCATCAAGAAGAACATGGACCTCTCCAAGAAAGAGGCCGACCTTAAGGACTCGATCACCGTGGTGAAGATTTGCACTCAGTACGCCCAGAGCGGAATGTGGAATATCTTCATCGCCCTGATGTCGCTGACACTGGCGTTTGCGTTCTTTGATCCGAACTTCTTTGTCGCGTATCTCGTGTCGATTGCGGTATTCGGCCTGTTCCAGGCAATCTACATGGCCAACGCGGGTGGCGCGTGGGACAACGCCAAGAAGCTGGTCGAAGTTGATTTCAAGGAAAAGGGCACGGCCCTTCATGCGGCGACGGTCGTCGGCGACACGGTCGGTGATCCGTTCAAAGACACGACCTCGGTCGCGTTGAATCCGATCATCAAGTTTTCGACGCTGTTCGGTCTGCTCGCGGTCGAGATTGCTGTGGAAATGAAGAATGCCGCCACCAAGGCGCACAGCGGAGACTACACCGCGATCATCGGCACGGTGTTTCTGCTCATTGGACTTACGTTCGTGTGGCGATCGTTCTACGCGATGCGAATCCCTGAGAAGATCTGACGCAAGCCGATTACTTGTTAGTTTTTCCAAAGGCCCCGGTCGGTTGACGGCCGGGGCTTTTTTTTCGGGATGATGAACGATGTGGAACGGCACTCAACTCACCGGCAGAGTCGGTGGCGAAGGGTTAGAATGACCATCATGGCGAAACGAGCGTTGAAAACCAAACCGCCCACCCGCGAAGAGCCGCTTCCGCCGCGAATTCGCCCCGTGATGACGAACGAGGCGGCGCGGAAGTTCGGGATCGAGTGCGCGCGCCTGATGCTCTCCGACCACTGTGAAGATGTGGTGATGCTGGATCTGGTGGGAATCAGTCCGATCTGCGATTATTTCGTGATTGGCACGGGAACCAGCGACCGGCAGATGCGGGCGGTGGCGGACCATATCGAGCAGATGGGCCGCACGATGGGCGAAAAGCCGTATGTGGTGGATGGCTATCACGACAGCGCGTGGATTATTCTGGATTACGTTGATACGGTGATTCACTTGTTCGACGGTGAGCGTCGGGCGTATTACGACCTCGATTCGATGTGGGGCGAGCGGCCGCGGATCGACTGGACGGCGTGACGGATGAAAGCGATTCTGCAGCAATTGCGGGAGCATGTTGGGACGGCGCTGAAATCGGCGCTGGGGGAGCAGGCGACGGGGGCCGATCCCGAGATTTCGCGGGCCAAAGACGCGAGACATGGGGATTACCAGTGCAATGCGGCGATGGGGTTGGCGAAGCGCCTTGGGGCAAAGCCGAGGGATGTTGCTCAGAAGATTGTTGAGGCGCTGCCGGCGGCGGCTTTGGAGATGCTGGAGACGCCGGAGATTGCGGGGCCGGGGTTTATCAATTTCAAGATAAAGCAGGCGTTTCTTGAGGCGTCGATCGGCGCCGTTGCTGCCGTTAATGACGAGCATCTTGGCATTGACCGTGTTGCGGCCGGTAAAGCGCAGACGGTCGTCGTGGATTACTCCTCGCCGAATGTGGCGAAGGAGATGCACGTCGGCCATTTGCGCAGCACGATCATCGGGGACACGATTGCACGGGTGATGGACTTTCAGGGGCACCGCGTCATTCGGCAGAACCACCTCGGCGACTGGGGAACGCAGTTCGGGAAGATCATTCTCGCACTCTGGCACCTTTGCATGGGAAAGCGGCAGGGCGAGACGGTCGCGGATTTCAATCGACTGGCCGATGAACTGTCGCGCATTGCGAAGGTGCCGATCGATGCGAAACGGCCTCTGTTGCAACAGCGCCGGGACATTCACCAGGAGAATCTGGCGAGCGATCCGACAGGTTCGGAGTTCCACGCCTATCTTCAGACGCTGCAACCGAGTTTTGAGATACTGTTGCCCGCGTATCGCTATGTGAACGCATTGGAGGAAGCGGCCGAAGGGACGGACCTTGCGGTTACCGACGCCCAGTCGGGCGAGACGTATCCGCTGTCGGGTGTCTCGCGGTATGTCGCGGCGATGCTGCAAGGAAAGGCCGGCCGGGACAACACGCAGGAGCTGACGGCTTGGAAAAAGGCGAAGGACGCGACTCTTCGGGAATGCAACGCGATCTATCGACGACTCGGAGTGTTGCTGACGGACGATGATATTTGCGGCGAGAGTTTCTATGAGCCGCTGCTGCCGGGGGTGGTCGCGGAATTGCAGTCGGCACTTGCAACGGCCGTTGGGCAATCGGGCGAGGTTCGGGCGGTGTGTCGTGACGACAAGGGTGCTGTGTGCGTCTTTCTGGAGAAGCCGGATGGGACGCCGGTCTTTAAGGGGGCGCAGGGCGATCCGCTGCCGATGCTGATTCAGAAGTCGGACGGCGCATCGCTTTATGCGACGACTGACCTCGCCGCGACGCTGTATCGCACGCATCATGCGGCGACCCATCCCTATGCGTTACAGACGAAGACATTGGCGGAGACGCTGGCGAAGCCGCCGTTCAATAATGGCCTGGGGGCGGATCGGGTCATTTACTTCGTAGGCTTCCCTCAGAAGCTGCACTTTGAGATGTTGTTTGCAGCGGTCGGCGCGCTGGGTTGGTTGCGTAAAGGTGCGCGGACCATCCGAATGGAGCATGTTTCCTTCGGTTCGGTGTTGGGCGAGGATCGCAAGATGCTCCGCACGCGGGCCGGCGACACGGTGAAGCTGAAGGATTTGCTGGAAGAGGCGGTGCAGCGGGCGGAGGCGCTGGTGCGGGCCAGCGAGGCAGACGCCGAGAAGCGCCGGGGCTTTTCAGAAGAGGAGATTCGCTCGATTTCGGAAACGGTCGGCATCGGCTCGGTGAAGTACGCCGATCTGTGTCAGAACCGCAACACCGACTATGTGTTTAGCTGGGACAAGATGCTGGCGCTGCAGGGCAACACCGCGCCGTACCTGCTTTATGCCTATGCCCGGATTCGCTCGATCTATCGCAAGGGGGCGGAGTCGATCGCGCCGCCTGCCGATGCCAAAATCCTGCTGGGCCATCCGGCCGAGCGGGCGCTGGCGATGAAGGTGTTGCAATTGGGGGAGATCGTTGAAGTCGTCTCTGACAATCTTCTGCCGAACTTCCTTTGCGACTACCTGTATGACCTTGCCGGCAAGTTCATGTCCTTCTATGAATCCTGCCCGGTTCTGCAGGCGGACGGCGCGGCGGAGAAGGCTTCGCGGCTGGCGCTGTGCGATGTGACGGCGCGGGCCTTGCGGATCGGCCTTGGGCTGTTGGGGATCTCGACGCTTGATCGCATGTAGGCGCGGTTCGCACCGGGCGGGGGCCATACACCAAATCTTCCGAAACCGGCCGGGCAGCGCGGAAAGTCCGCCTGTCGTGCGGGAAAATCCGCAGTTGAATCCGGGAGACGAGAACGAATCGCGTTTCTGAGGCCGGAAACGCGGTCGGGCGACTGGTACGGGGGTTGCATTTCATTTTTGCGGACACGGTGTACGCGATCCGATTTGATCGCGGAGAGAGGAGTCTCACATGTCCGCGTTCAAGTTGCCCGTTCGGGATGAATTGGGATTCTGCAATATCTTTCTTTCGGCGCTTGGTGGCGATGGCGCCAACATGGGCGGCAAGCTGTTGTTCAAGATCGGTTGCACGCACTTCGGCCTTGATGGTGGCTATGACGCCCGCTATGGCTCGGAGAAGAAGGGCACTGCCACGGATGTGTCGGTGCGATTCTGCGAGGTTGGTACGCCGGTGCGACAGGCCGGGCCAACGGCGACGCCGCATTTCCTGGTTGCGTTTCACGATGATCTGATCGCGCCGCTGGAGCTTGGTCGCGGATTGCAGCCCAACGCGGTGTGCGTTGTGAACACGATCAAGTCGCCCGATGAGGTGCGGCACCTGCTGGGATTGCACAGCGGGACGATTGTGTGCGTCGATGCCACGAAGATCGCCTATCAATCAAAGAGCCGAATGAACATGCCGCTGATTGCGGTGCTGTGTCATGAGCTGGGATTCCCCGACACCGACGTTACCGCTGTTATCAAGAAACAATGGCCAAAGGCGGCGGAATCGAACATGGCTGCGTTCAACGCGGCGCTGGGCGGCAGCACGCGGGCGACGTTCAGCGCTGATGGTTACCCGCGGCTCTCGCCGCAGGTGTCGCGCGGTCCGATCGGCTGGCGCAACATGCTGAACGGCGGAACGATCGACGCATTGACGCATTGCACGCTGAACCGCGACAACCGGATCGCCGGGCGCGGTCGCGTGCCCAAGTTCGACAAAGGCGTTTGCACGTCGTGCGGGATTTGTCTGACGGTTTGCAGCGATCCCGGCGGACTGCTCTGGCGGGACGGTCGGATGGACGGCATTGATGATGCGTTTTGCAAGGGTTGCATGCGATGCGTCGAGGTTTGCCCGGATACGAAGAAGGGCAAGGCGCTGACGTTTGATTATGCATGACAGAGTGGGAAACCCCACCCTGGCCCTCCCCTTATCAAGGGGAGGGGAGTTTGGAGGTGACGTCATGAAACCGCATCTGAAAATGATTGTCTGGGTGGCGATTCTGGTGTTCTTTTTGATTGCGCTGTCAGGAAGTTCGGGAACTCAAATACAGGGAGCGTGAGGACCTATGGCAACGATGACTCCGATGACGCCGTTCAAAGTCAGTGAATTGACGGAACCGAAACCGACATGTCTGCAAAAGACGTGGATCGGCAATGGCAACGAGGCTGTGGCCCGCGCGATCCTCGATATCGGGTACGACTGCGAAGGGTATTACCCGATCACGCCGTCGTCGGACGTAGGTGAGGTGATCTCGAAGGCCTATGCCGAGGGCGAGACCGACATTTCGTTTGTGGTCGGGACGAGCGAATTGGCGGCGCTGGGGATTTGCACCGGGGCCGCGGTTGCGGGCGGGCGCGTGGTGGATGTAACCAGCGCGAATGGACTGTTGCTGAAGGCTGAGCAGATGCCGGCGATATCGGGGTTGGGCTTGCCGATGGTGCTCAATCTGTCGACGCGCGATGTTTCGGCGCCGCTGAACATCAAGAACGGGCACTCGGATTTGTATGCGACGCTGGGTTGGGGTTGGCTGACGTTTCTCGCGCCCAATGTGCAGGCCGCGTATGACATGAACATTATCGCGATCAAGGTGGCTGAGCGCGTGAATCTGCCGGCCATCGTCGCGTATGACGGTTTCCATACATCGCACGCCAATCGACGGATCAGCGTATTTGCGGACAAGGAAGAGGTTCGCCGGTTCGTCGGCCCGCCGCCGTTCAAGGGGACGCTGGAGGCTCGCAACGGACGATTCAGCTTCATTGATGTGCAGCATCCGCGAACGTTCGGGCCTTACATGAACGATGACCTGATCAACGCCAAGGTGCAGATGGAGACGAAATTCGAGCGGGCGTATCAGTATCTGCCGCGCGTGTTTGACGAGTTCGCGCGAATGACGGGGCGACGATACGGGTTTGTCGAGCAGCATGGCGACCGGTCGGGACCGCGATGTCTGGTCGCCCTGAACACGGCGGGCGAGGCAGCGAAGGACGCGGTGGATATCCTTGCGGCAAAGGGTGAGTGGGTGAATCTTGTTGTGCCGACGGTGCTTCGACCGTGGCCGGAGAAGGAGATTCTTGCGGCGATCGGCGAGGCGGAAGCAATTGTGGTGGCGGAGCGCGGCAGTCAGTATGGTGCGAGCAATTATCTGGCGAATGAGATTGGCGCGGCGTTGCAGCGACATGGGAACCCGGCGCGCATCGTGCAACGGACCTATGGCATCGGCGGGTTGAATTTCACCAAGGACGACGCGCTGGTGATGTATTCCGACGCGGCGGAGGTCTTGAGGCCGACGCGGCATGACGATGAGAAGAAGACATCGCCAGGCGGCTTCTCGTTTGCCGAATCCAAGTATTACCACGGTGCGTGGCCGGGCGACGAGGCGTATGCGCCGGACGCCACGCTGGTGCCGTTGACGGTGGATGAGTGTTCGCTGAATGCGGCATTGGGGACGAAAGTGAATCTGAAAGACTTGTCGAAGATGCCGACGCGCTTCGACAAGCACGCGGCGTGCCCGGGCTGCGGGATTTTCACGAGTCTGAATTTGTTCCTCCGCGGCATCGACGGGCATGTATGCCTGCTCTTCAACACGGGCTGCGGCATGGTCGTCACGACGGGTTACCCGCTGACGAGTTTCAAGGTGCCGTACTTCCATAACTTGTTTCACAACTCGACCAGCACGGCGACCGGCGTGGTGGAGATGATCAAGCGGTTCAAGGCGCGCGGCGATCTGCCCGAGGACATTACGGTAATCGCGGTGAGCGGCGACGGTGGCGATGACATCGGCATGGATCAGGTGATCGGCGCTGCCCTGCGGAATGATCCGTTCATCTTGTTTGAGTACGACAACAAGGGCTACATGAACACGGGTGCGCAACTGTGTTACAGCGGGTACATGCATCAGAAGGCCAGTAACGCCCACCTCGGCCCGCAACAGACCGGCAAGCGCACGCATCACAAGGAAATCGTGGAGATCCTTCGCGGGACGTTTGCGCCATACATTGCGACATGTTGCGAATCGCACGCGCAGGACATGATCCGCAAGGCCCGCAAGGCGCAGGCGACGACGCGAGCGGGCGGGTTTGCGTTCGTGAAGACGCTTTCGGTGTGCCCGTTGAATTGGGGCATGGAAGAGCACGTTGGCCCTGCGGCGGTCGAGGCGGCGGTGAATGCGTGCATGCATCCGCTGTATGAGATCGAGCACGGCATTACGACGGTCACGGTTGACCCGGAGAAGGCCGGCAAGAAGGTGCCGGTGACGGATGCGTTCGCGGCGATGGGCGGGGCATTCGCGCATTTGGCGCGGCCGGAGTATGCCGAGGCGGTCAAGGAAGTTCAAGATGAAGTGGACCGGAGATGGGCACGGCTGAAGCTGATGTCTGAGAATCCGGCACTTTGAATTGTCATCTCTCCTCCTAAGAAAGACAGGCCCGGCGCATCCAAGCGATGCACCGGGCCTGTCTGATTTGTGGGAATCGGCAGCGGCTTCCTGATTGCTAATCGAGCACTTCGACCGCGTTCACGTCCGCACCGGCGGCCATGCCCAGGGCGCTCAGGTCGAGGAACGACGAATACGTTCCCGTTGTTACTGTTCCGAGCGCCGTTGGCGTGAATTTAACGACATCCTCATCTTCACCCGATACGCCAGTCACGGCGAAAGTCCCAATCGTCGAGAGCAATATCTCGCCGGTCGCGGTTATGCACGCCGCGTCCACGTCCTCGTTGTTGTTCGTGGCAAGATCGACGTCGCTGCCGTCAAAGTAGTAGCTCCATGTGCCGGTGGTGACAGAGCCGAGTGTGCCGGGAGTGAAGGCGATGACGTCTTCATCCGCGAGGCCTGTCAGTCCCGTAACGCTGGGCGGATCGATCGTCGAAATCACCAACTGGCCGGTTGCTGAGATGGACAGCGCGTCGATGTCCTCGCCGGTGGATGTAAGTCCTACGTCGCTTCCATCGAAGTAGAACGTCCACGTTCCGGCCGTCGTCGTGCCGAGCGAACTCGGAGTGAATTGGATGATGTCTGAGTCGTCAACGGATGTGCCGCTTGGGCCTCCGGTGAGACCGGCAAGTGTTCCGTCCAGGTCTACGCTGATTAGCAACTGTCCACTCGGCAGCACCGCGAGGGCATCGATTGCAAACGACGTGAGGCCGACATCGCTGCCGTCGAAATAGAGCGACCAGACGCCGGTTCCCGTGTTGTACGCGACGATGTCTTCATTCTCGACGGTTCCCACTCCGGGCACGGATGTGCTGGCCAGGAACGTCATGAGCATGGTCACGCCCGCGGAGGGTGTCGCCGAAACCTCGTTGCTGTTTCCGCTTTCGTTGCTGGAGGTGTCCGCGGCGCGCACAGCGTAGTAATACGTCGTGCCGTTCGTCACCGTGGTGTCGCTGTAGTCGCTTACCGCAACGACAGCACCATTGATTTTCGAGTACGGCCCGCCGGCGCTTGTCCCGCGATAGACGTTGTACCCGGCGAGATCCGCCTCACTGTTGTTGCCCCAGTCGAGATTCACCACGGCGTTGTCGGCCGTCGCAACCAAGCCGGTCGGCGCGGCCGGCGGAGTTACATCCACACACGACGGATCGCTAAATGTCTGTCCGGTGTTCTTTTGTCCCGCGGAGGAAGCCGCCGGCGCCTGCCATGTGAAATCTGAATACTGCTTGCCCGTTCCGGCAAGCCGCAGGGACTGCCCCACCGGCGTCGTCGTCAACTCGCTGACACCGATGTCAACGGAAACCAATCCAATGGCAGGCCCGTCCGTCGCGATGAACGACCCCTCGTAGCTGAGGAACTGCACAACCACATTGGACGCATCCACCAGCGCCAGCCCGTCGGGTGAACCGTTCTGCATGGAGGCGAATGCGAAGCTCAGTGTGCCGATGCAGCTTTGCTGGTCGGGTATCGTCCCCGTGAGGTTCACCGTGGCATACATTGCCCCGCCGGCACCGTTGTAACCGATGACCTTCCAGCCGCTGAGGTTGGTGCCTGCCGGCCCGGCCACTTCGACAAATTCGCCGGTGTCCGTTCCGTCGTTGTCATAGTGAAACTCGTTGATCCACGGCGATGCAGGCCCGCCGCCGCCGCCGGAAGGCGTCGCGCTCGCCTGATTGCTGTTTCCGCTCTCGTTGTTCGACGTGTCCACGGCCGTCACCACATAGTAGTACGTGGTGCCGTTGGTTACGGTGGTGTCGCTGTAGGTGGAAGCCGCTACAAGCGAGGCATTGATCTTGGTGTATGGGCCACCGCTGGTCGTTGAGCGGTGCACGTTGTATCCGGCGAGATCTGATTCGCCGTTGTCGTTCCAGTCGAGGTTCACGACGCCGTTCCCACCGGTCGCGGCGAGGCCTGTCGGCGCGGCCGGTGGCGTGGTGTCGCCGGTCGAGCAATTGCTGTTCCAAATGCACTCGACCCACTCGGGGTGGTCGATGAAGGGGTTTCGATTGCCCTGGTAGCCGGCGACGACGTTGTTACGCGAGATTTCTTTGGAATCCACGGGATCCTGTTGGTGCCATTGCAGTAGCACCGAGAGCATGCCCATGTACGCGATGGACTCATTCGCACCGGTGTTGGAGGCGTCAATCAGGGCTTCGTTGTCGGTGAGGATCATGTCCGGCTCGGCTACGCCTGTGATGCCGTGGGTGCCACCTTCATAACGGACATCCAGGTAGAACAGCGCACGAGCTACGTCGCCGCGACGACCGATCCACGTTTCCCATGTACCAGTTGTGAATGAGCCGGTGGTCCAGTTTGAGTTGCCGGGGTAGACGCCGCTGCCTCCGCCTTGGCCATTCGTAAACAGGGTGATTTGCTCGGAGCAGAGGGCACTGCAGAAACGATAGGGCTTGTTACCGCGCGACGAGTTGTACGAGTCACTAGCGATGAAGAGGGCGTGGCAATCGGTGTAGGGGTAATTCGTAGAGCCGTCGTTTGGATAGCCGTAGGAGTTGGGCCAGGAGTGTTCACGGTTGTAATTCGTATTTCCCGCGCCGACTTTGACGTAACTCGCATTCATGTAAATGTCGAGCACGTTTGCCGTGTTGGCGGAGTCCTCGTCGGCCAGTTCGAGGATGTTCCATGTGTCGGTTGACGTGGAGGTGTATGGAAATCTTGTGTGGTCGTCGATGACGGGGTGCAGCGTCGCGCGAAGCGTCGTTGCATCCGTCGCATTCACCGTGTCGTAGTAGCCGGGTGGGGGTTGAGCGACGACGCGACCGACGCCGACTGCGAGAATTGCAGTCAGCAAGCTGAACACGGGTGAATTGGCACGATGGCTAATGCGAGGTGTGTCGAACATTTTGATCCTCCATGACAGGTGATCGGCGTCCAATGCCGAGACTGAGATCGGGGAAACTGTACCTATGGTCGTGCGCGGATTTCAAGCGAATTCCCGGAAGGATTCGGAATTTCGTGGGAGAGATGGAGCGGACGTGCTGGGGGGTGAATACACAGCAAACAGAATCTTAACAACGTGCGCGAGAGCACCCATTAGGACCCTTTGGAATCGCGGACTTTTCCACGAGAGTTCAGGGGAATCGTGAAGTATCGTGTGTCAGTGCGCGTTTTTGTAGCCGCCGACGAGGGTGAGGAAGATGATCTTGAGGTCGAACCACAACGACCAGCGTTCGATGTAGTAGATGTCGTGTTGGATGCGGGTTTGCAGGTCGGTCTGGCCGCGCCAGCCGTTGACCTGGGCCCAGCCGGTGATGCCGGGTTTGACCCAGTGCTTGTGGCTGTAGCGTTCGATGACGGGTTTGAATTGCTCGACGAATTCGGGGCGTTCGGGGCGCGGGCCGACGAGGCTCATGTTGCCGATGAGGACGTTGAAGAGCTGGGGGAGTTCATCGAGATTTGTGCGGCGTAGGATGGAGCCGAGAGGGGTGCAGCGCGTATCGTTTTGAACGGCCCACACTGGGCCGGATTTCGTTTCGGCGTCGAGTTTCATACTACGGAACTTGAACATGCGAAAGCGGCGGCCGTCGAGGCCGATGCGTTCCTGCACATAAAGCACAGGGCCGTGCGATGTGAGCTTGATCAGCAGGGCGATCGCGAGAAGTGCCGGTGAAAGCACGATGAGGCCCAGCGAAGCGAGCGACAGGTCGAGGGCGCGTTTGGTAATGACGCCAGAAAGCGGAAGTTCTCCACCGCAAAGTTCGATCATGGGGATGCGGCCGATCTGATCGACGCGCGGGGTAAGGTGGATGCCGGGGAAGACGGCGGGGGTTAGTTGCAGGGGAATGCCTTCCAGCTCCGCCAACTCGGCGACGCGCAGGAGCAGGCGTATGCGCTTAGGCGGCAGATCGACGATGACGTGATCGACGCGGCCCTGGCGGATCATTGCGAGGGCCGATTCCTCATCGAGTTTCGGCACATCGCCCAGGTCGCCGTCACCGGTCGCGCCGACGACTTCGATGGCGGTGAACATCTGGCGGGAGAGATTCTTGATGAGCTTGCGCCCATGGGCCTCGCCGCCGATTATGAGCACACGGCGGGCGTGGCCGGTTCGGGATTGCCAATAGGCGAGCAATTCGGCGACTCCGAGTCGGACGCCGACCAGGCCGAGCAATGAAAGGCCGAGGAAGAGGCTGAAGACGGCGCGCGAGTAGCTGATGAGTTCGCTCATCTTTAGGAAGAAGGTGCCCGCGACCCAGACCGCGCCCATGGCGGCGGCGGCGACGATGGTGCGGCGGAGCAGCGGCCAGAGCCGGCCGACGGCGACTTGCAGGTCGTAGGCGCCGGTGAGGACGAGGGCGAGGGCGAGGAAGGGCCAAAGCCGAAGGAAGAGGTCAAGGTGGAGTTGGGTCGGCAGGCCGGGGTCGACGAGGAGGAGGTTTTGCTTGATCCAGAGGGCAAGGAATAGCGCGGCCGGAAGGACCAGTTGATCCAGCACGAAGAGAAGGACGACCGTTCGCGAGATATACCGGCGAATCATGGCGGGCTAAGGGTACACCCAAGGCGAGGGGGTTGAAAGCGGCGCGAGGTCGGCGAGTCGGCACGAAAAACGGGCGGCTCGCTGTATCATTGTAGTCATCATGAACCCGCAGCAGGAAATCGCGAGATTACGAGAGGAAATCGCCCGGCATGACCTTGCGTATTACGTGGAGGCCACGCCGGTCATTTCGGATCGGGAGTATGACAAGCTCTTTCAGCGATTGAAGGATCTGGAGGCCGCGCACCCGGAGTTAGTCACGTCGGATTCGCCGACGCAGCGAGTGTCGGAGACGCCGCTGGAGGGCTTCGCGCACGTGACTCATGCCGTGCCGATGATGTCGATTGATAACACGTACAACGAGGCGCAGCTTCGTGAGTGGGACGGACGTGTGGCGAAGGGGTTGGATGGGGCGGCGTATGAATACCTCGTCGATCCGAAGATTGACGGGGTTTCGGCGTCGCTTCGCTATGAGAGTGGGCGATTGGTCCTTGCGGCGACGCGCGGGGAGAATTTCAGGCCCAGCCAGATCGTGGTCAGCAGGCCGAAGCTTG